>ONET01000020.1 GCA_900316905.1 uncultured Treponema sp.
TGGTCCGGCGATTTTTTTTGTTTTTTCTCTTGACATTCTGAATGAAAAAATATACAATTTTTTGCATAAATATACAGTTTCCGTTTTTTGCGCGGATAGGAGAAAATTATGGCAAAAGCGAAAGACAAAGTTGTTTTGGCTTATTCAGGCGGACTTGACACAACCGTCATCATTCCGTGGCTAAAGGAAAACTACGACTACGACGTAATCGCGGTTTGCATTGACTTGGGACAGGGCGACAATTGGAAGCAAATCAAAAGCCGCGCCCTCAAGACCGGCGCCTCGGCCTGCTATGTCGTCGACGCGCGAAAGGAATACATCGAAGAATATTGCTGGCCGGCCCTTAAGGCCAACGCCGTTTACGAAGACGAATACCTTTTGGGCACTTCTACCGCCCGCCCCCTTATCGGAAAAATTTTGGTTGAGTACGCGCGCCAGGAAAAGGCCGTCGCGATTTGCCACGGAGCCACAGGAAAGGGCAACGACCAAGTTCGCTTTGAGCTTGCTATCAAAGCCTTTGCTCCCGACCTTAAAGTCATCGCCGCTTGGCGCGACCCCAAATGGAACATGGACAGCCGCGAGGCCGAAATCAAGTACCTTCAGGACAGAAAGCTTGAAGTTCCGATGAAGCATGACCAGTCCTACAGCCGCGACGAAAACATTTGGCACCTTAGCCACGAAGGCTTGGAGCTTGAGAAGACTGAGAACGCTCCCAACTATCCGCACATGCTCAAGAACACGACCGTTCCCGAAGAGGCTCCCGAAAAAGGCGAGTTCGTAAAGATTGACTTTGAAAAGGGAATCCCCGTCGCCTTGAACGGAAAGAAAATGGACGCGCTTTCTCTCTTGGAAAAATTGAACAAGATTGGCGGAAAGCACGGCGTGGGCTTGGTTGACATTTGCGAAAACCGCTGCGTCGGAATGAAAAGCCGCGGCGTTTACGAGACTCCCGGCGGAGCGATTTTGTACTTTGCCCACCGCATGATGGACCACATTTGCCTTGACCGCGACACATACCACTACAAGCAGCAGGTTTCCATCAAGGTCGCCGAGCTTATCTACGACGGAAAATGGTTCACGACTTTGTTCGACTCCTTGATGGCCTTTGTAAACAAGACGGAAGAGACCGTCACGGGCTGGGCGAAAGTTTACCTTAACAAGGGAATGATTCGCGGAGCCGGTTCTGGAAGCAAGTACAGCTTGTACAACGAAAGCATCGCGAGCTTCACCACAGGCGACCTTTACGACCACAAGGACGCGCAGGGCTTCATCACCTTGTTCGGCCTTCCGCTCAAAGTCCGCGCGATGATGGAGCAAAAGGTCGGCGAAGGCCAGGCCATTTTGGAAAGCAAGTCTTTCAAAAAGCGCCCTACGGAGTAATAAGACAAAAAGCCCGCAAGGGCTTTTTGCTTGACGAGTTTTAATTCGCCTGAGCGGCGGGTAAAATCTCGCCCCTTGTTTGAAATGCAAAAAACAGAATTAGAAAAATACTACGAAAAATTCGACGAGGACCACCGCCTTAAAACGCGGCACGGCCAAGTCGAATTTTTTGTTACGATGAAAAACATTTTGTCGCTGGCGGAACTGTCGCAAGCAAAAAAAATCCTTGACGTTGGCGCGGCCACCGGCGCTTACTCCGTTCCCCTAAGCAAGCAAGGCTTTGACGTTACCGCCGTCGAGCTAGTCCCAAGCAATCTGCAAAAACTCCGCGCCAAGCATGAAAAAGTAAAGTGCTGGAAAGGCGACGCGCGCGACCTTCATTTTTTGGACGACGCGGTCTTTGACATCGTTCTTTTGCTTGGTCCTCTTTACCACCTTCACACGGAGGAAGACAAGCTAAAGGCGCTGTCAGAGGCGGCGCGCGTGGCCAAAAAGGGCGGCCTGATTTTTTGCGCATATACGATGAACGAATACGCCGTCACGCAATATTGCTTTGGCCAAAACAAAATCAAAGAGAACATCGCGGCCGGACAAATCGACAAAAACTTTAAGACAATTTCGCGCGACGGCGACTTGTATTCCTACGTTAGATTGGAAGACATAAACGCCCTGCAAAAAAAGAGCGGCCTTGAGCGGGTCAAAATATTTTCGCCTGACGGCCCGGCCGACTACATGAGGCGCGAGCTTAACGCGATGGACCAAGAAACCTTTGAGCTTTTTAAAAACTACGCGCTTGAAATTTCAGAAAGGCCGGAGCTTTTGGGTGCCGGAAGCCACTTGGTTGACGTGCTGCGCGCCTAGAGCCTGTGTATTTCCACGCCCTTGTCAAAGGCGCCGTCTTCAATCTGGCACCATTTGGAGACCGTCACTTTTTCCAAGCTGGAGCAAAATTCAAAGGCGGCCTCGCCAATCGAGCGGACGCTTAAAGGTATTTCAACGGCCCTCAATTTTTCGCAGCCGCTAAAAGTCATGGGCGCGATTTCTTCCAAGCCTTTTGGGATTTTAAATTCTTCAAGAGCGCGGCAGTTCATGAAGGCCGCCTGCTCGATTTGCTTTACGCTTTTTGTCAGCGTGACTTTTTTTAGGCCGGAACAGTTTGAAAAGGCGCGCTCGCCGATCCATTCGACCGTAGGCGGAATGTCGATTTCTTCAAGATGTTCGCAGCCGTCAAAGGCGAACCAGCCGATTGACTTTGTTCCGCGCGGAAAAGAAAGCGAGCGCAAGTCTTTTGTTTCGGCAAAAAGAAGCGCGCGCCACTTTGCGTTGTGGACTATCGCGCCTTCGCATTTGTAGGAAGGGTTTTTTAGCAAAAAGTTTTTGGCAAAGTCGCGCGCCTTTTGGTCTTGAAGTGATTTTTGTTCGCGCGCTTCTTGGTCTTGCGAAGAATTGCCGCTTGCGCCAAACGCCGCCGCTTTTTGGTCTTGAAAAAGATTGTCGGGTCGAGCCCGACAATGACTTTCTGCGGCGAAGGCGGATGGGGCCAGCGCGATTATGTTTGAGTCTGCGGCAACTTCCTTTAGGGAAGGGCAGGCGGAGAAGGCCAAGGGCGCGATGTAATTTAAGTTTTTGTTCAATGCGACGCGGCTTAGATTGGGGCAGGCGTAAAAGGCGCCGATTCCCACCGCGTGGACTTGCTCGTTGAATTCAAGGTCTTCCAAGTCCTCGCGGCCGCTTTGAGAAAAGTTCCCGATGTAAAAAATACTGTCTTCCATTTTATTCTTCTATTTATTATAATGAAGATATGTTGGAAAAAAATCAAGCGGTTTTGTACAAAAAAAACGCCGCCGTAATCACGGAAATTGAAGGCGACAAGTTCGCCATAAAATACCAAAAAGAGGCCGCCACTGAAACAGGAAAGGCCGCAAAATACGAGACTGTCAAAGTCCGCGAAAAGGACATCGCGGCGCTTCCTTCAAAGAACGTGACGATAGAAAAAGTCTTGGCCTTCAACGACGCGGCCGCCGGAGCGAAAATCGCCGAAGCCCACGAGCTTTTGCAAAGCGACGAAACGACGGCCGGACAAAAAATTTCTTTTGAGGAACTTTTGTCGCTCGTAGATTCCGCCGCGCCCGCAGAGGCCGCGTTTTTTTATTTTGAAAAGATTCGCGCCTCGTTTGAATTTTCCTTTTTGGAAGACGAGCTAAAAAACGGCGCGCTTATTTTTG
This sequence comes from uncultured Treponema sp., assembly GCA_900316905.1. Classification (GTDB taxonomy): domain Bacteria; phylum Spirochaetota; class Spirochaetia; order Treponematales; family Treponemataceae; genus Treponema_D. The sequence goes on from ONET01000020.1 coordinate 3,606, forward strand.
CCCCCCGTTCCGCCGAAGAAATCGAGGCGCTAAAAAGCAAGGCCGACCTAAAGGCGCATGAAGCCGAATACTACGCGGCCTTCATCGAGCGGCTAAAGAAAAACGCGCTTGACCTTCCTTCCGACCAAAAATTCATGAACGAAGTCGAGGCCGTCGCGCTTGGAAAAAGCGACAAGTCAAAGGTCATGCAAGAAATCAAAAAGGCCGCGACTCCCGAGGCCGCGCACAAGCTTTTGCTTGACACTGGCGTATGGCAAATCACAAAAAATCCGCACCCAACGCGCTGGGGCCTTTCGATGCAGTCGGCCTCTCTTTCGCTTTCCTCGCCGCCGGAAGAGGAGCGCTTTGAGGTTCCGGGAATTTCCTACGCGATAGACAACGAATGGTCGGCCGACCCTGACGACGCCGTGGCCTTTGACGGAAAATATGTCTGGGTCCACATCGCGGACCCCGCCAGCGCGATTCTTCCGCAAAGCCCGATAGACAAGGCCGCGATGGCCCGTGGCGCCACCCTTTACATTCCTGACGGCGCGGCGAGAATGTTGGCCGAGGATTCCTTGGAAGACTACGCGCTGGGCTTGACTCAAAAAAGCCGCGCGCTTTCTTTCCGCATTTTGTTGAACGACGACGGAACGATAGAAGAGTGCCAAGTCCTTAAAACGCTTGTCAACGTTAAGCGCTTGACCTACCAGGCGGCGGACGCGCTAAAGGACGGCGAGCTGAAGGACTTGTTCGCCATCGCCGCGCGCAATTTGGAGCGGCGAAAGAAAAACGGCAGCGTGGAAATCAATTTGCCCGAAGTCCACATCACGCTTGACGAAAACAAAAAAGTTTCGATAGCGCCGGAAGAGCATCCGCAAAGCTCGGGCGTTGTGCGCGAGATGATGCTTTTGGCCGGCGAAGGCGCGGCGCGCTTCGCTTTTGCAAACAAAATTCCTTTTGTCTACGTCCGCCAGGAAGCGCCCGATATTCCCAAGGATTTGCCGGAAGGCCTTGCGGGCGAGTTTAGGACCGTTAAATGCATGCATAGGCGCGAAGTGGGCTTGCTTCCAGGCCCGCACGCGGGGCTTGGCTTGGGAATCTACAGCCAGGTCACCAGCCCCCTTCGCCGTTACGGAGACCTTTTGTGCCACGAGCAATTGCGCGCCTTTTTGGACGGCCGGGAATTGATTGACAAGGACGCTATGCTTGAGCGCCTTTCTGCCGGAGACCAAGCAGCCTACGCCTGCAAAAAGGCCGAGCGAAAAAGCGATTTGCATTGGACGCTCGTTTATCTTTTGCAAAATCCCGATTGGACCGGCGAGGCGGTGTGCGTTGACTTTAAGGGAAACGAGGCAGTTTTTATGATTCCGTCATTGGCGCAGCAAACGGTCTTCGCGCCGTCAAAGAATCTTGAGCTTAACGACAAAATCATGGTCAAGGCCAAGAGCGTGGACATTCCAAACTTGCTCGTGAAGTTTGTCGAGGCTTGACGGGCTTGCGGCCGCCCCGCCGCTTTTTGGTCTTGCAAAAAGTTCGGGCCGGGCCGCCGCCTTTTGGTCTTGCAAAAAGTTCTGGTCGGCCCCGCCGCTTTTTGGCTTACCAAATGCCCACGCGCTTTTCCGGCGCCAGGTACATTCCGTCGCCGGGCTTAATTCCGTAGAATTGATGGAACTCTTCAAATTGCTGCAAGGTCACGTTGACGCGCAAGTAGTCAAAGGGATGCGTGTCTTTGTTAAGGCGAATGTCGGCGAATTCCTTTTGGCAAAGGCTGGCCCAAAGGCGGGCGAAGCTTTTAAAGAATAGGTCGTAGTCAAAGCCGCTCTTCTTTTTTGAAAGCGCAAGCATCACCTTGGCTCCGCCAATGTCCGCGGCCGCCTCGCCTTGGACTGTCTTTCCGCTTTGATGGCGGTCTCCAAGAGTGTTCATGCTGTCAAAGTAGTCCGCGATTTTTTTTGTCCGTTCCTCAAAGGCTTCCCAGTCTTCTTTTGTCCACCAATTTTTCATAGCGCCGTTCTTGTCAAATTGGCTTCCGGTCGCGTCAAATGAATGGCTTATTTCGTGGCCGATTACCATGCCAAGAGTTCCGTAAAGCTCCTCGTCCTTCATGTCGTGGCCAAAAAAAGCTCCGCCCAAAATGCCCGCGATGATGTTGATTGAATTGTTCGTAAAGCCGTTGAAGGCGTTCACTTCGTAAACCTTGCCGTTCCACATTCCGCTTCCAAACGGATTGTTGACCTGCTTGTTGGTTTTCTTTATGTAAAAGGCCGTTATCTTTTTTACGGCGCTAAAAATGTTTTCGCCTTCGTCCTTTGAGCGGATGTCAAGCGCGCTGTAGTTGTCCCAAAGGGCGGGGTAGGCCACGTGGATTTTTGTCGCCGAAAGCTTTTGGACGGCCTTTTTCTTTGTGGCTTCGCAAAGCCAGTCTTGCGCCATGACGATTTTTTTGTATTCGGCTATCGTTTCCTTGATGAGCTTTGTGACGCGGCTCTTTGCGCTTTTGTCAACGCAATGCTTTGCGTAAAGTTTTGAAAGCGGAACTGAAAGCGCGTCGGAAACAAAATCCCGCGCGTCGTCTTGGTAGCCTTGCGCTTGCGCTATTCCCATGCGCTTGTTGAGCGCGGCCTTGTGAAAGTCGTATGTCTCCTTGTCCAAAAAAGCGGAGTTTTCAAGCGCGGTAGAGGCGATTGCGTAGGCCTTGGCCTTTTCCAAATTTTCTTGGACAAAAAGTTCGTTCGCTTTTTTAAGCCAGTCCGGCTCGGTCAGGTAAATCCTTTTCGCTTTGTCCATGCCGCGCGCTTTCATTATTTGGACAAGCGGAAAATTTGGCGAAAGTTCCGCAAGCTCCGCAAGGCTCTTTTTGTTAAGGGCTTTTGAGTAGTAGTCGGGAGAGTTTATTTCTTCCGTTGTCATCATGCCGGAAGCGAGCTCTTTTTCAAATTGGTATTTGTTTTCCAAGAGCGCGCTGGCCTCTTGATCGTCAAAGCCGATTTTTTTTAGGACAAAAAGCGTGGCCGCGTCAACAAAGGCTTTTTGGTTCTTTCCGTTTTGGGTGAGCGCCTTGTATTCCGCCGCGTCGTTCAAGGAAAGGCTTGTCGGGTAAATTGTCAGAGCGCTTTTCATCGGGTCGCTCATGTCGTTTCCCGCGTAAAAGTCGCAAAAGGGCTCGCAGGTGTAAATGAAGGCGTCGCTTGCGATGTAGGAGCGGAATTCTTCAATCGTTTTTATTTCATTAACGCGGCCGACGATTTTTTTTAGTTCGTCTATTCCGGCATTTCTTCCTTCCCAGTCAAGGAAAAGCTCGTAAAGGTTTTGGACGTTTTGCGCGTCGCGGCCTTTGATGTCCTTCCTTGTCATAAGGGACAAAAGCTCTTTGTCAACTTGAATGGCGCGCTCGGTGAAGGAGCCGGTCCTTGGGTATCCTTGGGGAATCTTGGCCGAAGAGAGCCATTCGCGGTTTACGGCCGCGTAAAAGTCGTCGGTCAATTTAGGATTGTAGCCTTGCGCCGCCCCGACGACAGTTGTGTTGGGCCAGGGCTTTTCTTGGGCAAAGGCCGCCGTTTGGGCAAGCGCGAAAAAAAGCGCGGTGAAAAGTATTTTCGCCCTTGCGCGGTGAATAAATGTTGCTTTCACTCTCATAATATAGAAGATTCTAACGCCACTTTGCGCTCTTGTCAATTTGTTCGCTTTTTGGCTTGATTTTTTTAAAAAAGGGTGTAAAATTATTTTTATGAAAAACTTCAAGCTTAAAATCATCGTGTCCGCCGTCATTCTTTTGGCGGTCGCCGTTGTGGTCACTTTTTTCTGGTCTGAAAAATCTTTTAGAAAGCAGGCTGACATTCAGCTGGAACATGCCGCTCAAATCAAGACGCTTGAATTCCAGTCCAGCCTTAACGAGCAGCTCACTCTTGTTAGGCAAATGGTTCGTTCCCCCCTTGTAAAAAATTATTTGGAAAACCCCAAGGACGACGACGCGGCCCGCATGGGAAAAATCGAGCTTTCGTCATATCAAAATTCATTCTTGAGCAAATCCATTTTCTGGGTCAGCGACCAAGACCATGAGTTCTGGAGCGACATGCAATACGCCTACACGCTGGATCCTGACGACCCCGACACTTACTGGTACAAGATGACCATGTATGAGACCGAGGAATACAACTTCAACATAAACTACAACCCGGACCTCAACCAAACGATGCTTTGGGTAAACGCCGTTGTCCGCGACGAAAACAAAAAGCCCGTGGGAATCGCCGGAACCGGCATTCCTTTGACTGACTTCATAAAGAGCATGTACAAGGGAATTCCTGACGACGTTGAAATGTACCTTTACAACGACAATCTTGAAATTACCGGCGCGACAGACCAGTCGATTTTAAAGGACCATGTTCAGGCTACGGTCCGCATGCCGGAACTTGCCAAGTTCGACGCCTTTCCCGCAAAAATCGAGTCACGTTCGGCTTCCAACGCGGAGTTTGTTCTTGGCCCCTTGGACTTGATTGGCTGGCACATGGTCATGAAGCTGCGCTACACGCCCAAGGAATTTTGGGCCGCCGCCGTCACGCCGATCGCCATTTGTCTTGTGGCGGCAGTTTTGCTTTTTGTCGCCTTCTACACTTCCAACATCGTGCTTGGAGCGGGAACATTAAAAAAAGCTGTTGACGAGCTTTCCAGCGGAAACGCGGACCTTACCCAGCGCGTTCAGCTAAAAAATGAAAGCGCCCTAAAGATGATGAACGACCTTGTGGACAGCTTGAACCACTTTATCGAAAAGCTCCAAGGCATCGTCGGGAACGTGAAAAAATCCAACGAGACATTGGTCAGCACAGGAACGGCCTTGCGCGACTGCACGCAAAACACTGTTTCATCAATCAGCCAAATCATCGAAAACATAGAGAGCATGGGAAAAGGCCTTGACTCGCAAGCCGGCTCCGTTGACCAAACGTCGGGCGCCGTCACTAAAATTTCCAGCAACATCGAGTCCATGGGCCGCATGATAGAAAACCAGACCGACAGCGTCCATCAGGCCAGTTCCGCCGTTGAGGAAATGATTGGCAACATCAATTCCGTCAACAATTCAGTTGAAAAGCTGGCCGGCTCTTTCGCCGCCTTGCAAAAGGGCGCGATTGACGGCGTTGAAAAGCAGGAAGAAGTCAACAAGATGGTTTTGGACGTTCAGCAGCAGAGCGAAATGCTTAAGACCGCCAACAGCGTCATAAGCGGAATCGCGCGCCAGACCAACTTGCTTGCGATGAACGCCGCCATCGAAGCCGCGCATGCAGGAGAGGCGGGAAAAGGCTTTAGCGTCGTCGCCGACGAAATCAGAAAGCTCAGTGAAAATTCCAGCGCCCAGACAAAGACAATCGGAAGCCAGCTAAAGACCATACAAGAATCGGTTGACAAAATCGTTTCGGCCAGCAAGAGCTCGCAAGACGCGCTCAAGGCCGTGGCCGACAGCATTTCGCAGACCGATGTCTTGGTTCAGGAAATAAGCGGCGCCATGAGCGAGCAGCTTGAAGGCTCGGCGCAAATCAACGAGGCCTTGAACGTCTTGAACAGCAATTCCGCGCAAGTTAAGGAAAGCTCGCAGGAAATGACGCAGGGAAACCAAGCCATCTTGCATGAAGTTGAGATGCTTGAAAACGCGACCGGCGGAATGAAAAACGGCATGAACGAGATGCGTTCCGGCGCCGCGATGATTTCAAACGCCAGCGAACAGCTTCAACACCTTGCCGTTGAAATGCAAAATTCAATCGACAGCATCGGAAACGAGCTGGGCCAGTTTAGGGTCTAGGCCGCTCGTTTCGTTGAATGCAAAACCTTAATGGTTCGTTCGAGCGGTTTCACGCGTCCATTAGGACGCTGCCTGGGCCGCTCGTGTTGTTTAAATAAAAAAAAATAGCCGCGATTTCGCGGCTATTTTTTTTTATTTTTCTTCCGTGTCGGCGCTTGGGCTTGCGGCGGGGTTCAGCAACGCGGCGTTGCCGTCTTTTTTCCAATTAACGGCTATGTCGTAAGGCGTTTCTCCGCTCACGTTCTTGGCGCGTTTGTTAAGTCCCAGCTTAAGCAGCCGCGCCACGGTTTCTTTGTCGGCGAGGCGGGCGGCATAATGCAAGATAGTGTTTCCGCGAATGTCCGTTTTGTTTTTGGCATTCTTCACTATGTAGCCCAAAAGATAGCCGCCCTTTTCGTTAAAGGCCAACGACAGGACGCTTCCGCCCTTTGACGGAGTTTGCGCGAATGGGTCGGCGCCTTTTTCCAAAAGAAGGGCGGACGCGTCCTTTAGCCCATAACTTGCCGCAAGCGCGAGCGGAGTCCAGCCCAAGGAATTTCTTGTGTCAAAGGGATAGCCCTTTGAGATGAAGGATTCAAGAATAGACTGCTTGGCTCTTGTTTGAACGGCTATGTGAACCGGCGTGTTTCCGTCTGAGTCGGCGATCATTCTGTCGTTTCCCAAAACCGAATAGATTATGTCCTCTCCTTTGGCAAAGGCGATGGAAAGGGGAGTGACGCCGCTCTTGTCGCGGGCCAAGGGGTTGGCTCCCGATTTTTTGAGCAAGTCGATTATGTCCTTGTCGCCAAGGCTCGCGGCCTCATGGTAAGGCGTGCGGCCTGACAAATCCTGAATTTGCGGGTTGGCCTTTGCCGAAAGCAAAAGCTTTGTCATTTCAAATTGGCCGCCGCGAATCGCGTCGCTAAGGCAAGTGCGGCCGTTCTGGTCGTAAGTGTTTGGATTTGCTCCCCGGCTAAGCAAAAGACGCGCCATTGTGATGTTTCCTTCGACGGCCGCTTCCGCCAACGGGGTCTTTCCGGCAACGTTTTGGCTGTCGATGTTAAGGCCAAGGTTTATCAATTTTTCGGTTGACGTCAAAGCGTCCCAGCGGACAGCGGCGTGCAAGGGGCTGCTTCCCAAGTGGTCGCGCGCGGCCAATGACGCTCCGCTTTTTACAAGGCTGTCAATGGCGGCGGCGTTGTCGGCCTTCGCGGCGCTAAAGAGCGGCGTCTCTCCGTTTCCGTTGACGGCGTTCACGTCCGCGCCCTTTTGAATCAAAAAGTTCATCACGTCGTTGGGAAGCGACCATTCCGCCGCGTAGTGCAGGACGGAATTTCCGCTTCCGTCGCGCGCCGCGATGGTTGTTGAATTCAAAAGCCATTGCTCGCTTCCGTTTTGGCTTTCAAGCGAAAGGCGCAAGGGAGAAATGTTTTGCGTGTTCGCCGCGAAAATGTCGGCGTTGCGCGAAAGCAAAAGCTCTCCCGCGGCGCGGTTGTTCTTTTGCACGGCCACAAAAAGCGCGCTTTCGCCGTCGCGGTTTCTGGCGTTTACGTTTGAGTCTAGGTCCGCGATGTATTGAACGCGCTCAAAAGCTGCGTTTCTCTTTAGCGCGACCACAAGGGGCGTGTTTCCTTCAGAATCGATTGACGACGCGTTTTGCTTGACCACAAGAGCCTTGTACATGTCGTCGCTTCTGGCCAAAACGCTTGTGAGCGGCGTGTTTTTCTTCGCGTCCTCGGCGTGAATGTCGGCGCCGTTGATGGCAAAGAAGTTCACTTGTTCCGCTTGGCCGTGCTCAATCGAGGTGGCGATAGGCGTGAGGCCTTTTTTATTGCGGATGTTGATGTCCGCTCCGGCTTCCGTGAACATTCTTAAGATTTCAGGCGAAATCTTTGACATTGAGGCTATGTGCAGAATCGTGTCGCCGTACATGTCCTTTTGGTTTACGTTGGCTCCGTTCGTCAAAAGCAGGCTGTAAATTTCCGCTTGCTTTTCTTGCGGAATCAAAACCAAGAGCGCTGTCTTTCCCAAGCTGTCCTGGCCGTTTACGTTGGCGCCGCTTGCCAAAAGCTGGCGGACAATCTCGAGGTTTCCGTAGCGGGCCGCTTCGTGAAGGGGAGTGGCGCCCGAAATGTCCTGGGCCTTTGTGTCGCCGCCGTTGTCCAAAAGGTATTGCGCGATTCCGGCGTGTCCGTAGATGGCGGCAAAGTGCAAGGGCGTTTGGCCGTCGCTCATTCTTAGCGACATGTTCCGCTGCAAAAGAGCCTCTTCAAAATATTTGGCGTTGCAGTTGACCGGAGCGGCGCCGGCCAAAATCAAGTCGGCGGCTATTTGCGCCTGGATTATGTTCTGCGGGTCTTGAAGGGCCAGCGCCAGCGGGCTTTTTCCGGCGTTGTTCTTTTGGTCTATCGGGATTTTTTTGTTGATGCAGTAGTCAACGGCGTTTTTGTTCTGCGTGTTCACAAAGTAGTGGACAATGCCGTTTCCGCTGGCGGAATCTTTGAGCGCGGCGGTCTTTTCGTTTATCATTATGTCGTAGTAAAGCTCGCCTTTGCCGATGCAAGTTTCCAAGGCGCTGGCTCCTTCCGCGTCGAGCGAAAAAATGTCGGCGCCCATGGAGGTGAGCGAGCGGGCCGCGTTCATGGCCTCGCTTTTTACGGCGACATGCAAGGCGGTGTCGCCTGAATTGTTTTTCAATTCGGTGTCGGCGCCCTTTATGACAAGGAAAGTCACCAAGTCGCCGTCGTTGATTCGTGCGGCCGCGTGCAAGGCCGTGTTTCCGTCCTCGTCAACATTGTTGATGTCGGCTTGGTTTGAAAAGAGGCTTTTTGCCTTGTCAATTTCGCCCGCCAAAATGTATTCTTGGGCCGTTCCAGATTTCTTTTCGCTCGGCTTGGTCGAAACGCAAGACAAGAGCGCGAATGAAAGCGCGGCGCAAACAATGGCCGTCGCAAGAACAAATAAATGGTTTTTCATACAAATCCACCCCGCAAAAATTTTGCATAAGAATTCCCTTTGATTATCGGAATTTGCGCGGCCAAGTTTAGAGCCTTTGCCGCTTGCGACGGGCCTTCTTTTTGCGCTTGCCATATCCGTATTCTTCTATTATAATATTCATATGAAAGTTTATCTAAAGTTGGCCGCTCTTTTGGCCCTCGCGCCCGTCTTCTTTTCATGCAAGAGCATGATTTCCAACAAGATTGGCGATTCTGTGGCCGGAGCCGACAAAAATGGCGTCGCAGTTCCTAAAAAAACGGACGCGCCGGACATGATGATGGCTTTTATGGGCGAAAAGGATCCGCAAATAATAGCGGAAGTCCTTCCCATGATTGTAAAAATGTATGAAATCTTGGCCTTGCAGAATCCCGGCCACCAAGGCCTGCAAATCATGTCGGGCCAGCTGAACGTGATGTACGGAAACCTTTGCGTCCAAACTCCGGCGGAAAAGCTTCCGATAACCGAGCTTGAAAAGCAAGTCGCGGAATTCAACCGGGCAAAATACCACTATCTAAAGGGCCGCCAGTCAATACTGAACGTGTTTGAAAGCCGCTGGCCCGGCTTTGAAAAGGCCTTTTTGTCCAGCGACGCGGACTTGATAAAAAGCTATGTTTCAAAAATCAAAAAGGACGACGTCAACGCGGCCTATTGGGCGGGCGGCGCCAGCCTTATTTCTTGGTCGCTCGACCCCTTGGACATAGACATGCTTTCTTCGATTCAAGGACCGGTCGCGCTTTTGGAGGCCGCCGCCGCCCTTGACCCAAACTACAACAAGGGAGCGATATGGGACGCGCTTTGCCAATTCTACACGGCCGCGCCGGTTGACTTTGGCGGCGACTACGAGAGGGGCCTTGAATGTTACGAAAAAGCCCTTAAGGCCAGCGGCGGCTCTTCCCCCGGCATTTACATAACCTACGCCCAAAGCGTTTGCAAGCCTTCGGGCGACCGCGACGGCTTTATAGAAAGCCTGAACAAGGCGCTGGCTATAAATCCTGACGACGACCCTTCAAGCCGTCTTATGTGCGTGTTGAACCAGCAAAAGGCCCAGTACCTTTTGGACCATGTTGACGATTATTTTGTCGTTTGGTAAAATATAGGCAAACGGCGCTAGGCCTTTGCCTTGCGCGTTCATCCGTAAAATATGGAGTATGAAATATGAAAGCTTTTAAGAAAATCGCGGCCGTCCTTTTGGCGGCGTCTTTGGCGGGAACAGTTTCCGCAAAAACAATAATCAAAGTCGCATCCGTGGCGCCCGCCCGTTCCTCGTGGGACGTTGACCAGCGCACGATTTCCGCTGAATGGGCCAAGGTGACCGGCGGCGAAATCGAGCTTCAGTTCATGAACTCGGATTCAATGGGAGGCGAAGGCGGAGTCATCAAAAAGCTCAATTCAGTCCGCCCCGGCCAAAAGCCTCCGATTGGCGGCGCCGTGTTCACTTCGCTTGGCGTCGATTCATTCTGTCCCGAAAGCCACATCATGACCTTGTGCGTTCCTCTCATGTTCCGCAACCAGGAAGAAGTGAACGCCGTTTTGGAAGAATTCACGCCTGAGATGCAAAGGCCGTTGGAAGCCAAGGGCTACACCGTCTTGGGATTTTTCAACATCGGCTGGTGCTGCTTTTTTACAAAGAATCCGGTCCACACTCCGGCCGACCTAAAAAAACAGCGCCTTACTGTTGGCGGAAACACGTCTCCGCTTTTGGCCAACGCCTTCAAGGCCGCCGGCTACCTTACGATGGACGTTCCAGCCGACAAGCTTTTGCAGAGCATGAAAAGCCCGGGCGGAGTTGAGGGCGTGTTCACAATTCCGATGTACGGATACGCCGCGCAGTACTACAAGACGCTCACCAACATTCTCAACGTTCCGCTTTGCCCTGTAATGGTCACCTTTGTGATTTCCAAGGCTGAATGGGACGCGATTCCCGACAAGTTCAAGCCGGAACTAAAGGCCAGCATCAAGAGGGCTGAAAAGAAATTCATCGAGGCCCAGCAAAAGAACGACGTCGAATACCTCAAGAGATGCGAAAGCGGCGGAGCCACAGTATTTACGCCCAACGCCTCGGAACTCAAGGCTTGGAACGACGAGTTCGCCGACAAGGCGCGCTACATGTACGACCCCAAGACTCCTGTGGCCGACAAGGATTTGTACGAGCGCATAACGGCCTTCCTAAACAAATTCAGGGGCAACTAATGCTAAAAAAAATAGAAGACATTTTTGCCGTCGCGCTGGTGGCCCTTTTGACGGTCACCGCGCTTGTGATAAAAATAATGCAAGACAACTTGCATTTGCAAGTCATGGACGCTGACACGATTGTCGTCAACATCGCCTTTGTCTTTGCTTGCGTGGCCGGACTTATAACATGGCGCGAAAACCGCGCCTTGTGCCTTGCGAACGTTACGGAAAAATTTCCGCCGGCCGCAAAAAATGTCCTTAAGCTGGTCGCGACCTTTGTGACATCGCTCATCATCACCCAGCTCTTCTTGGCTTCTTTCCTGCAAATCGTAAATCCCGACCAGTTCACGAACACGTTTTTGTTCTTGACCGAAAAGCGCTGCTTTTTCTTTTATCCGCTCTGCTTTTTGATGATTCTGGTCTTGGTCTTCCAAAGGGCGCAAGGCTGGCAGGAGCGCGCGGCGGCGATTGCCGGAACGATTTTTGGCCTTTTGACGTCGATGAGCGCCGTGACGGGAATCATTTGGTACTTGACCGGAAATTCCGACATGAGCGCCTTGTACGCCATGGCCGACGCGTGGAACGCCTTTTGCGACAAGACCGTCTTGCTTTGGGTCGTCGCGCTAATCGCGCTCGCTTTTTCCGGCGTGCCGCTTTTTGTAGTCATCAGCGGAATCACTTACGTGATTTTCTCAAAGGCCGGCGGCTACATCGACGTTCTTCCGATTGAGGCCTACTCAAAGCTCGCCGACAAGTCCATCGCGGCCATTCCCTTGTTCACAATCGCGGGCTATGTCTTGGCGCAAGGCTCCGCAGGAAAGCGTTTTGTGGAACTCTTCCGCGCGCTTTTCGGCTGGTTCAGGGGCGGAACTGTAGTGGCCGCCGTTTTGGTCTTGACGTTCTTCTCTACGTTCACAGGAGTTTCTGGCGTGACCATTTTGGCGCTCGGCTCCTTGCTTGCCGTAATTTTGACAGGTTCCGGCTACGAAAAAGACAGGGCCGAAAGCCTGATCACTTCGTCCGGCGCGGTCGGCCTTTTGTTCCCGCCGAGCGTGGCGATAATCATGTACGCTTCGTCAAACTACACCGTCATCACGCAGTTTGAGCCGGGCTTTGACGTGGTCACGCTTTTTGTCGGCGCCCTGATTCCTGGCGCGATAATGGCGCTTTCGATGATTGTTCTTGGAATCATTTTTGACAACAACAAGGACAGGCCCAAGTTTTCGGCCGTTCAAATCGGAAAGTCTTTCGTGAACTGCGTTCCCGAGCTTCTTTTGCCGGTCTTGATTTGCGTCACATACTTCACAGGCTTTTTCAACTTGTTCCAAGTGGCCTCGTTCGCGGTCATTTACGCCGTGGCGCTCGTCTTCTTGTTCCGCCGCGATTTTGACGCAAAGAGCACCGCCCGCGTCATAGCCGACAGCGTTCCTGTTTCTGGCGGAATTTTGTTCATCATCGCCAGCGCGGCGGCCTTAAGCTATTGGATGCAGGACGCGAACATCCCGGAAAACGTCAACGCCTTCATCACGACTTACGTAAAGAACAAGTACGCCTTCCTCTTGCTGATGAATTTGGCGCTTTTGGTCGTGGGCTGCTTGATGGACATTTATTCGGCCATCTTGCTTGTTTCGCCGCTTTTCCTTTACAGCGCCGCCTCGTTTGGAATTCCTGTCGTTCAGGCCGGCGTGATATTCATCATGAACTTGAGCATCGGCTTCTTGACTCCGCCGGTCGGAATGGACTTGTTCATTTCGTCCTACACTTTCAAAAAGCCGGTCGGACAAGTCATCAAGGGCGTTTTGCCATTCTTGATTGTCCAGCTTGTGGTTTTGCTTTTAATCACTTACGTTCCGGCAATCACGACATGCCTGATAAAGTGACAATAAAATTAAAGCGCGGGCTGGGGGCGGCGCCTCTTTTGCCCGCGCTGTTTTTTTTATTCCTTTCTATTTTTTCTTGCTCCAACAAGGCCCAGCTTAGGGAAGCGCGCTCAAGGCAATTGGCGCTTTCAATTGACAGGGAGGCCCGCGCCTTGGCTCAAAAAAGGGCCAAGGCCATTGACGACTTCGCGCTTTCTTTAAGCGAAAGCGAAAGGCTTTCCCAGCTTTTTGTCATAAACTTGGAAGGCGACAAGGAATTTTGCTTTGTGGAATGGCTGGAAGAAAATTCTTTGGGCAAAGACGGAACGGCCGGCCCGCGGCCCCTTGTTCCCGGCGGCTACATTTTCTTTTCATTCAACATTTCAAAGTCGCCCGAGCAAATAGCCGCCTTCACTGATTCAGTCCGCGCCTTCGCTCGCGAGCAAAACGTTGTGGAGCCTTTCTTGTGCCTTGACGCGGAAGGCGGCTACGTGAACCGCTTGCGCGGCGTGGCGGGGCCGCTTCCCGAAAACGAATGGGTGGCAAAAAATCTTTCTCCCGAGCAAGCGCGTCTTTTGTATATGCTGAACGCCGCGCAGCTAAAGGCGCTTGGCTTTGACCTAAACCTTTCGCCGGTTGTTGAAGTCCAGAACGATTCCAACAAGGAATTTTTGGACGGCCGCTCCTTTGGAAGCCCCAGCCAAGTCGTCCAATATGGAAGCGCGGCTTTGCTGGCTTACAAAAAAGCCGGAGTGGGGACGGTCTTAAAGCATTTTCCCGGCAACAACAGCGTGGACCCGCACTTGGCGCTTCCGATTTTGTCCTACAGCGGCGAAGATTTTGAGCGCGAAGTTTTGGAACCTTTCGGCGCGCTTTTAAAGGCTTTGCCCGACGGCGTTTTGATGAGCCACGCGCTTGTAAACATTGACGGCAAGGACGCGCAAGGCCAAAAAACGCCCGCAAGCTTGAGCCCCTATTGGATAAAAGACGTTTTGCGCTCGCGCCTTGCTTTTGACGGCCTTGTGTTCAGCGACGACATTTTTATGGCCGCCTTGGAAAAGAATTCTTGGCCCAGCGAGCGCGCCGTAAAGGCCGCGATCCTTGCGGGCGTGAATTGCATTTTGATGAGCGAAAAGCGCTTTTTAAACGAATGGAAAATCGTCCAAAGGCTTTACAAAAACGACGCGGACTTCCGCGCGGCCGCCGACGATTCAATACGGCGCGTCCTAAAATTCAAGCTTGACGCGGGCATTTTGGAATGGTCCGCCGAGCGAAACGCGATCGAGCCTTCGCAAGACCGCCAAGCCGCGCAAGAGCGAATGGCCCGTTTTTACGGGGCGAAAAAATTGAACGAGGAGGCGCTTGAAAAGTATGGGGAAAAATAAAAATTCGCGCCATGTCGCTCCCACGCTTGAAGAAGGAACCTTGCGCGGCTTGAAAAGCTCGGCCTCCGAAAAAAAACTTCGCGGCGCGCCCGGCTTTGAAGAATATTATTCGCTGATATACGGCGGCCGTTGGCCAAGCCTAAAAGAGGCTCTCTTAAAGGAGGACGCGCCGAAGCCGTTTAAATGCCATCCAAACGCGCCGGAATATTTTCTTGACCCGGCGAGCGTTCTGGCCGCGCTCTCGCTTCCGCTTGAAGGCTCAAAAAACATTTTGGACATGTGCGCGGCTCCCGGCGGAAAGAGCTTGGTCCTTGCAAGCTTGATGGAGGACGGCGCAAGCCTAAGGTGCAACGAGCGCTCGTTTGAGCGGACCAAGCGCTTGGAGCGGGTTGTCCAAGAGCATTTGTCGGAGAAAAAGCGGGAGCGCGTGAAAATTTCTTGCGGAGACGGCGCTCTTTTGTGCAAAAAGGAAAGCCAGTCTTACGACGCGATTTTGCTTGACGCGCCTTGCTCGTCCGAGCGCCACGTTTTGACAAGCCCAAAATATTTGGACGAATGGTCGCCCGCCCGCGTGAAAAGCCTTGCAATGCAGCAATGGGCGCTTTTGTCGTGCGCCTTTAGGCTGTTGAATGAAGGCGGCTTTTTGCTTTATTCAACTTGCGCCTTGAACCCAAGCGAAAATTCAGGCCTTTGCGAGCGCCTCCTAAAAAAGTTTCCAGACGCAAAGCTTGTTGGAGAAGACGACGTCCGCGCCTTCCAAAGTTCCCAAAAAGAGGCCCTAAAGCCCTTCTTTGACGTTTCCCTTCTTCCCGGCTTTGAGGCGAAAGAAACCGGCTTTTCCATCCTGCCCGACGCGCAAAACGGCTTTGGCCCAATCTTTTTTTGCTTGTTCAAAAAAAGCGCTTTGTGAGCTCTCCTTTTAGCGCTCCTCTTGCGCGGCGCTTGCGCAAGGCCTTTTTGCTCTTGCCAAAAATTGCGGAATGTTTTATAATAAATTCGCTATGGAAAGCGGCGATTTGAAGAAAGTAAAGAAAACTCTTTCAGACATTCAGGATTTTGACGAGCTCTTAAATTCGCTTTTGACCCAAACCCGAAAGGTGATTCCTTCGGACGCCGGTTCCATTTATATTGTCGAAGAAAAGAAGCTCACAATAAAATGCGCCCAAAACGACACGCAGCAAAAGGAGTTGGCGGAAGGGGAGGACTTGCCTTTTGTGTCTTTTTCATTCCCTATAACAAAAACTTCAATCGCGGGCTACTGCGTCCTTTCAAAAGAGCCCTTGAACGTTTTGGACGCTTACAACATTCCGCCTGACAAGCCGTACAAATTCAACATCGGAACGGACGTTGTGACTGGCTACAAAACCAAGTCCTCAATCGCGCTTCCCTTGTTCGTGGCGGATGGCCGCGTTCTTGGCGTTTTGCAGCTTATCAACAAGCTTGACCAAGACGGAAAGGTAACGACCTTTAGCGACGAAGACTTGGAAATTGCGCAAGACCTTACGCTTAGCATTTCTTCCGCTTTGGAAATGGCGGAGGCGGCGGAACTTTCCTCTGCGGCCTATCGCGGAAAGCACTTGCAGAGCATTTTTGAAATTGACCAAAAGCTCAACGAAATCCAAGATATCGACGTTTTGCTTGAACGCATTCTTACCGAGGCGCGAAAAATCGTCAACGCCGACGCAGGGTCGATTTACGAAGTCCAAGGAAAGAACCTTGCCATAAAATACGCGCAAAACGACACCCAAAGCTCAAAGCTTCAGCCCGGCGAAAAATTGCCTTACATGGCCTTTTCGTTCCCGATAACTGAAAAGTCAATCTCGGGCTATGTCGCTTTGAGCGGCGAAACATTGAACATCAAGGACGCCTATCAAATTTCTGGCGACGTTCCTTATTCCTTCAATCCCGCGTCGGACACCGCCACCGGCTATCATACAAAGTCGATGCTTACGATTCCGCTAAAAATCGCGGACTCGACTTTGCTTGGCGTCCTTCAAATCATCAACGCCAAAAACGAAGAAGGCGAGTACATTGAATTTGACGCCGACGCGGAACTTTACATAAACCACTTTGCCGCCAACGCCGCCAACGCGCTTGGACAGGCCAAAAGCCGCCGCGACTTGGTCGAAGCCATGACAGAGATGGCCAACATGCGCGACCCCAAAGAAACGGGAATGCATGTAACCCGCGTCTCGAAATTTTCGGTGGAAATTTACGACCGCTGGGCCTTCAACCACAAGGTTGGCGAAGCCGAGCGCGAAAAATTCCGCGACTTTTTGGCCACGGCCAGCAAGTGCCACGACTTTGGAAAAATCGGAATTGAAGACAAGATTCTAAAAAAGCCCGGCCGCTTTGACGACGACGAGCGCGCTATAATGAACAGCCACACTTGCTTGGGCGCGCAATTGTTCAAGAATTTCAGCTCTCCGCTCTTTGAAATGTGCCGCGACATCAACTTGCGCCACCATGAATGGTGGGACGGCTCGCGCGGCTACCCCGGAAACTTGGATTACATCGCCTACGAGCAAGGAACCCCGCTTCCAAAGGCCGAGCCGCTAAAGGGCGAAGAAATACCGCTGGCCGCGCGAATCGTTTCTGTGGCCGACGTGTTTGACGCGTTGAGCCACGCGCGCGTTTACAAGCCGGCGTGGACAATGGAAGACGCGGTCAACGAGATTCAAAAATGTTCTGGAACTCAATTTGATCCTGGCGTGGTCGAAGCCTTTATGCAGGTCAAGGACCGCTTGATCGCAATCAGCAACACTTACGGCAGCGACTAGCGCTTGCGCGCGTGGCGTTTTTTAGGCTTGCGACAGTTTGTTGAATGTCCGCGCGAACTCTTCAAATTCCTTTTGGCCGTAGGAGTCGCGCTTTTTTGTTCCCAATCCCAATTGCGTCATTTGAAGGCTAAGCTCGCGTTCTTTTAGCGCGCGCTCGATGTTTTTTTTGTCAAAGATTTTTCCCAAGTCGTTCATGACGCAAACGTTTTTTTCAAAAAGCGCGGCGGCCAATGGAATGTCGCGCGTGATGGCGATGTCTCCGGGCAGGGCGGCGCTTAATATCCAATTGTCGGCGGCTTGCGATTCTTTTGGGCTTACAATCATGCGAAAGTTTGGAATTTCTTGCCGCGCTTGTCCTTGTCCTTGTCCTTGGCCTTGTCCTTGGCCGGCGTCCGTTTTTTGGCCGGCGTTTGGCGACAAGTCTTTGTTCGCGGCAAAGAAAAGGCTTATAAGGCCTTTTTTGGCCAGCGAAATAAGGTAAAGGCGGACGCGCTTGGCGCATGAGTCCGCGTCAACCAAAACGCGCTTCATTTGAGCGCCTTTTCGATTTTTTCTATCATGCTTTTGGCAAGGCGGTCGCCTTCAAGATCCGCAAGCGGATCGCTTCGCTCGCTCGCTTTTTTTGCCGCGTCCTTTGCTTCGATTGCTTTTTGTTTTTCCTTAAAAAGCTGGTCTGCGATTAAAATTCCGGCCAAGACCGCGGTTTTCTTTTGGTCTTGGATGCCGTCGTTTTTTTGGATTTCGTCGCAAACGTTTTTAAAGTAGTCGTGGATTTTTTCTAGGTAAGACAGCTCTTCTGGAGCCTTAAGGGCGAACGACGTTCCTAATACATTTATTTGAATTTCAGCCATAGGCGGTGATTTTTAGAAAATGTCGGGATCGCTTTCTTCTTGCGTTTCAAATGAAGTGTCGCCAAAAAGGTCGCCGCCTTCTGTCTGTTCGTTCTGGGCTTGTTCTTGGGCCTGCGGCTCTGCTTGCATGGGCTGGACTAGCGGCTCACGGCTCTCTACGCTTTGCGCGGCCGCTTCTGCCTGCTGAACGGGGGCGGTGAAAGAAGCCTGCTCTTGTACCGGAGCGGCTTGCGTCTCCGCTTGGACGGCGGGCGCGGGATCGGCTTCGGCTTCAACTTTGCTAAAGCCTCCGCTCGAGTCAATTATGGCGTTCTCTACTGAATCCAAGCGGGTGAGGGCGCCAAGGATTCCGTCCTCAATCTTTTTTTCGTCAGCGCTAAAGCGCGAAAGCAACTCCGTTTTCTCAGAAAGCGCTTTTGTGAGCTCTGAACGCTCGGCGCGCAGAGCATCGTTTTCTGATTTTAGCTGCTCAATTTTTTGAACAGCGCTTTCGACCTTTTGCTGCAAAAGAAGGATTGTGTCAACGGAAATCATCGGCGGCCTCTTTTTTTTTACGCCAACGCCTTTTTGGCGGCCTCTACGACAGCCTTGAAAGCTTTGGGGTCTTCGATGGCCATGTTGGACAAGGCCTTGCGGTTAAGCGCGATTCCGGCCTTTGTAACGCCGTCGATAAAGCGCGAGTAAGACAAACCTTCGTCGCGAACCGCGGCGTTGATACGGGCGATCCACAATGAGCGGTACTCGCCTTTTTTGTCCTTGCGGCCAGTGTAAGCGTGGTCGAGCGCTTTTGTCACCGCGTCTTTTGCGGCCTTAAAGTTTGTTCCTCTGCGGCCCTTGAAGCCCTTGGCGAGCTTAAGGATTTTCTTGCGCCTGTCGGCTCTTCTTGTTCCGTCTACTGCTCTTGGCATACTGTACTCCTATCAACCGTATGGAAGCATCTGCTTCCTGACTTTTGCTGCTTCTGCCTCGGCAAGAATGCCTGTGTGGCGAAGCTGTCTCTTTCTTTTGGGCGAACGCTTGGTCAAAATATGACGCAAGTTCATCTTCTTGTACTTTACCTTTCCAGATCCGGTAAGTGAAAAGCGCTTTGAAGCGGATTTCTTTGTCTTCATCTTTGGCATGGCCAATACCTCTTTAATTTTTGGCTTTTGCTGATATTGTCATCGACATGAACTTGCCTTCCATAGCGGCGGGCTTTTCGATGACATACGCCGAAGTAAGCCTTTTTAGAACTTCTTCAAGAACTCCAAATCCCAAGTCAGTGTGGGCAAGCTCGCGGCCGCGGAAGCGGATCGTTACCTTTACCTTGTTGCCTTCGTCAAGGAATTCTTGTACATGCTTAGCTTTCGTGTCAAGATCGCCCGGTCCGATTTTGGGCTGCATCCTGATCTCTTTTAGTTTCAATACCTTTTGCTTTTTCTTGGAGTCACGGAGTTTTTTCTCCTGTTCAAAGCGGTATTTTCCGAAATCGAGTATTTTGCATACAGGCGGATTTGCAGTTGGAGCGACTTCAACAAGGTCGAGGTCCCGCTCTTTAGCCATTCTGAGAGCTTCCACTGTGGGAACGATTCCCTTTTGGTTGCCCTCATCATCGATAAGGCGCACTTCTCTAACGCGGATCCGTTCATTGATTCGCGGTCCCTTATTATTGTCTGCCAACTGGCCTCCTCGTGTTACAAAAAACACACATGTAAATTAAGCGTAAAGATGATTATACCGCAAAACGCGGCGTTATGTCTAGTAGCGGCAAGAAGAAAATCAACAAGACCATAATCGTAGGATTGCCGCGTACGGTCGGGCAAGCCCGCCGTTTGTTTTGTATTGAATTTATTCACCCTTTGCGCTATCATAATTTTCATGCATTTGTTTTTATTGCTCTTGTTTCCATTGACATTGGCGATTTGGCTGCGGAAGCAAGAAGGCTCTTTGCCGGCTCATCTTTTTAACGCTTTTTTGGGAATTTTTTTGGCGGCGGTTTTTTGCGCCTACAAGTATTTTTTCTCTCCGTTCTATTTCATCACGCCAGACTCTTTTTGGCGCAATCTCCTTCATGTATTTGCCGAACAGATTTTCTTGCCGCTGGCCGTATTGACCGCCGCCTTTTTGTTCGTGTTCAAAAAGGACAAGCTTTCCGACCGATTGGAAAAAATCTTTCCATTTTACGCCGGCTTTTACGCGGTATACTTGCCTTTTAGGGTGATGAACGAAGCGCTTCCGCACGCCGCGTTCAGCCTTTTTGCAAAGCCGATTATGTACGCGCTTATGATTTTGACTTTGAGCGAGCTGCAAAAAATTTTGTTCGTTCCGGCAAAGAGGGCGCTTTTGTCCGCTTGGGAAGCGGCGGCGCGCTGGTCGTCGCTAGTTGTCGCCTTGATCATGCCGGCGGCCGTCGAAGCCTTGTGGCTTTTGGGAATGAGGCCCTTTTTGACAATTCTTTTCCTTTTGCTTTATTCCGCAAGTTCCGCCCTTGCTTTTTTTAGAAAGACGCGCTAAAATAGTAGAATAATTGCGTGAGGTGTCCAATGGATAAAAAAATGTCAAAGTGCATCGAATTGATGCGCCTTTTGGTCAGCGACATACAGGGCGCTCCCTTTGTGGGCGACCAGTTTTCTCCGGAACTGTATTCCATTTGGTACGAGCACGCCCAGCGCGACGCCGTTGCCGCCTTTGAATATTTGGATGAAAATTTCACCAACCGCGACGAAATAATCAAAGCCATAGACAGCCTTCTAAAATAAGAGCGGTCAAGACCCGCCGCGATAAGGGCGGCTTTTCCGCCCAAGATTCCACCAAAAAAATTCCTCAATTTTTCCGCCAAATGCGCCGATACTTAAAAAAGAAGAATAGGCTCATTGTCGAATTTTCGTCAGAGCCAAAGGCGGGAAAATGTCCGTTTCAAAAAAGGCTTATAAAAGCAATGTGTGCAAATTAAAAGGTTCTCTCCGCAAGAACGGCTTTGACCGTTGGCGCTATTTTTTTAACGGAATAAATTCCGCCAGCGGGGAAGAGCGCCTGTTTTATATAGAGCTTATGGCTGAAAATCCGGCCTTGAGTTACGAACGCGCGGTCCTTCCGCAACGCGAGGAAGAAAAAAGGCTGGACGCCGACGACTTGCAGGCAGCCCTGGCCGGAACCATAGACACGCGGCCCGCCCAAGGCCAAAAGGTCGTTCCCAGCTACGCCTCTGTGCGCGCGGGCGTTTTTGGAAGCCGCCCCAAGCAATTGAACCGCTTTTTTTCCAACAGCGAATTTGTCGCGCAAAAGAAGGGCTTTGACATAAAGGCGGGCGGCTGCGCTTTTAGCGACAACGAGCTTTACGGCGTTGTGGCGGTTACCGAAATTGAGGCGCGCTCTTTTCCCGAATGGGGAACGGCCGCCGGCCGCATGGAATGGAATTTAAAGTACGAGCCTGATTTTGACGCTCCCGAAACGGCAAGCAAAGACGGAAAGCATTGGCTGGCCGGCGGCCTTACCGCGCGCTTTTCCGGCATGGTGACGCTTGACGGGCAGGAATACGCGGTGTCGCCCGACCATTCTTTTGGCTATGTCGAAAAGTCTTGGGGAACGGCTCTTCCTGTTCCATTCATGCACGTTTCGTCAAGCCGCATGACCAGCATATTCACCGGCAAGGTAATGAAGGATTCCGGCTTCGCTTTGGAAGGCGACTTTGAAGGCCGCCTTGTGGCCCTGGCGAAATTTGAGGACGATTTTTACGGCTTTGGCCCCCAGCAAAAAATAAAAAAGTATTCCGCCCAATGGTCATGCGCGCGAACGCCCACCAACGACGGAAACGAGGAGCTGCATTGGTCGGCCAGCGTTAATTGCAAAAAATACATTCTTGACGTGGACATCTTTTGCCCGGCGCAAGAAATGTTGGTCAAAGATTATTGGCTCCCTGACGGAAGCCTTTTAAAGGTTTTGTGCGGCGGAAGCGGTTCCGGCGAAATAAGGCTTTACAAGCAAATCAAGAAGTCTTTGGAACTAATCCAGCACGCAAAGATTTTGAGCGCTTCCTGCGAATATGGGGAGAAGGACGGAGAGTAGGAAAGCATGAACGCCTTTACGCGCGCTCAGACTTTTATAATTTTCTCTTTTGTTCTGCTTTTTGGCGGAACTTTCATGACGGCTCAGACTGTCGTTCGTTCCCAAGAGAACGGCGACACGGCAGGCGAGGCCAGCGTGGCAAGTTCCACAAAAAAAGAAGACGCCTCCAACAAAGAGGCGGAAGAAGCGTCGCTTGCCTCTCCGTTTGAAGCGGGCGAACAAGCGTCCGCGTCGATTTTGGGCGCCGCTCCAAGCCTAAAGACGCCAAGCCCCGTGCAAGGCCTTTGCTGGAGCAACAACAACGGCTACTTTGCGCTTACCGAGCAAAACGCAATCTTTATCCGAGACGGCTTTGACAGCCGCTTGATCCATACGATAGGCTACGACGGCGCCACAAGCCTGCAATTCGCGTGGGACGTGGTGACCCAGTCAGACATGTTCATGGCCTTGAGCGCCGGAGGAAAATTCAGCGTTTGGAATTTCAACGACCTTCCAAAGCAGTTGGCGATTTCAGGCGAGCTGGAGCCTTCTTATTCTGTCCAGCTTTCGGAAGACCGCCGCGTCACCGCCAGCGCCTTTAGCCACAGCGGAAACCACATGGCCGTTGCCTTTGACGACGGAACTGTCAACATGTCCATCGTCTTGCATTACACGCAAAAGGTTTCTGACAAAAATCTTGTAGGCCATTTGGGAAACGTCTTTGCGCTTGACTTTAGCCGCAACGACGGATTTTTGCTCAGCAGCGGCCTTGACGACAAGCTTTTCATTTGGAACGCCACCGACGGAAGCAAGGTCAACTCGATGCCCTTCTACAGCGGAAGCGGCGCCGGCGCCTTGTTCACGCCCGACTCAAAGGCAGTCATATCGCTTGAGACGCGCGACTTTATAACGATAAGGGCCTTTGACGGAAAGCGCCTTATGACCATAAAGCCCAACGGAAAGAACATAAAGGCCTTGCGCCTTTCTTCCAACGGAAAGAATTTAATCACGCTGACAGGCGAGGACAAGCTTGAATTTTACGACTTGGCGAGCGGAAAATACATCGGCTGGATTCCGCCCTTTAACCAAACCACGCTGACAAGCTTTGCCTTAAACCGCGACGACAGCGTGATTTTGACAGGCCACGCCGACGGTTCTGTCTACAAGCTGCGCCTTGAGAAGGTGTTCCTAAAGCCCGGCCAAAAGCCGCCCAGAATGCGCCTTGTCGGCCCCGACGAAGTTGTGGTCAAAGGCAGCGCCTACACTGACAGGATTCCGGGCAGCAAGGGAATGGCGGACGTTTTTCCGCAAGACAACGCCGTTTTGATTGGCCTTAGCGGACGCGCGCTTCCAAGACCGTATAACTTTGAGCTGAACTTGGATTGCAGGGCGCGTTTTGTGATTAAGAAAACGCCTGTTTTTGTTGGCGGAGCCATGTTGGGTGGCATTGGATTTCCCAGAGGAAGCTTTCCTTATGACTACACGATACAAGGCCAACACGCCGGGCCTCCGTATCTTTTGAGCCTTTCATTCTTGGCTCCGGCGGGAATACAAATAAAGCTTGGAAAAAAAGCTCCGACTTTTATTGCGGAAGTTTATCCGGGCTTTAGAATGCAAAAACTAGCCCAAACCGGCGGAGGAAAAATCGCGGCCAGCAAGTGGTTTCCAGCCTTTGTTGGCGGCGCGTCCGTGGGTTTGGGGTGGAAATATTTTGAATTTGGAGCCGGCGCGGAATTTGACGCGGTGTTGGGATTCCTCCCTCGCGCGTATGTCGCCGGCCGCATCCCATTTAAATTAGGAGGTGGAAAGAAGGGCGCGAAAGGAAACGGGGAGGCTGAAAAGTGAATGCCTTCTTGAAAACCGCGCGCAAAGCGGCTGTTTTGGCCGCGTTTGGAATTATTGTATCTTGCTCAAACAGTGTCGACAGCATGATTGACAACTACAATGATCTGTTTGCGAAACCTACTTCGGATTCGCAGCAGGACTCAAGAATTCCTGGCCCCGGCGACGATGATTTTGTCGCGGAGGAAATGCTTGGCTTGTACTACGCCTTGGACTACCGCGAAAAATTATATTTAGCGGGGCCGCCTAGAGCCAGTACTTACGTGTGGACAATAGAGCCTATCTTGACGAACGCGGACGACGACTACATCGGTCGCGACGTTGACTACACCAAGTACGAAATAGCGAACAGCCGCTATTACACGATGACTTTAGCGTCGTGTTCCATCTTTGAGAGGGGAAAGTCTTACAAGCTGTCGTTGACAGTGACTGACAATTTGGGAAAGACATACTCGGACGAGGCGGTGCTGACAATCACCGCCATCTATTAGAAAACTATGCTTTTACGCCAAAAAAAGGAGGCAAAAATGAAAGCAAAAATTATGGGCGTCGCCTTCGCGGCGCTCCTGGCGCTTGGCCTTGCCGCTTGCTCCAACATGGACTCCGGCTCGGTCAATGGAATGATGCTGGCGATGACCGCGCAGCCGTCAACAGTAAGAAGTGTTTCCATCATGGTTGGTGGAGACGTCAGGGGCGTCAACAATGGAATAAGCGCCACTGTCTTGCCCGGCAAAGACATGACAACTGATGCCTTTAAGTTCAAGCTTAGCCAGCTTACTTGCGTTTTGACCGGAAAGAGCCACTTGGGCGGATCTATTGCCGACGGAACCGGCGTAATCATTCACCCCGCCACCTCAGGCGTAAACGAAGGCAAGGTTAGCCTTGACCTGAACGCGGCCCTTTGGGACTTGACCTTGACGGCCTACCCCAACAACGGCTGGAAAGCCGTTGATTGCGGCGACCCAGCTGACCCAGGTGACCAAGACGGAACTGAATGGGCAGACCCTGCGGCCGCCAAGGCGGGCACAAAGCCCGCGCTTATCGCCACGACCAGCGTTGACTTGAGAAACGGCGGACAGACTGTGACGTTCAACCTTTCGGCCACCGGCCTTACAGGCCCGGGCGGAAAGGTGACTCTTGCCGGACACTATGTCGACAAGAATGTCGTTACACACTGGACTGCCGGCCTTTACAGCATCAGCGACAACCGTCCCGTGGACGTTAGGGGCGCTGACATTACTGAAGTTAAGAACGCGTCGCCCTTGACCCCGACTACAGGCAACGTGACTTTTACGGCTGACTTCACTGGCGTTGCCGCCGGCTCTTACCGCGCCGCGGTGGCCCTTTACAACGCTGACGAAACGCAGGTGGGCTATTGGTCGGACATCGTTGTCTTGAACCCCTGCGTTCCTTCTATAAAGAGCGACATCGTTATCGACAACTTGCTTGAGCCGCCGGCCCCGCCCACGAACCTTGCGGCATACCTTGTGCCCGGCTCTTACGACAAGAAGAACGACGGCTACTACCAAGTGCGCCTTGTTTGGGAAGACAACTCGACAAACGAAAACTACTTTAGAATCAAGCTTGACCGCTACGGCGTAACGCCCGACTTGAAGTATGTCGCCTTCTCTGGAACTACGGTGGCCGGCCAGCTTTACTATGAAAACAACACTGGAACGCTCATTGACCCGCAGCCCGATGTTGGAACCACCCTCACTTCGAAGTTTGTTGCCGAGCAGACCGCGCCGACAAAGGCCGCGTCCGACGCGGGCTATCCGCTTTACCTTTCTCCAGTGGCCTCTGAAACTACTGACGCTGCCGACAACACCGTAACCGACACGGTTTACAGAACCAGCGAATTCTACAGCCCCGAATTTGTTGACCTTGAAAGCGCCAACAAGTGCGGACTTTTGGCCGGCTCCAAGTCGGTCGTCCTCAAGCTTCAGACAGGCTACATCTACGAGGTTAAGATTGTGGCCCACAACGCGATTGGCGACTCTAAGGACGGAGTTCCAGGAACGGACACCGCGGGTGTTTCCAAAGGCGCGATTTGGACGGACCGCAAGGCCAGCGGAACCGAGTCTAAGGCCATTATGACCACTCTTGGATGCACTGTTGACGATTCTACGCCTCCCGCCAAGGATCCGACAAAGTACATGCCCTACGGCGCGAACGTAACAGGCGGCCTTAAGGGAATCAACTTGATGTCAATCAAGCACCTTTTGGGCAACGGCGGAAGAAAGTACACCACTGCCACAAAGTCTGAGACAGGCCCCTTGTACAAGTATTACCGCTACGGAATGGACACGGCGAAGACTTTGATTCAAGCCTCTCCGGCTAACTCAGGCACCCCGCAAGCTTCCGGCTATGACTTCTACTCCGCCGTTGACAAAGGCGCCACTTCAACGGTTTTGGAAAAGATTAGCGACCTTAATAGGGCGAACCTTCCTGTCATCGTAAAGCAGTCTGGAAACGCCGCAAGCTCTTCAATCTCCGACTTCTCTCATTGGGTGGATCCGGTGTCATCCGAGATTTACGAGGTCGCCAACGCTCTGGAAAAGAACGTCACCGTCCTTGCCTTCTACGGAAGCAGCGTGAGCGGCCAAGTGAATATTGAGGACATTCAGGAAATTGCCCCAGCGCGCATTCTTGCTAAATATAGCACCGTTAAAGATGACGCTCCGACTGGAACCGACATCAACCCCACGACCGCCACCCCTGCCGGCGTTAAGACTATAGACGCCAGCACAAAGCAGTACATCTACTTTGCGGTTGATCCAGATACCTCCACCGTCCCCGCTGACGCAAGGGAATACACCAAGTTCAAGTTCCACATCAACGGAAACGAGCAGTACGCCGCTTCCAACGAGCTTTACATCGACACCAGCGAGATGGATTCAGGCACTTACCATGTTTTGGTCGAGGCCTACTACCAGCCCCAGGACAAGTGGTTCAGCTACCAATTCCAGTTCAAGATTAGCCGCTAACGCGCGATAAGTTGTGGGTGGGGTTGGGGCTAGGCTTGCGCGGGGGCGGGGCCGGCCGTTACCGGCACGTCCTTCACGATTTCTTTGACTTCTTCCTCTGTCATTCCAAGCGACTTGGCGATTAGCTCAATCGACGCGCCGTTCGCGTAAAAGCTCCGCGCGTCTTCAATGGCTTTCTCTTGGCGGCCGTCTTCGCGCCAGCCGCGAATTGCGCTTTCCTCGTCAAATTCCGTCAAACACATCGCTATTATCTCCTCTTTTTGCTCGCGGATAAAGCCTTCCAAGAAGTTTTCCTTGATTGCCCAGTCGACGGCTTCGCGCACGGCCTGTCCGATTTCCATTTCCTTTTTTTTGTTGTCTGAAATCCGACCGACAAGCCTTACGTAATCATACAGCGACTTGCACTTTTTGACAAGAGTTTCGTTCTTGCTTGGATTGATGTTTATAACGTCCGCCGTCCATTCAAAGTCGCCGCTTTCGTCCTTAATCTCAAAAGCGTCCGACAGGCGGAGCTTGTAGCGTTCCGACCTTTTTGTGTCTCCGTTGTAAAAGACTATGAAGCGGGGGTTTGGAATCTTTATGAGCGACGACTGGTGCAAGTTCAAGTCCTTTTTCGCTATGTGCTTTTGGTAAAGCTGCGCGAAGTAGAAGAGCCCTCTTAAGGGCATATTAGAGTTTGTTTCGCTCTGCTGCTCATACAGCGTCATTTGGCCGTCAACCAAAAACGACACGTCGTTGTACATCTTGATGTAAATGACGTTTTCAATCGTGTTCAGTTCCAACTCGTTTGGGTCTGTGTAGTTCGTTCCGTTAAGGACGTTGTACAAGTCCAGCCGCCAGCGCTTGCTTCTCTCGTTGTCCTTGCCAAAGATTGCGATGAAAAGCCTGTCGCGGTACTTGGGCTGCGGTTGGCCTTCAATTGAGTTCTGTGTTTCGTTCATTGCGAAACCTCCTATAGTTTTTTATAACTATAAGATAGAGAAGTTTTTTAAAAAATTAGCGATTTTTTGAAAATTCGTAAAAAAAATTGCGTTTTTTTTTTCTTTTCTTCACTGTATTGATTTTATTCGACTTATTCCCAAAAGATTGTCTCTGTATGAACGTCGGTCTTTTCGCGGACGATGAATCTGTCAATTTTTTTTTGACTTTCATCGGCCTTTACGACAATCCAATCGTCAAAGAATTCGAAAAGCGACCTGTAGTTTTCGAAAAAACAATATACGGGAGAATCTTTTTCTACGACTGTTTTTAGAATTTCCCCTTTGTCAAAATTATTTTCTTTTATAAGCTTTTCAAATTTTTCATTCTTATAATCCTTCAATATGTATGTCATAAGCTGTCTTTTAACCTCTCTTAAAAAGTCAAATTCTAAATTTTTGTCGTCCAAGTTGTTGTCAACAAGTTCAAAAGGAATCTTTATGCGGAATGGACCAGGGTTTACATAGTACCACTTTTCGTCGGAATCAAAGAAATATCCATAATCGATAAACGCAATTTGGCTGAATATACTGCGCTCTGTTTTTCCCACTCTATAGGGCGTGCCTAGAAGCCAATGCGAATAGTCAAATTTCTGGCCGCCTTTTTCGCTCCCTGGTATTCCAATTAAATTTGTTTCTCCAAGCGAAAACAAATATTCAATCAAATCATCATAGTCTGGAAAATCCTCCGATTTTCGTTTGTAGTACCAATTGCATATTCTGAATCCGACGTTTTTAAAATATCCGCCGCTTCCACTAAAGCCATATTGGACATACTTGTCCGAAAGCCGTCTTGCAATAATGCTTAAATCGCCCATAAAAATACCTCTTGAGCAAAATATAGCATGGAAAAATTGAAAAAACATTAAGTTTCTAACTTAATGTTTTTCGCTGAATATAATGCTAAAATAAATGGGGACATTCTCGTATTCTGGACTTATTTAAGAAAAAATTCGCGCGAAAAATTTGCCTCTTTTCAAATTCCTTGTTATTTTAAAAGGTATGGAACAAGACAAAATGACAATAAAAACTATGGACGCGCTGCAGGAGGCTTCCAGCATCGCCCGGCAGAACGACCATAGCGAAATCGGAAACGAACATATTCTCATAGCGCTTTTGGAGCAAAAGGACGGCATCATCGCTCCCTTAGTGGAACGAATCGGAATGGACGCGGGCGCTTTGGCTGGGCAGGCCAGGCGCTTGCTCGACGGATATCCGCGCGTTAGCGGAAACGCAAGCCTGACATTCTCGCAAGCCGCGCAGCGGACAATCGCCAAGGCCGAGGGCGAGATGTCCTCTCTTGGAGACGACTACCTTTCCACCGAGCATCTTCTTTTGGCGATGACCGAAAATTCCGACAAGGCCGCGGAACTTTTAAAGGCCAGCGGAATAAACCGATCTTCCATTATGAGCGCGCTCAAAGCCTTGCGCGGCTCTAGCAAGGTTGACTCAAACGATCCCGAAAGCTCAATGCGCTCGCTTGAAAAATATTGCGCGGACCTTACAAGCCTTGCCCGCCAGGACAAGATTGACCCGGTAATCGGCCGCGACGAGGAAATCAGGCGCGTGATGCAAGTTTTGTGCCGCCGAACAAAGAACAATCCGGTTTTGATTGGCGAGCCGGGCGTAGGAAAAACCGCCGTTGTCGAAGGCCTTGCGCGCCGCGTGGCAAGCGGAGACGTTCCCGAAAGCTTAAAAGGCAAGCGCCTTTTGTCGCTGGACATGGGCGCCTTGGTCGCCGGAGCCAAGTACAAGGGCGAGTTTGAGGAACGCCTTAAGGCTGTCATCAACGAAGTGAAAAAGGCCGACGGAAAAATAATTTTGTTCATCGACGAGCTTCACACGATTGTCGGAGCGGGAGGCGGCGCCGACGGTTCCACCAACGCGGCGAACCTTTTAAAGCCAGCCTTGGCGCGCGGAGAGCTTCGCGCGATAGGAGCGACGACGCTTGACGAATACAGAAAGTACATAGAAAAAGACCCCGCGTTGGAGCGCCGCTTTCAGCAAGTATATTGCGCCGAGCCCAGCGTGGAGGACACAATCGCGATTTTGCGCGGACTTCGCGAAAAGTACGAAATCCACCACGGCGTCCGCATAGAGGACGAGGCGCTTGTAAGCGCGGCGATTCTTTCAAACCGCTACATAACGAACCGCTTTTTGCCAGACAAGGCGATTGACTTGGTTGACGAAGCCGCGAGCCGCCTTAAGATGGAAATCGAAAGCCAGCCGACGGAACTTGACCAAATCGAGCGAAAAATCCTGCAGCTTCAAATCGAGCGGCAGTCGCTTAGCAAGGAAGACGACGCGGCCAGTTTGGAGCGCCTCGCCAAGCTTGAAAAGGAATTGGCAGAAATTTCTTCCAAGCGCGATGCGATGAAATTGCAGTGGCAAAACGAAAAGACTCAAATCGGAAAGTCGCGCGAGCTTAAGGAAAAGCTGGAGGCCGCGCGCTTTGACGAGGAAAAATATACGCGGGCGGGCAATTTGGAAAAGGCCGCCGAGCTTAAGTATTCGATAATTCCGTCATTGGAAAAAGACCTTAAGGCCGCCGAAGAAAAGGACAAGCAAAAAGGCTCGGAGCAAAACGCCTCGCTCTTGCGCCAAGAGGTTACGGAAGAGGACATCGCTCGCGTCGTTTCATCTTGGACCGGCATTCCGCTTTCAAAAATGATGAGCTCAGAAAAAGAAAAGTACTTGCAGCTGGAAGGCGAGCTTCACAAGCGCGTCGTAGGCCAAGACCAGGCCGTGCAGGTTGTGAGCGACGCGATTCGCCGTAACCGCAGCGGCCTAAGCGACCCCAACAAGCCGCTCGGCTCTTTCTTGTTCATCGGCCCCACCGGCGTCGGAAAGACGGAGCTTGCAAAGACGCTCGCGGACTTTTTGTTCAACGATGAAAAATCCTTGACTCGCATCGACATGAGCGAGTACATGGAAAAGTTTTCCGTAAGCCGCTTGATCGGAGCGCCGCCGGGATACGTGGGCTACGACGAAGGCGGCCAGTTGACCGAAGCCGTCCGCCGCCGTCCCTACAGCGTCATCCTCTTTGACGAAATCGAAAAGGCTCATCCCGACGTCTTTAACGTTTTGCTTCAAGTGTTGGACGACGGCCGCTTGACCGACGGACAAGGCCGCCTTGTGGACTTTAAGAACACGATTATCATCATGACAAGCAATCTTGGAAGCGAGCTTATTTTGGAAGCCGACACCGACGAAAAGCTAAAGGCCGCCCGTCCGCAAATCGACGCGCTTTTAAAGGCTTCCTTTAAGCCGGAGTTCTTGAACCGCATCGACGAAACGGTGATGTTCGCGCGCCTTGACAAGTCTTGCATCGCGGGAATCGTCCAGAACCAGTTGGCCCGCGTGGCCAAGCGCTTGGAGGACAGGCGCATAAAGTTGGACTTTGACCAAAGCGCTGTGGACTTCCTTTCCGAAAAGGGCTACGACCCCGCCTTTGGAGCGCGTCCAGTAAAGCGCGCGATTCAAACTTACGTGGAAAATCCGCTTGCAAAGGAAATTCTTGGCGGAAAGTTTGCGGAGGGAACTGCGATAAAAGCCTCCGCGTCAGGCGACGCGCTAATCTTTAGCCAAGCGTAAATCGCAGGCAAGCCCAAAAAGCGCCGCGCTTGTCATTGCCCGGCTTGACCGGGCAATCTTTTACAGCAGCTCAACCGTGTAGGACGGTTCTGTCGCAATGCCGGGAACGCGCGACAAATATTTTAGAGCCGCGTCAAGTTCCTGGTCTAGCTTCCAGGGCGCGTTTATGACTAGGGTCCCGCTTCCGTGGCGTTTTCTTTTAGCGACATTTCAGTGTGGCTTTGCGCCGTGTCCACGCAAAAGTCCGCGCGCAAAATGTTTGTGTTGGCGTTTTGAACTTTTGCCGCCGCGCAAATCGATTCGATCATGTTTTCTATTTCCGCTGCCCGGTGGGCTAGGAGCGGGTACCAAACCATTATTATTCCCGCGCTCCACTTTTTGTGGACTGCGATTACAGTTTTTTTTACGGCCTCGTAGTCGGCGGCCTCTTCGTAGCTGGGGTCGATTAAGGTGGCGCCCCGCTTGATTTTTGGCGGAGTCTGGGCCAGCAAAGTCTTAAAGCCGTCGGCTTTTAGAATTTGCGTGTGCGGAACTGCGGAAGGACCAAAATTGGCGGCGGCGCTTTTTGGTCTTGAACCGTTAGCGGTAGAAAGGCCAAAATTTGGGGCGGCCCCTTCTTGGTCAGGACAAAAAGCGCTTCTAAGACCAAAATCTCGCGCGCAGTTTTCCTTTAGCGCCTCAAACTCAGCCGGGTGCAGCTCGCAAATTGTGTGGGCGTCGCCCGGCCGCAAAAAGGCGCGCTCGATTAGCGGCGAGCCTGGATACAAGTCGCGCGCGAGGTATGGGCGGACAAAAGCCAGGTAGTCGCTTATCGCGGCCGGAAGAGCGCCGCCGCTTTTGGGTTTTGCGTCCGTTTCTTGTTGGCCGCCGCCGTTAAGGTCTTGCAAAGCCTCTTGGTCCGCGCCGCTTTTTAGGCTTGAACCAGTATCGGTCGCAAGGCCTGAATTGGGGCCGCTCCCGTCAAGGTCTTGCGCCGCCTCTTTTCCCGCGTACTCGGCCAGCGCCAAAACTCCGCGCGCGGCCTCGCCGGTTTTGCGGGCCTTTTCTCCTTGCGTGGAATACAAGCCGCTTCCGGCGTGCGTGTCAAAAAAAGAGTAGGGCGCGCTCTTTTGGTTCAGCTTTTTTAAAAGCTGGATGAGCGCGGCGTGCTTAAGGATGTCGGCGTGGTTTCCCGCGTGAAAGGCGTGCAGGTAGCTTAGCATTATTCGATGGCGGCGATTTTGTCAATCGCGTCCAATTCCTCTTTTGTAAAGGCCGCGCTTTGGGCTGCCTTTACGTTGTCCAAAATTTGCTCCGGCTTTGAGGCGCCGATGATGACGCTTGCGATGTCGCCGTCGCGCAAAACCCAGGCCAAGGCCATTTGCGCCAAAGTCTGTCCGCGCGCCTTTGCGATGTCGTTAAGCGCCTTGATTTGCGCCATTCGTTCCGCCGTCAAATTCTTTTCGGTCAAAAAGCGGCCGTCGGTTTTTATGCGGCTGTCTTTTGGAATGCCGTTAAGGTAGCGGTCGGTCAAAAGTCCTTGCGCGAGCGGGCTAAAGCAAACCAAGCCGATTCCCTCTTTGGCGGCTCTTTTTTTTAGGCCGCTTTTTTCGATGGAACGGTTGAAAATCGAATATTGAATTTGGTTCACGACAAAGGGGCAATGCAAGCCGCTTAAAATTTTGGCGGCCTTTAGCGTTGTAGGAAGGTCGTAGTTGGAGATTCCCGCGTACAAGGCCTTTCCTGACTTTACCGCCTGGTCCAAGGCTCCCATCGTTTCTTCAAGGGGAGTGTCGGGGTCCATTCTGTGGTGGTAAAAAATGTCAAAGTATTCAAGACCGGTTCTGGCAAGGCTTTGGTCAAGGCTTGCCAAAAGGTACTTTCGCGAGCCGCCGTCGCCGTAAGGGCCGGGCCACATTCCGTATCCGGCTTTTGTCGTGACAATCATTTGGTCGCGGTATGAAGCGAAGTCGCTTTTTAAGACTTTTCCAAAATTTTCTTCGGCGGCTCCACCGGGCGGGCCGTAATTGTTGGCGATGTCAAAGCATGTGATTCCGTTGTCAAAGGCCGCGCGGCACATAGCGCGAACGTTGTCGATTTTCGCGGATTCGCCAAAGTTGTGCCAAAGGCCCAGCGACACGCGCGGCATTTTTAGTCCGCTCTTTCCGCATTTTTCGTAGGACATCTTTTGGTAGCGGTCTTCCGCCGCCTCGTAAGTTTTTTTCATTTAACCTCCTGTACCGCTATTCGCGCGAGCTTTGTCAAGGCCGCCGCTAGTCCAGCTCGTCGATCTCAGAAAGCCAGAGCGCGCAGCTTGCGTCGCTGGGCATTCTCCAGTCGCCGCGCGGCGAAAGGCTTACCGTTCCAACTTTGGCTCCGTCGGGCATGCACGAGCGCTTGAACTGCTGGGAGAAAAACCTGGAGTAAAATGTTTTGAGCCACTTTTTTATTTCGGCCTTTGAAAAGCGCGGCGAGCTTTGCTCTTGAGAACGATTGTCGTCCGCCGCTTTTTCAAAGGCTTTTTTTGCCAAAAAGTAAATTTTCGCCGGGGCCATTCCGTAGCGGACGACGTTGTACAAGAAAAAGTCGTGCAGTTCGTAAGGGCCCACAAGCTCTTCTGTTTTTTGGGAAATTTTTCCGTTTGTGGGCGGAAGAAGTTCCGGGCTTACGGGCGTGTTCAAAACGTCCAAAAGCGCTTCCTTGAATTTTGGGCTTTGCGCGCTTTCGGCTTCCCACTCAACCAAGTGGCGCACAAGAGTTTTTGGAATTGAAGCGTTCACTCCGTACATAGACATGTGGTCGCCGTTGTAAGTGCACCAGCCCAAGGCCAGCTCCGAAAGGTCGCCGGTTCCGATGACGATTCCGCCGGTCTTGTTTGAAAGGTCCATCAATATTTGCGTGCGTTCGCGCGCCTGCGAGTTTTCGTAGGTGATGTCGTGAACGCCCTCGTCCTGCCCGATGTCTAAAAAATGCTGGCGAACCGCGGCGGCTATAGAAACTTCCTTTAACGAAACGCCCGCTTCCTTTGCAAGCGAAAGCGCGTTTTGGTAAGTCCGGTCTGTCGTGCCAAAGCCCGGCATCGTCACCGCCAAGATTCCCTTTCTGTCCAGCTTGCAAAGGTCAAAGGCGCGGCAAGTCACAAGCAAGGCCAGGGTAGAGTCCAAGCCGCCGCTTAGGCCGATGACGGCGCTCTTGCAATTAATGTGGCGCAAGCGCTTGGCAAGGCCCTGTGCCTGCAAGTTGATCACTTCTTGGCATCGCTCTCCGCGCGCCTTGCTGTCCGACGGAACAAAGGGCCGCGCGTCCACGCTTCTAAAAAATTGGGGCGTTTTGTCGTAGTCAAGCTCTTTTAGGCTGACGGGAATTTCCAAGTAGGAGCTTGCGTCTTTTGCGGCCGCTTGGGCCTCGCCAAAAGTCGTGGTCTTTTCGCGTTCGGCCTCCAAAAGGCTTAGGTCGATGTCGGCGTATATTATTTCTTTTTCAAAAAGAGCGCTTTGCGCCAAAATCTTTCCGTTCTCGCAAATTAAGTTGTGGCCGGCAAAAACCATGTCCTGGCTGGATTCGTCTTGGCTTGCGTCCGCGTAAATGTAGGAGCAAAAAAGACGCGCCGAGGTTGACGCGCACAAAAGCCTTCTGTATTCGGCCTTTCCGATTATTTCGTTTGAGGCCGAAAGGTTCGCAATGACGTTGGCTCCGTTCAGCGCGTGGCGGGTGGAAGGCGGGTTTGGCGCCCACAAGTCTTCGCAAAGCTCAAAGGCGATTTTGGCCGGGGAGTTTTCCGGGCAAATCATTATATTCGTTCCAAAAGGAACGGCCGGATTTTTTTCAGACAAATAAAGGCTTTCTGCAACTTCGGTCGCGGGAGCCGGACAAAACTGGCGGCGCTCGTAAAATTCCGCGTAGTTTGGGATAAAGGATTTTGGAATCAAGGCAAGAATTTTTCCTTTAAACAAAATCGCCGCCGCGTTGTAAATCGCTCCGTCCTTCTTTACCGGAAGGCCTACGGCTATGACCGCCTTAAGGCCGCTTGTTTCCTTTGCGATTCTTTCACATTCCCGCGCGGCCGCCTTTAAAAGATTTTCCTGAAAGAACAAGTCTCCGCAAGTGTAGCCGGTCACGCAAAGTTCCGGGAAGACGATGAGGCTCGCGCCTGTTTTCGCCGCGACTTTTGCCGCCTCTATGATTTTTTTTGAGTTGAATTCTGTGTCCGCCACTTTAAGGTCAACGCTGGCAGCCGCCGCGCGAAAGTATCCGTAGTTCATAAGAATCATTCTATCATATTGAAAAGAATCATTCAATCTGATAAAATGCCGTTACTATGACTTTATACGAAGATTTAAAATGGCGTGGTTTGATTAAGGATGTCGCAGGAGAGGAAAGCGACTTGCAAAAAGTTTTGGACGGAAAGCCCTTTTCGTTTTATTGGGGAACCGATCCCACAGCCGACAGCCTTCATCTTGGCCATTATTCATCTTTGTGCATGGCAAAGCGTTTGGCCAACGCCGGCCATCATCCTGTTCTTTTGTGCGGCGGCGCGACCGGCCGCATCGGAGACCCGCGCCCCACAGCCGAGCGCGAAATCATCAGCGAAGAAGCCGTCAACGCCAACATCAACGGAATACGAGCGCAAATCCAGGCGCTCGTTCCCGGAGCGGAACTGGTCGACAACTACGACTGGTGGAAGGACCGTTCTTTTTTGGACACCCTGCGCGACATTGGAAAATACGTCAGCCTTAACTACATGCTGGACAAGGACATAATCCGCCGCCGCTTGGAGACGGGAATCACCTTTGCCGAATTCTCCTACATGCTTTTGCAGGGCTTTGACTTTGTTCACCTTTTCCAAGAAAAAAACTGCATAATGCAAGTGGCAGGAAGCGACCAGTGGGGCAACATCACCACAGGCGTAGACCTTATCCGAAAAATGCTCGACAAGCAGGCCTACGCATTTACGATGCCCTTGATTCTTGACGCCAGCGGAAAAAAGTTCGGCAAGAGCGAAGGAAACGCGCTTTGGCTTGACAAGACAAAGACCAGCGCCTACCAGATTTACCAGCACCTTTACAATTCTGACGACACAAAAGTTGTCGAATACCTTAAGGTCTTCACCTTCCTTCCGCGCGAAAAAATCGAAGAAATCGCCGCCCAACAAAAGGCCGCTCCCGAAACTCGCATAGCCCAAAAAACTTTGGCCTACGAAGTCGTAAAGGACATTCACGGCGCGGAAGAGGCTGACAAGGCCGTAAGCGGAGCCAAAGCCGCCTTTAGCGGAGAAGGCAACAAGGACGACATGCCCACGGTCCAGCTTGAAAAGTCTTTGATCCAAAACGGAATCGGCGCGATCGACTTGTTTTTCGCGGCCAAAATCGGCGGCGCCTCAAAGGGCGACATCCGACGTTTGATCCAGCAGGGCGGGGCGGCGATTAACGCCAAAACTTTTGACGACGTAAAGCGCGTTGTTAATGAGAGCGACTTGGACAAAGACGGCGAGCTGGTCTTGCGCGCCGGAAAGAAAAAGTTCGTCCGCGTCGTTTTCAAGTGAAAAAAACGCCTTGATTGACAGCCCGCGTGAGCGGGCTGTTGAATCCTTTCCTATATCAAAAGGTAGCGCAGCTACCTACCGT
Organism: uncultured Treponema sp.; assembly: GCA_900316905.1. Lineage (GTDB taxonomy): Bacteria > Spirochaetota > Spirochaetia > Treponematales > Treponemataceae > Treponema_D. Next base: position 40,425 of record ONET01000020.1, read on the forward strand.
TCCTAAACCAAGACGCGATTGTTTTAAAGAGCCAGACGAAGAATTCTTTTATCGCGTCCCAAAGTCGGCGCAAGGGGCTGGGGTTCCTAAGGCGGGCAAGCCTTTTGTAGCCTTCCAAAAGCTCCTCGTCGGTGAATTCCTTTCGCTGGTTGTTTTCTTCCAACTCCATTTCAAGCTGGCCAAGTTTTGTGATGTTGTCTATGATGTTGGCGTTTATGCTGGTCCAGCCAATCGCCTTTGCGGCTTCCAAGCGCCGCTCTCCGGCTATCAGCTCGTATTTTGAATTTAGCGTTATCGGATTTAGAAGGCCATAGCGGCGCAGGCTGTCCATAAGGTTTTCAAGGCTTCCCAAGTCTTTTCTGACGCGGCGCTTTACTTTGATGTCCTTAATGCTGACCAACATTTAATCACTCCATCAAAGAATTGGCGCTGTCAAAATCGGAAAAGTCAAAGTCGCTTTCGCCGTCCAAGCCGTTTTTGTTTTTTGAAGGGCTGCCGCGCTCGCTGTTTTCGATGATGGAATCCAAATCCAAGTCCAGCTGCAAGTCGCTTTCGTCAATAAAGTCATTGACGCTAAAGCCTGTTTGGTAAAGCGCGTCCTCAAGCATCTCTTCCGCCCGTTTTTCGCTGCGCGCGCTTCCGGCTCCGTGAACGTCGCAAAGTTCCTTTGGCGCGTTGCCCGCCATGAACCAAAGCGCTATTTCCGAGCAGCCTTCCACGCAAAGCTTTCCTGTCTCCGCGCAAACGTTCAGCTTGACGATTCCTTCTTCAGGCTGCGTCCAATCCTTGTAGGGAAGGTCTTTGTGAATCGCTTTCATAAAGTCGCCCCACGGAGGTCCGGCCAAAGAGGCGCCTGTTCCCGACATTCCCATTGAATTTCCGGGGGTGTCAAAGCCGAACCAAAAGGCCGCCGTGTAGTAGGGGCTGTAGCCAATCGCCCACGCGTCGCCCCAGTTTTGCGTAGTTCCTGTTTTTCCGGCCATCGGCATTTGGAACTCTTGGCCAGTTTTTTTGTCTGTGTAAATGAACTTGGAGCCCATCGGGTCGCCGGCAGACGGCTCGATTAGGCTTGACCGGTTTTGCGAGCCGTAGCGCAAGGTTCCCACTGTGGTGGCGTGCTCCATGATTTTTGTCATCACAAAAGAATTTTGCGGCGTGATTACTTGCGTCGGATTTTTCATGTTCTTGTGAACGTCGCGGTCAATGTTAAGAATTATGTTGCCGTTTCTGTCCTCAACGGTGCGGATCGCGGTCGGATTTATCGCCTTTCCGCCGTTGGCGAAAATAGCGTATGCGCGGGCCATTTCGATTGGCCGGACTGACACAGTTCCCAAGCCGATTGGAAAGCCCGGTATGAAGGCGCGGCTTGGAAGCTCCTTTTGCGATATTCCCAACAAGGCCACGGCCCTGTCTATCGCCGCGTCGAAGCCGACTTTTTCCAAAACCTTGAGCGCCGGAACGTTAAGCGAAAGCGCGAGCGCCCTCCAAAGCAAGACGTTTCCGCGCCAGGCTCCGCCGTAGTTGTTGGGAAGATAGCTGCTTCCGTCCTTGGCCTTGAATTCGTAGGGCGCGTCAAGAATGACCGTGGCCGCGTTAAAGTCGGGAGTGTCCAGCGCCGCGCTGTAGTAAAGCGGCTTGAACGACGAGCCCGGCTGCACGCGCGCCTGGCTTGCGCGGATGAATTGGTTGGATTGGTCAAACTTGCTTCCGCCGATAAGCGCCGTGATGTAGCCGGTGTCGTTTTCCAAGTTGACCATCGTTCCTTCTATGGTGGTTGCCTTGGCCTTTTCTTGCGCCAAGCGGTTGGCCTTGTTGATGATTCCAACCTTCAGGCTGTCAATGCCGAACATAAGGCTGGCTATGTCCACGAGCGGATTAATTTTTGTCTGGAATTCTTTTGTGGCCGACGACTGGACCAATTGCTTTGACATCTTTAGCCGCTTTAGGTTGAACATCAGCGTTATCAATTCGCTCATCGGAACGTAAGTGCTAAAGGCGCCCTTTTGCTTTGAGGCCATTTGCGCCTTGTAGTTTGCGTTGGCGTTGGCGATTTGCTTTTCCATCAAAAGCTGCGCTATTTGCAAGTGGCGGATGTTGCCCGTCGTGTTCACCGTAAGGCCGCTTGAATAAATGTCCGCGTCGCCGTAAATCATTTCGCTCAGCTCGCGGCGCACGTATTCGCTGAACCAGGGCGCCTTGTCGTCGCGCATAAAGAAGGCCGAAGTGTCGGTGCGGGAGTAGTCAAAGTTGAGCCAGTAGTCGTCAAATGAGTCGTCGGCCTCTTTTTGCGTTATGTAGCCTTCGCTGACCATCGCGCGCAAAACGTCCTTTTGCCTGTCCATCGCGCGGTTGGGGTGCTCAAAGGGGTTGTAAAAGGCCGGGTTTGAAAGCTGGATTACAAGAATCGCCGACTCGGCCGGAGTGATGCTGCGCGCGTCGTGGCCAAAGTAGTACTTGCTGGCCGCGTTCACGCCGTAAGTTCCGCCGCCAAAGTAAACGCGGTTCATGTAAAGTTCCAGTATCTCGTTCTTGGAATAGCGGCGCTCCATTTGGATGGCCCACCACAATTCCTTTAATTTTCTGACAAGCGACATTTCCTTTCTGTCGCAGTACAAGGTTCCGGCGATTTGCTGGGTTAGGGTGGAACCTCCGCCAAGCGAGCTTCTTGTCAAAACGCCGACGACGGCGCGGAAAATGGCGCGGGCGCTAAAGCCCTTGTGCTCGTAAAAGATTCGGTCCTCGCGGGTCAAAAGCGAGTCCTTCATGTGCTGGGGAATTTCTATCAAGCTGATGATTTCCCGCCGTTCTTCCGAAGTGAACTCAGTGATGAGCTCGCCGTTTATGTCCAAAATTTTTGTCGGAAGCGCCGTCGTGAACTCTGTGAAATTTTCGGTGTTCACGGTGTCGGCGGTTTTGGCCAGCGCGAGTCCAAGGCAAGCGCCTGTGACAAGGGCGGCCGCCATAAAAAGCGAGCCTATGACTTTTGTGGATGTTTTAATCAGCAACATATATCTTTTCTATTATATAGAAGAACTGTTCGCTCGTCAATTGCCGCCGTTTTTGGTGTACTTGGCCAGCCCGCCCTGCTTAAGGATCGCGCGGCTTCGCTCCGACAAGTCGTTCACT
>ONET01000013.1 GCA_900316905.1 uncultured Treponema sp.
AAACAAAAGGAACAAGCAGGCAATGATGTTTTTCGTTTTCATTTTCAAATTCCGTTATCTTTGTTGTAGAGATCCTGCAAAATCTGTTCCAAAGCAGCCTCAGAGCCCACTTTCACCTCGCGTGACTTACTGCCCGAGAACGGACCGACGATACCAGCGGCCTCTAATTGGTCGATGATACGACCTGCGCGGTTGTATCCAAGTTTCAGTTTGCGTTGGATCATCGAAGTGGAGCCTTGTTGGGTTTGCACCACGATGCGGGCGGCTTCCTCAAAGAGGCTGTCGCGTTCACCGTCATCTTCGATGTCGGCGCCTTCGCCCTCTTCTTCAGGCACTTCGGGCAGCAGGAAGGGTTCCGCATAACCACGTTGGCTGCCAATGAAGTCGGTGACTCGCTCCACTTCCGGGGTGTCGATGAAAGCACATTGCAAACGTACAAGGTCATTGCCTGTGGAGAGCAGCATATCGCCGCGACCGATTAACTGGTTGGCACCGCTTTGGTCGAGGATGGTCTTTGAGTCGACTTGCGAGATGACGCGGAAGGCGATACGGGCCGGGAAGTTGGCCTTGATGGAACCCGTGATGATGTTGACGGAAGGCCTTTGTGTAGCAATAATCAAGTGGATACCAACGGCGCGGGCCAATTGGGCAATGCGTGCGATGGGGGCTTCCACTTCGCGTCCTGCGGTCATGATGAGGTCAGCAAATTCGTCGACGACCAGCACAATGTAAGGCAAATAACGGTGACCTTCGGTGGGCAATAATTTGCGTGCCTTGAATTTTTCGTTGTATTCAACGGTTACGGGAACATAGTCCATTCCCTCGACAACATTGCTGGAAGCGCAAACTGTGGCGATTACCGCAGTTCCGGCGAATTGGGCGTAAACGCAGCCGTTGGCCTGCTTTCCGATTTTTCCGGTTTCAAGAATCAATTCCTCGTCGCCGATTTTGTAAGTCACTCTTTCTACTGACAATTCTTTTTCCTCTTTTAACTTCTTTTCCGTTATTTTGGGAACGGTGGCCCAAAAGATTGCCGCGCTGAAAACAAGTTTTCAGCGCGACGAGTTTCAAGCCGCTCACGCGTCTTGAAACTCGCGGCATTGCTAACTACTTGCGGAGGCCGAGCTCTTTGATAAGGGCGCGGTAGCCTTCCAAGTCAGTTCTCATAAGATACTTGAGGAAGCGCTTGCGCTGGCCTACGGCCTTCATCATTCCGCGCTTGGCGCTAGTGTCCTTGGGGAAGCGGTTTGAGTGCTCCGTGAGCTGCTCGATGCGCTTTGTCAAAAGCGCGATTTGAACCTTTGTGTTTCCAGTGTCGTTCTCGTTGGCTCCAAACTTGCTAACGATTGAGCGAGACAATTCCTTTGAAAGTGCCATATTTTTCTCCTAAAAAATAATTTTTATTGGAATTTGATTTCCTTTACAAACTGAACTTTTTGCCCAAGCGGAAATTCCAGGCGAAGGAATTGGTCTTCCGCGCAAAGAAAGGCTGAACTTTCTTTGCCGTCAAAAGCGACACCAACCGGATGCCGTCCGGCCTTTGGCAAAACTTGCGCCGCCCTTTCGTTTGCAATCATTGTCAGACTTGACTCCGACGAACACGCTTTCCAAGTGAATGGAGAGCCGTCAATGCAGTAAGGTCTTCCCAAAAGCTTTTTTGCCAAGGCAAAATCGCCGTCAAGGACCGCTTTGCGAATCAAGCTTGAACTGACGCGCTTGCCGTCAAGCAGAACGTCGTCCAAGACTTTTAGTTCCAAACCGTTTTGGGCCGCGTAATCCGACAATTCGGCAACGCCGGTGTCTGAATTATGTCCCAAGCGGAAATCGGAGCCCGCCGCCAAAAATTGCATAGAGCAAAATTTTCTCAATTTGTCAAGAAAATTCCTTCCCTTTATTTTACTGAAATCTTCAGAAAAGTCAATCATCACGCAAAAATCAAAGGCTCTTTTTTCCAAAAATTCCAGCTTTTGCCTTTCTGAAAAAACGTCCCCGGGATAGGCGGAATTCTTTAGCGCCCCCGGAGAGCGCTTGAATGTGACCGCGCCGGCCAAAATTTTTTGACCGCCCGCCGCGAGCGCGCGCTTTTTTTTCCATTCAAAAACCGCGTCAAAAATGGCCTGGTGGCCCAAGTGCGCGCCGTCAAAACCGCCCACGCAAACGGCGGCCGCATAATTTGAATCGTTCGCAAGACCAAAACTGGCGGCCGCGCGGCTTTCCGCGCCCACAGCAACGTCGTTCCAAGAAAAGACTTTCATTCTGCCGCCTCCAAGGACGCGGAGCCTTTGGGAACAACATACTCATACGAGGCGCGGCCGCCTTCTTTTTTTACGGCGCCCACAAAGACTTTGTCGGAAGAAAAAACCGCGCTTGTTCCGTCTTTTAGCGGCTCCTCAAAAAAAGAAAAGCGCAAGGGCCGGCCGTTCCAAAAATTCTCTTCCTGGCCTGGGCACAAGTAGGCCGCGTTCAAGCCGCAAAGGCGCGCGGTCTCCGCGTCCATTTGTCGCAAGGAAGAGACGCCGATCGAGTCCTCATTCACCGCGTCCGAAAGGTTAAAGTTTCCGACGCGCGTTCTTTTTAGCGTTTCAAGGCGGCCGGCGGAAGCGCAGTCCAATCCTATGTCGCGCGCAAGGCTTCGGATGTAAGTTCCCTTGCTGACCAAAAAGCGGACGCGGGCGGACTTTACCAAAACATTTTTCAAGCCCAAAAGCTCCGCGCCGCCAGCAAGGCCGAAATCGTTGGAGGCGCCGCGATCGCTTGCAAGACTAAAAGCGTTGGAGGCGGCCGCCTTGTTCACTCCCCCATCGCCGCATGAAGCTTCGTAGTCCAAAAGCTCGGCTTCGTAAACTTCTATCGGACGCTCTGGAAGCGCGGCTTCCTTTCCTGAGCGCGTCAAGTCGCTGGCCCTTTTTCCGCCGATTTTAATCGCCGAAAATTCCGGCGGCCGCTGCATTATTTTTCCTGTGAATTTTTTTAGGGATTCCTTTAACGCGGCCAAGCTTGGAAGCGGCGCGGTCTTGACTACTTGGCCGGTCGGGTCAAGCGTGTCCGTTTGCTCGCCAAAAATTATTTTGGCCTCGTACTCTTTGTCAAAGGCAGTTATCAATCCGGCCAAGCGGGTAAGGCTTCCGACGCAGACTACAAGCAGCCCCTGCGCGAACAAGTCCAATGTTCCCGTGTGGCCGACTTTTTTTGTGCCTAAAACTTTCTTTATTTTTCCCAGAGCCGAAAAGCTTGTGACTCCGGGCTTTTTGTCGTAAAGGATTATTCCGCTTGGACTTGACATTCGCGCCTTATTCGCCGTCGGAAGCAAGCGGGTCGCCGGAAGGAGCGGCGGCGTTTTGCGACGACCGCGCGGAAACCTGCGCGTCGCTCTTTACAAGCTCCTCCAGTTTTTTCGCCATTTCGTAGCCGTCGCGAATTGACGTGTCGGCCACAAAATGCAAGTGGGGGAACTGGCGTATCGTAAGCTTTTTGGCGATGGTGGACTGAATGAAGCCCGCCGCGCTTGAAAGGCCTTCAACGCCTCGGTTAAGTTCCGACTCCGACATGAAGGTGGAAACATAAACTTTGGCATGCGCCAAGTCCTTGGCCACCTCCACGCGGTTGATCGTCAAAAAGTTTGAGACGCGAGGATCCTTTATTTGGGCGCGCAAAATCATGTTGGCAATCTCGCCCCTGATTTGCTCGCCAAGCTTTAAAAGCCTATACTGTCCCATCAGGCCTGTCCTTCGCCATTGTTAGCCGGCGGAACCGCGTGAGGGTTGATTCCATGAGCGCCGGGCTTGGCCTGCTCGGCTTCCTTGCGGGCACGGGCGGCGGCCTTTTCGGCGGCTATCTTTTCCGCTTCGGCGGCGGCTTCGGCTGCGGCCTTGGCGGCGGCTTCGTTCCTCTGCTCGGCGGCGGCCGCTTCGTTCTTAGACTTGTCGTCAATCAAAGCGTCGCCCAGTTTTCGGGCAATCTCGATGTATTCAAAACATTCGATTTGGTCGCCGACGCGAATGTCCTGCCAGTTCTCCAAGCCTACGCCGCATTCAAATCCCTTGGCCACTTCCTTGGCGTCGTCCTTGAAGCGCTTAAGCGAAGAAACTTTGCCGGTGTAAAGAACGATGCCTTCGCGAATGAGGCGAACGCCGCAATTTCTCTTTATCACGCCGTCCGAAACATAGCAGCCCGCGATGGTTCCAATCTTGGGAACTTTGAAAGTGTTTTGAATTTCCACAGTTCCGATGACCTGCTCCTTTGTGTCGGGGCTGAGCATTCCTTCCATGGCGGCGGTGATTTCGTTGACACATTCATAGATGATGGAATACTTGCGAATCTCGACTTTTTCTTGGTCGGCCAAAAGCTTTGCCTTTGGCGTCGGGCGGACGTTGAAGCCGACGATAATCGCGTTGGAGTCCGCCGCCGCCAAAATGACGTCGCTTTCGTTAATGGCGCCGGCCGACGAGTGGATGACCACAAGGCGGATGTCCTTTGTAGAAAGCTTTTCAAGGGCTGTCTTAAGAGCCTCGGCGCTTCCCTGCAAGTCGGCCTTGATGACCACTTTGAGTTCCTTGACTTCGTGCGCGTCGATCGTCTGGTAAAGGTTGTCAAGCGTGACTTTCTTGACGGCCTTGGCGTCCTCAAAGCGCTTGAGCTCCACGCGCTTGGTGCTGATGGCGCGCGCCTCTTTTTCGCTTTCGGTAACCTGGAAGGGGTCGCCCGCGTTGGGCATGTCCTCAATTCCGATAACCTCAACCGGCTGGCTGGGAGTCGCTTCCTGAACGCGCTTGCCCCTGTCATTGAACATCGCGCGCACGCGGCCTGAGTAAATTCCGGCCACAAAGGGGTCGCCCTGGCGCAAGGTTCCGCGCTCAACGACGACGGTTGAAATGACGCCTCGGCCTTGGTCAATGCGCGACTCAAGGACTTTTCCTTCGGCGCGGCAATCCCATACGGTCTTAAGCTCAAGCATTTCGGCCTGAAGCAAAATGGCGTCCAAAAGGTCGTCTATGCCTTCGCCCTTAAGCGCGCTGATGTTGACGTACTGCGTGTCTCCGCCCCAGTCTTCCGGGGTAAGGCCAAGTTCCGTCAATTGAGTGCGGACGCGGTCGGGATTGGCGTCGGGCTTGTCTATCTTGTTTACTGCCACGATTATCGGAACCTTGGCGTCCTTGGCGTGGTTGATGGCTTCCAAAGTCTGGGGCATTACGCCGTCGTCGGCGGCCACGACCAAGACAACAATGTCGGTTATTTGGGCGCCGCGAGCGCGCATCATCGTAAAGACTTCGTGGCCCGGAGTGTCCAAGAAAGTGATCTTTCCCTTGGGAGTTTGGACGCTGTAGGCGCCGATGCTCTGGGTGATTCCGCCCGCCTCGCCTTCGGCGACGTGGCTGTGGCGAATCGCGTCCAAGGTCTTGGTCTTTCCGTGGTCAACGTGTCCCATTACGGTCACGATCGGCGGCCTCGGCTCCTGCTTGTCGTCGTTGGAAGTGTCGCGAGCGATGACCGTCTCGTCGTAAAGGCTCACCAAGTGGACTTCGCAATTGTATTCGGCGGCCAAAAGAGTGGCCGTGTCGCTGTCAATGGACTGGGTGATTGTGACCATCTGGCCCATCGACATGAGCTTGGCGATTATTTCGCTGGCCTTAAGGTTCATCTTGCGGGCCAAGTCGCTTATGGAAACAGTCTCCATGATGTCGATGGACTTGGGAACGTCGCTGACTTGGGTTTCGGCCTTCTTTTGGCTTTCGTAGAACTTGTCCTCGTCAAAGGCCTCTTCCTTGTCCTTTCGGCTGTATTGCTGCTTCTTTCCCTTAAATGATTTCTTGGGCGCGTTTTGGCTGGGCTTTCCGCCGGTCATGCCGCCGGGCGCGAAAGAGCCGCCTTGGCCGCCGCCAAAGCCGGGCCGGTTGTTAAATCCGCCCTGGCCGGAACGGTTGAAGCCGCCGCCTTGGCCGCCCCTGTTGAATCCTCCCGGACCAGAGCGGTTGTCGCGCTCGCGGTTTTGATAGCCGGCGCGCGCTTGGGCGCCCGTAAAGCCGGAGCCGCCGCGGTTTTGTCCGCCTCCGTTATAGCCGCCATTGTATCCGCCGCGGCCGCCTTGGCCTCCGCGATTCCATTGGCCGCCTCTAGGATGGTCGCTCAAATTTCCGGCCTTGACGTTTGGACGGGCCGAATTTAGCGTGAACGGCGCCGACGGACGGCGGGCTGGAGCGCCTTGGCCGCCCTGCCCCTGAGCCGGACGCGGAGCTTGGCGCTCCGTCTGATTTTTCTTTTCATCTTGCGCGGATGTCTTGGGCGCGTCCTGATTTTTCGGAGCGGCAGAAGGAGAAGTCGCGCTTGCCGACGGAACGGCCGGCGCGGGGCGCTTTTTTACCAAGACAACCTTTTTCTTTTTTTCAACGGGCGCTCCGCTTGCGGCCGGGGCGCTTTGCTCCGCTTTTGGAGCCGCCTTTTTATGCAACACGACTCCGCTTTTCTTTTCTGTTTCTTCTGCCATCAGCTATTATTCCTCGTCCTCTTTAAATTCAAATTCAACCCCGCACTTGGGACAATGCGTCATGTCAAGCGTTATCACGGCTCCGCATTCGGGGCAATGGTATTCTTCTGAATCAGCCTCGTCGGCGGAGGCCCCTTCCGAAGCCTTGGCCGCGTCCTGCCCAGAGTTTTCCTCAACAAATTCAACGTTTTGGTTTATAATCTCGTTGACTTTTTCCAAATCTTCCTTGGAAACTCCCTCAACGTTGATTGACTCATAGTTGTCCACGAACTTCTGGACGTCCTCAATTCCGGCCTCCTTAAGAAGGGTGGCCACGCGCTCGTCAACGCCGGGCAATTCCGCGATCGTCGTGATTTCCTCGTAGTCGTCGTTGAAGAGGCTTTGCGCGTTTTGCCTTGTGGCGATCTCGCTAAGATCAAGCTCGGCGGCCTGCTCTTCCGTCTTAACGTCGATGTTCCAGTCGCAGAGGCGGTTGGCCAAGCGCACGTTGAGACCCTGCTTTCCGATGGCCAAAGAGAACTGGCTGTCCTGCACGATGGCAAGAGCCTGCTTTTTGTCCTGATCAAGAATGATGACGCGGCTGACTTCCGCAGGGCTCAAGGCGTTCTTGATGAAAGTCGTGGGATCTGGATCCCAGCGCAAGACGTCGATTTTTTCGCCGAGCAGCTCGTGAATCACGTTCTGGATGCGAACGCCCTTAAGGCCTACGCAGGCGCCGACCGGATCTATGTCCTCGCGGGCGGAAGACACGGCGATTTTAGTGCGGTAGCCGGCCTCGCGGACGATTTTGTTGATTTCAACAGTTCCGTCAAGGACTTCGGGAACTTCCGCCTCAAGAATCGAGCGGACCAACTCGGGAGCCGAGCGGGAAAGAATCAACTGTATTCCGTTTGAAGTGTTGGAAATGTCAACGACCAAGGCGCGGATTCGCTCGCCCTTTTCGTACTTTTCGCGAGGCGACTGGTACTTGACCGGAAGAACGCCTTCGACCTTTCCAAGGTCAACGTAAATCGTTCCGTTGCGCTCGCGCTGGAAGTAGCCGATGATGATTCCGCCAACCTTGTCCTTGTATTCGTTGTAAAGGTTGCTCTTAATGCTTTCGTTGAGCCCCTGGTGGCCCGACTGCTTTCCGGTAGACACGGCGGAACGGTCGTAGCTCTTGGGATCTTCGGGAATGTCAAGCTCGTCGCCTTCCTCGCAATCAGGGCTAAGCTGGCGGGCTTCCTCCAACTCGATTTCCATTACGGGATCATAAACGCCGTCAACGACTTCCTTTCTGGAATAAAGAGTGACTTCAGTCGGAATGCCGTTTTCGTCCTCTTCAAAAACAACCACGGCGTTTTCGTTGGTGCCGTGAGCGCGCTTGTAGGCGGCCTTGAGCATATTTTCAACGGCCAATTTCACCGCTTCGGGCGAAAGGCCTCTTTCTTCGATGAGTTCCTTGATTGCCTCCGCCATTGACGAAGTCTTTTCTTGAACTTTTTTCCTAGCCATAAAAGTTACCCCTAAATTTTATTTATGAACGCAAAAATTTCGCTTTTGCGATGTCTTCATATTTATAAGTCTTGCTTTCGCCGCCGCTTTTCAGCGTGACGGAATCCTTGTCGGAGGCCGCTATAGTTCCCTCCGCCCAGTCGGAAATGTTCTTGTCCCAAATCCTTATTTCAGTTCCCTCAAAAAGAGCGAACTCCGCCGCGTTCTTTATGTTGCGGTCAGTGCCGGGAGATGTCAGCTCCATGTATGTGTCGTCGCGGCCCAGCAAGGCCTCCAGGCGAGGCAAAAGCGCGCGGTGAACCTTTGAGCAGTCCTCCACGCCGATTGTCGCCGCGGGATCCTTGCTCGCGATGACGGCGCTGATTTTTACCGTTGTCTTTTGCGGAATGATTTTGAGGTCAACAAGAACATAGCCCATCGAGCGAACCAAAGGCTCGCAGTCAGAGTAATGCGGAATTGTGTTTAAGTCTATGTATTCCATTTGCCGCCAAAAAAAAAGACCTGCTCGCGCAAGTCCACTTTAAAAGGAGATTAAAATGTACAATGTCAATTTAGCAAAAAGCGTTTTTTTTGTCAATAGAATTTCGCAAAAAAAATGGACAAAAGCAAAAAAGCCCGCGCAAAGCCCGGCCGCCCTTGCCGTCTCCTTCTCTTTCCTCTATTGAAGAAAAATAATTTCGCCGATAATATTCTAGTATGAAGCGTCAAAATTTCATTGTCCTTGCATTTTTCATTCTCTTGGGAAGCGCGGGCGCCTTCGCGCAAAGCCGCCCCGTCGCAAAGAGCCTTTCGGCGCAAGCGGGCCAAGACAAAACGATAGAGCTTTCCTGGGAATTGCCCGCCAAGAGCCAGCCCAAAATTTTGGGCGCGCAAATATTCAGGCGGCCGCGCCCCTATGCAGAAACGCAAGACCTTGACGGCGACATTCCAATCGCGGAAGTTGACGCGAGCAAAAGGAATTACACCGACGTACTGACGACCAATGGAAGCTATTTTTACGCCGTCGTCGCCGTGACGGAAAAAGGCCCCTACAAAATCATAATTCCCGGAATGAACGCCACCAGTTACGGCGTCCGCCCAAAGGTCGCGGCGGCAAAGCAAGAAGAGCCGAGCGCGAAGGAAGACAATGCATTGCCCAAAATGGACCAAGAAAAGCTCACCGAATCCCAAAAGGAGCTTTTGTACGCCGACCAAAAAATGCGCAAGGCGCCGCTCCCGTATCCGGGAACGCTTTTGGGCTTTGACAACGGAAAGGCAAAAATGAGCGCCGAGGCCCAAAAATCGGCCGCCGAATTGGGCGGAAAAAGATACCGGCCGGCGGTTCCGATAAAGAGCCCCTATTTTTTTGAGGAGGACATGTTCTCCCCTGACGGCGGCGACGACTACACATTGTTTGAAACCTTGCGAGCCGGCCTCGCTCCAAAAAAATACGCGCAAAGCGTAGAGCTTTTAAAAGACTATTTGAGCGTCCACCGAGAAAAGGCGGCCGGAGAGCGGGCGCAATTCTACCTTGGCGAAAGCCACTACTTTTGCAAGGACTACAAAAGCGCCATCCGCTGCTTTTTGAGCGTCCAGGACGCGTTCCCGGAGCTTTCAAAGCAATGGATAGACTCAAGCCTTGACCTTTTGGTCATTGAATAGCGTCAGTCAATTTTTCTTATCATGTCGATAAGCTCGGGAACGCGGGCGGCTTTGGAGGCGGCTCCGCGCAAGGGATCCTCGGCGGCCGCTTCCACGGACGAGCCGTCGGCGGGGTTGCCGTTTTGGTCAGCGGCGGGAGCGGAATCTTGGGCGGCTTCGGAAGCGGACTCGGACGAGCCCTCCTCTTTGGGAAGCTCCAGCAAGACAAGCTCGTCTCGCGCGTTCACGCGGTCGTAAAAGCCCGAGCCGCTCAAAAGGCCTTCCGAAATGTCTTCGGCCACGTCGGTCAATGTCACGATTCCAAGGAAGTCGTCTTTTTCTTAGCGTTGGCCGCGGCCGCTGTCGGCGGTCTTTAGCCCGCCCTTTCTTACAACGGCAAATTTCGCTCCCTTGACCATTCCTTCGGTCCGGCCAATGTCAACCAACACGTCGTTTCCGCTGCGCTCCAAAAGGACGGCGCGGACAGGGAGCGAGTCCAAGATTCCCTGCCTAAGGGAAAGCAAGGCGGCCGCGTACCTGTTGTTTCCGGTCTTGAAAACCTCAAACTTTTGCGCCAAAATTCCCGAGCGGGCGCAATTCATCTCCGCGGAAATTCTTATGTCGCGCTCGTTTTCGCGGGCGCTCGCCAGGACAAAGTAGTCGTATCCGTTTTGCCGCGCGTCGGCGTAAGCCTCTCCGTAGGAAGACGCCGCCTTTGGAACGGCCAAGACGTTTGTTCCCAAAAGCCCCCTGAACAAAAGCGACAAATGCTCGCAAGCCACCCGCGCCAAGTCGGGGTGCGCCAAAGGCTCTTGGGCCGGCATGTAGTAGAGGCCCAAAGTCCAGCGGCTTTTGTCCAAGTAAAAGGGGTTCACGTTCCACTTTGACGCGAGCGTGTTTTCCAAAAGGCTCTCGTAGCCTTCGACAGTGTCCGACAGGCGGACAAGGGCGGCTTTGCTTTCGTCGTCGGAAAGCGGCCGGCCTTCGCTCTTGCGGCGCTCCAAGGCTTCCTGCAAAGCCTCGTTTTCCTGCATGAATTTTAGCTGCGCCAAAAAATTTTCGCTAAAGCCTTGCGCGCGCAAAAGGCGGCTGAAGGCGGAGCGGGCTTGGTAGTTTGTCGGATCAAGCCTAAGCGCGGCCTGGTACTCAAAGCGCATTTGGGCGCCCGCGTATTTTTTTGAATAGTCGGCGGCCTTTTGGACATGGTATTTGGCCCAGTCCTTCCTGCGGCCGTCCTCCAAGTCAACGTTCTCGCGAACCAAAAGCTCAAAGGCCGCGCGCATGACTTCGTCTTCGGGAACCGCTTCCAAGCCCAAGCGCCAAGTCTTTATCGCGCCTTCCGGCTTGTTCAGCATAAGCTCGGAAAGGCCTTTTATGTACCAAGACTCGCCCTTGTTCCTGTCGCGGGAAAGCGCCCAGTCGGCCAAGTCCAAGACTTCGGCGTAGCGGCCTTGCCTAAAGTAAATGAGGGCCAAAAGCTCGTAGGCTTCGCGATATTCGGGCGCGACTTGTATTGCGGCGAGACAGCGCTTTTCGGCGCTCTCCATGTCGCCCTTCCTAAAGTCCAAGTAGGAGGCCACATAATGCGACTGCGGATTGTCGGCGTGGGCTTGTATGGCAAGGCCCGCGAAGCGCTCGGCTTGGCTTGCCTTGCCCAGCTCGGCGCTAATCAAAGCCAGCGAAAGCAAGGCCTTGGCGTTTTGCGGATTCCTTTTGAGCGCGTCGGCGTAAAGGCTTTCGGCGCCGGAAACGCGGCCCTTGAACAAGTTAAGTTCCGCCAAACCAAAGCGGGAGTCTATGTCGTTGGGATATTTTTTTTGGATGTCCTCGAAAATCTTTTGGGCTTCGTCAAGGCGGCCCAGCGTTATCAAGGCAAGGCCTTCCAAATTTAGGACGTCAACCCGTCCGGGCGCATATTTCTTGGCGTTTTGCAGGCGCTCAAGCGCGGCTTCTGGATTGTCCATCTGGCAATCGCATTGGGCCAATCTGAACCAAGCGTCCGCGAAAGAAGGATTCGCCTTGAGCGCCTCCATGTACTTTTCGCTGGCCTTCCACCATTCGCGCTCGTCTTGAAAGGCCGCGCCCTGGTCAAAAAGCCGCTGGGCCGAGCCGGCCGATTTTTGCGCGCCTAAATTAAGCGGCAAAAAGAAGGCAATAAGCGCAAGGACAAAGGCCCGCGCCGCAAAAAAAGTGTTTTTAGGCTTTCTGTCAGTCGCCGCCGCTTTCTTTCCCACCGTCATCGTTCCCCCCGTTTTTCAAGATGACCTTAATCACGTTTATTCTGTGACCTTCCATGTCCTGCACGATAAAGTCGTAATTGTTCCAAGAATGTTTTTCGTATTTTACCGGAATTTTTCCGAACAAGTCAAAGACAAAGCCTCCCAAGGTGTCAAAGTCTTCGACAGGAAATTCCGAGCCGATTGTTTCGTTGAGGTCGTCAAGGCTGGTCCTGGCGTCGCAAAGCCAAACGTTTGAGCCAAGCGCGATAATGTCCTCGCGCTCGTTGTCAAACTCGTCCTGAATGTCGCCAACGATTTCTTCGATTATGTCTTCCATGCAGACGATGCCGGAAATTCCGCCGTACTCGTCTACGGCCAGCGCTATGTGCACGTGGCGCCTCTTGAACTCGCGCAAAAGGCTGTCGATGCGCTTGGACTCTGGAACAAAGAAGGCCTTGCGGATGATTTTGTCCAAGGCTATTTCCTCGTTCTTGCTAAAGCAGCGGATCATGTCTTTTACGTAAAGGACGCCCACAACGTTGTCGATTGAGTCCGCGTAAACCGGAAAGCGCGAGTGGCCGCTGGCCGCGATTTTTTCCAAAAGCTCCTGGCCCGGCGTGTTGATGTTGATGAAGTCAACGTCTATTCGCGGAACCATGACTTCCTTTACGCTAGTTTCGGACAAATCCTCGATTCCTCGAATCATGTCCTTTTTTTCTTCGTTTAGAATCTCGCGCTTGGCTTCTTCTTCGCTGCTTTCTTTTTTATGTTTGAACAGTCCCATAAAGCTAAATTATTTTTTCCCCTTCATATTTTAAAAGAATTTCTTCCTGCAACTTGAGCATCTCGCATTCAGGCGCCTTGCCCTTCTCTATGTGTTCCTCGCCGTGGTCGTAGCCGTTAAGGTGCAAAAGCCCGTGAAGCAAGAGGCGCTTTAGTTCGGAATTTTCGTCTATGCCAAAATATTCGGCGTTTTTTTTCAAAGTGTCAACGCTTATCGCGATGTCGCCGGCCAAAGTCCACTGGCTTCCGTCCTCGTCCGTGAATTTTTCTCCGTTCTCAAAAGAAAGAACATCGGTGGCCGCGTCGATGTTACGGTAATTTTTGTTCAGTTCCCGAATCATCTCGTCGCCGCAAAAGACAATCGAAGCCTCCTGCCCGTCAAATCCAAGTTCCGCCGCCATCTTTTGCAAAAACGGCTCCACGTTTCCAAGCCAAGAAGGCTCGTCGATTCCGTCCGCGGCTACCAAAAATCTATTTGCCATCGGACTTTCCTTCGCCCTTGCCTTTCTTGGCGGACTTTCCTTCCTTTTCCTTTTCCTTGCTTCCCGCGTCGGGATCCTTTTGGTCGGGATACTCGATGCGGCTGTGGTAGTAGCCGGCCAAGATTGAGACAAAGGTGTCCTGAATCTTTGTCAGCTCGCCAAAAGTAAGGGCGCAGTTCTTGAGCTGGCCGGCTTGCATTTTGGCTTCTATCAAGGTATGGATGAATTTTTCAAGGCGCGGAACAGTGGGCTTGTCCAAGGTGCGGCAGGCGGCCTCAACCGTGTCGGCCAGCATGACCACGCCGCTTTCTCGGCTTGTGGGCGGATTTCCAAAGTATGAATAATCCTCGGGCTTTGTGTCGGGATTGGCCTTGAGCGCCTCTTGGTAAAAGTACTGCATGACGCCGTTTCCGTGGTGCTCGCTGATTATGTCGATGACTTGGCGCGGGAGGCGCAAGGAGTTGGCAATCTCAACGCCTTTTTTTACGTGGCTTCTGATAATCGAAACCGAAAGGTTGGGATTTATCTCGTCGTGCTTGTTTTGTCCGCTTTGGTTTTCGACAAAATATTCGCTTTTGTCGATTTTTCCAACGTCGTGGTAATACGCGCCTACCCGCGCCATCAGGGAATTGGCTCCGATGGCCTTGCAGGCGTTCTCCGCCAGCTGCGCGACCATAAGCGAATGGTTGTAAGTTCCGCTGGCGGTCAAAAGCATTTTGCGCATCATCGGATTGTTCAAGTCGCTAAGGTCTATCAGGCGGAAGACGGACGCGGTGTTCAATATTTGCTCAAGCGGCGTGACAAGGCCAAGAACCAAAATGCCGCTAAGGAAGCCGTTGATGGCAAGACCAAAGGCGATTATTCCGGCGCTGTCAAAGTTGTCGTCAAAAATCACTTTCAGCAAAAAGGCCGTCAAAACATTCAGCATGGCGGTTATCAAGGCGGCGAAGACCATCTGTATGCGGTTTTCCAGCTTGCGGATTATCCTGCAGCAGACAAAGCCCGTGGAAAGCGTGTAAAAGAAAACTATCAGGCTGAAATTTGACGCGTTGAAAAGGCCCAGCGCCGAAATCAGCGCAAAGAAAACCGCCTGCTTTTCTCCAAACAAAATGACTATGAGGAAAATGAAAAGCAAGTTTGGAAGGAAAATGCAAAGCTTGTAGGGAGAGCTTGCCGCGAACGGAAGCTTTTGGACAAAAACCGCGGCCGCGTAGTTGGCCAAAAAGAAAAGGACTTGGACGACCGACTCCTTTAGCAAGGGAGTATGGCCCACAAGGGTCTTTGAGAACAAGAAGAACCAAAGGACAATCAAGACGGCAAAGTAAATCAGCGCGTCGGCAAAGGCGCGATAGTCTATGTATTCGCGCACGTTGGCCATTTTTTCTAGCTTTCTGTAGGCTTCTTCGGAAATGACAAAGCCCTTTCGTATGACCTTCTCGCCCTTTTGGACTACTGTCGGATACTCCATCGTGCTTGGCAGGGCGCGGTCGGCCACAATCGTGCGGTCGGCGACTTGGCCAATTTCATATTCGTCAAGCGCGAAGGAAGCCACGGTTGTGTTGCGGCTTACATTGAAGAACGCGATTACGGCGACCGCCAAGAAAGCGATCGACGCGGTCACGACGCGGGGCAGTTGTTTTTTCAAGGCGGCGGAAAAAGCGCTTTTGGGCGCCGCGCCTACCACTTCAGTTTTTGATTGGGTCATTTTGGTACGCCTTAACAATTTTTTTTACAAGAGGATTGCGCGAAACGTCCTGGCTTGTCATCCGCATGATTCCGATTTCAGGAACGCGCGAAAGAAGAGCCAGCGCTTGCGAAAAGCCGCTCTTGACTTTTCCCGGCAAGTCGATTTGAGTCAAGTCGCCGGTTATGAAGACCTTTGAGCCGCCGCCCATTCTGGTCAAGAACATTTTCATCTGCTCTTGGCTGGTGTTTTGGGCTTCGTCAAGGATAAGAATTTTGTCGCAGAAAGTGCGGCCCCGCATGTAGGCCAGGGGCGCGGTTTCGACTATGCGGCTTTCCGAAAGCCGCAGGACAGTGTCGCGGGGAAGAACCATTTCCATTGAGTCGTAAAGGGGCCGCAAGTACGGCGCCGTCTTTTGCTCCAAGTCGCCAGGCAAAAAGCCCAGGCTTTCCCCTGCTTCCACCACAGGGCGGGTCAAGACGATTCCCCGGTAGCGCTTTGAAAGGACAAGGCGCAAGGCTTCGGCAATGGCCAAAAAAGTTTTTCCGCTTCCGGCCGGCCCTTCGCACAAGACCATGTCGCATTTTCGCATAAGGCCAATGTAGTCGGCTTGGTTTTGCGTCTTTGGATAGACCCGCCTTAGGCCGCCGGGAACGACAATGCTGGCGTCGGCCATCGACACACGCGCGTTTGTGTTCAGTATGGAAGCCACAGCGTCGGCGGAATCGGCGGCGCCGTCTTCGATTTCGTCTATGATTCTGTCAACGATGAATTTAAAGCGCCTTTGTATGTCGGGATCTTGGTCTTCCACGCTAAGCTCGTTTCCGCGCGCGAAAATTTCCGCCCCAAGATTTTCCTCTATGAGTTTTAAATTGCTGTCATTTGTTCCGCACAACTTGGCAAGGATGTCTGAGTCCGGAACAACTATCGTGCATGATGAATCCATTTTGCTTCTAACTGTCAATTATAATGCCGAAATCGTGAATTTGTCAAGGAAAGCTCCGCTCGTGTCCGCTTGCGCGAATTTTTGCTTTTTTTCTTGCTTTATTAAAAGAACGGGTTTATAATATTTCTATATTTATAGAAAAACATTTGATTTTATTAGATTTTCGGAGGAAAAAATGTCCAACAAGGTTGACACATCTCGCGTTTTGGCCCTTATTTTGGGAGGCGGAAAGGGAACCCGCCTCTACCCGCTTACAAAAGACCGCTCAAAGCCGGCCGTTTCGTTTGGCGGAAAATACAGAATCGTAGACATTCCCCTTTCAAACTGCATCAATTCAGGCTTCAAGAAAATTTACCTTTTGACCCAGTTCAACTCGGCCTCGCTCCACATGCACATCACCAACTCCTACAACTTCGACCGCTTTTCAAAGGGCTTCGTAGAGATTTTGGCGGCGGAGCAGACGCTGGAACATTCGGGCTGGTACGAGGGAACGGCGGACTCGGTTCGCAAAAACTTCGTCCACTTTAAGGCGCAGAACCCCAGCCACTACATCATTTTGTCGGGCGACCAGCTTTACCACATGGACTTGCAGGCATTTTTCAACGCGCACGTGGCAAGCGGCGCGGACGTCACAATCGCCACGACAGCCGTAAACCGCCGCGACGCCTCCGGCTTTGGCATAATGAAAATCGACGACAAAAACCGCATAACGGAATTCATGGAAAAACCAAAGCCGGACCTTAACATCGACGACTGGAAGATTCCCGCCGCCGCCAGAAACCCCGACTTGGCGCCCGAAAAAGAATACCTTGCCAGCATGGGCATTTACATTTTCAACGCCTCTACGATGGAAGAAGTCTTGGACAACGACAAGACCGACTTTGGAAAGGAAATCATTCCGATGGCCATAAAGAACAAGAAAATCAACTCTTACGTCTTTGACGGCTATTGGGAAGACATCGGAACAATCAGAAGCTTCTACGAGGCCACGCTCGACCTCACCAATCCCGAGCCAAAATTCAACCTCTTTGACGAGGCCCAGCCCATTTACACGCACGCAAGAAACCTTCCGCCGTGCAAAATGAACCACGCCGACATCACGGCCTCGCTCACAAGCGACGGCTGCATCATCACCGACTCAATGGTCACAAAGTCTGTAATCGGAGTCCGCTCAATCGTCGAAGCCGGAACAATCCTTAAGGGAACAATCATCATGGGAGCCGACTACTACGAGTCGAACGAAGAAAAGGAAAGCAACAAAAAGGCGGGGCTTCCCAACATCGGAATCGGAAAGCATTGCCACATTGAAAAGACCATCATCGACAAAAACGCCCGCATAGGCGAAAACTGCCAGATCAACGTCTCAGGCAAAAAATACGAGGACGGCGACCACGGAATGTTCTACAGCGCCGACGGAATCATCGTGATCCGAAAGAACGCGGTAATCCCGGCGGGCACCATTATTTAATCTTCAGCCTCGCCTAGCTTGCGCTGGAGTGTTTTGCGGCCGATGCCAAGCGCATCGGCCGTCTTGCTTTTGTTGCCCTTGTTGGCGGCAAGCGTTTGCTCGATGACAATGCGCTCGGCCTCTTCAAGCGTGGAGCCGGCTGGAATGACGATGCTTTCGGCCGCGGTCGCGTTGCTGACAGAAGGCGGCAAGTCTTCCAAAGTTATTTCGTTGCCCGAGCACATGACTACGGCGCTTTCGATGCAATTGCGCAGCTCGCGGATGTTTCCGGGCCAGTCGTACTTGTAAAGCGCGCTGCGGGCGCGGCTGTCAACGCCAGTTATGGTCTTTCCCAAGTCGGCCGCTTCGCCTTCAAATTCCTTTAAAAAGCGCGCTATCAAAAGCGGTATGTCGTCCTTTCGCTCGCGCAAGGGCGGAACTTCTATGCGGACAACGTTCAGCCTGTAAAAAAGGTCCTCGCGGAATTTTCCTTCTTTGACCATTTCTTCCAAGTTGCGGTTGGTGGCGGCTATGACGCGCGCGTCAACCTCTATCGTTTGGCTTCCGCCCACGCGCTCAAACTTTTTTTCCTGCAAGACGCGCAAAAGCTTGACTTGCGTGGCGGGGTTTATCTCTCCGATTTCGTCAAGGAATATCGTGGAATTGTGGGCAAGCTCAAAGCGGCCTTTTGCCATTTGGTCGGCCCCTGTGTAGGCGCCCTTTTCGTGGCCAAAAAGCTCAGACTCCAAAAGGCTTTCGGACAAGGCCGCGCAATGGGCCTTGACACATTCATGGTCTTTGCGCGGAGAAAGCGCGTGAATCGCGTCGGCGACGACTTCCTTTCCTACGCCGCTTTCGCCGGTAATCAAAACCGTGGCCTTTGACGGAGCCACTTTTTTTATCAGCTCCGCGATTTTTTGCATGGCGGCGCTTTTTCCGACCATGTTCTCAAGCGACTTTGCCTGGCCGACGCGGTCCTTAAGCTCCTTGTGCTGGAGCGAAAGCTCGCGGCCTTGAAGCGCGCGCTTGACAATCAATGAAAGCTGGTCAAGGTTCAAAGGCTTGGTCAAAAAGTCGTAGGCGCCGTTTCGCATCGCGTCAACGGCCGCGTCAATGCTTCCGTGCCCGGTAAGGACAATGACCGGGATTCCAGGATTTTGCGTGGTGACGCGGCGCAAGACTTCCTCGCCCGATATTCCGTCCATGCGGAGGTCGGTCACCACCAAGTCAATGTCGCCCTTGGCAATTTGGTCAAGGCCTTCCTGGCCGTTGGCGGCCAAGCGGACTTCATATCCGTCAAGCTCAAAGGCGGCGCCCAAGCCTTCGCGAATGTTTTTTTCGTCGTCAATGACAAGTATCGTAAATTTCATTTGGCCTCCAAAAGCCGGGTGTCGGTCTGCGGAACGGGCAGCGTGATTATAAAAGCGCTTCCCTCGCCTTCCTTGGATTCAACTTGTATGTCGCCAGAAAATTCCTTTACGATTTTGTAAACCATTGTAAGGCCCAAGCCCGTTCCGCTTGCCTTTGTGGTGTAGTAAGGCTCAAAAACGCGCGCCAAAGTTTTTTCGCTCATGCCGGCGCCGTTGTCCTTTATCAAAATCACAAACTTTCCGTCCTTTACGGCGGAACGGATCTCAAGAACGCCGCCTTCCTTTCCGTTGAATTTGTCCACAATGGCCGCAAGCGCGTTTTGAGCGAGGTTGGCCATGACTTCGCGCAAAAGCTTTTGGTCAAGCAAAAGGCGGCTTGAATCGTCGCAAAGCTCGGTCTTTATCAAGACATTCTTGCTGGAAAATTCCGGGGCAAAAAAATCCGCGAATTTTTTAATAAGCGGATTAGGCTGCAAAAGCTCTAGGTTGGCGTTCACTGGGCGCACGGCGAACAAAAAATCCATCACGATTTTGTTGAGGCTAGAAATTTCGTCGTTCACAACGTCAATGTATTTTTCCAAAAATTTCTGGTCGGGCAAAAGGCCGTCCGACTCGCGCGCCTTCTTTATTGCCTTTTGCAAAAGCTGGATGTGGATGCTTATGGCGCCCAGCGGATTTTTTATTTCATGGGCTACGCTCGCGGCCAAATTTGTAAGGCCTGCAAGGCTTTCCATGCGCCGCAAAAGGATTTCCTGCTTGCGCCGCTCGGTTATGTCGCGGACAACGATTATGCAGCCGTCCAACTCTTCGTTTTGGACGAGCGGCGACACGCTTATGGAAACAAAGCGGACGCTTCCGCCGCCGGTTTGGAACGAAAATTCCTCGCTGACGTTGGAGCGGCGCTTTTGGACGCAATCCTTTAAGAAAGCCGCTATTTGGGAGTCGCCGACAAAATCCCACAAGCTTGAATTTTCATTTTTGGGAAGCGGCCGCGCGCTAAAAGGCAAGGCGCGCTCGGCGGCCTTGTTTATCAAAAAAAGCTTTGAGTCCTTGTCAAAAATTATAAGGCCCAACGAAAGCGACTCGATGATTGAAGAAAGCGCGTCGCGCTCGGAGGAGATTGACGAAAAAAGTTTTTCTATCTGCGCGTCGGACAGCTTGGAAAGCTTTTGCGCGACGCTCTTGTTGAAATTGGTCAACGCTTTCTCTCCCGCGCCAAGGCGCAAAGAAGCTCTTCGAGCGCACTTTGGACGTTTTGGTTATAGGTTGAGACGTTGAGCCAAACATTGCGAGCGGCCGCGGAAACGGCGCGGGCCTTTTGAACGCCGGAAGCGCTTGAAAACAATTCCCGGCTTTTGGCTTCCAAGGCAGTCAAAAAAATCTTGAGCAAAACTCGCGGCTCAAATTTTCCGCAAGCCTTCACCAAGTCGGCGACGTCTGGAATCTGGCCGCCAAAAACCTGGTCAAAAAAGTCGGCGGCGCGCTTTTCCACGATTTCGGGGCGGACAGGCAAAAAGCCTTCCAAGTAATGCTGAATCACCGAGCCGCCGTTTGAAGGCATGAACACTGTTCCGTCATGGAAAACGCGGTCAATGATTTCCTTTTCCTCGTCAGAAGTCCGCGAAGAAAAAGGATACGGGCGAAGGCGCGACAAAATTGTAGGCATGACAGCGCTCTTTCGTTCCGCAGTCAAAATAAAAAGCGTGTTGGCCGGCGGCTCCTCCAAAATTTTAAGGAGCGCGTTGCGAACGCCTTCCAACATCCGCTCCGCCCGCTCAATGACTATGACTTTTGTTCCTGAAGCCGCTCCGATGCGCGCCCACACAGAAAGGTTCCTTATTTGCAAAATCGGAACTGAATCATACATAAAATCGCCTTCAAGCTTTTTGCAAAGCTCCACGATTTTTTGGACGTTTTCTTCCACCGCCTTTATGTCAGGAAGCTCGCGGCCCACGTCAATTTCTTCCATGCGCTCGTCAAGTTCCCCAGTCAAGACGGCGATTTTGTTCAGCTTGTCGCTGTCCTGCCAAAGGGCCGGATTGAAGCGGTTTTGAAGCTTTCTGACAGAGCGAAGGAAAAGATAGCGGGTGGCGTTGACATGGCTGTCGCCAAGGGAGACGGAACTGACAAAGGCCTTTTGCGCCGCTTGAATTTCAAGGGAACAGTCGCGCGGCCCCAAAAGCATGAGGTTGGGGCTGACCAAAGCCTTGTGCCTTAAGCAAGACGGGCAAGAGCAAGACCAGCGGCCGCGCGGGTTTTCCGTACAGGACAGGACGCGGGCAGTTTCCAAGGCGGCGGTCAGTTTTCCGCTTGACGAGGGGCCGCAAAACAAAACCGCGCCGGGAAGACGGCCGGACGCTATGTCATCCTTCAAGAGACCAGAGGCGCTTTGAAAAAGCAAATTGTCAAACAACTTTCCTACCCCGCCTTAAATTGGAATCTGTTCTATATAGTTGGAAACGACGCTTCGCTCGCGCAAATTGGACGTGTCTATCGTTCCGTTAAACTCCACCATTGCAAGCAAGAGAACAAAGACAAGCGCCGCTCCTTCGACAAAGCCCAAAAGCAAGCCCAAGGTTTTGTCCAGGCTTCCCAAAACGGCGCCGGAAAAAATCGTCTTAAGCAAAAGCTGAATTATCTTTATCAAAATGAAGGCGCAAATGAAGACGGCCAAAAAACCCAAAATCTTGGACAAGAGCGGCGACATCGAGCGCGAAAAAACTTCCGCCATCTTTTGATAGAGCATGATTCCGGCAAAAAGAGAAAAAATCAACGAGCCGATTCCAAAGACTTCGTTTATCAAGCCCCGGACAAAGCCTCGAATCGTGAATATCAACAAAATCGCGATGAATATATAATCAAGGACGTTCATAAAATTCCCTCAGCCAAAATGGCGGCTATTTTTTCCGAAGGCTTTTCCTGCCCCAGCATAGCCTCGCAAGCGGAGGCGAACTTTTTGCGGTCGGCCGCGCTGGCCATCGAAGAAAGAGCGCTTTGAACAGAAGTCTCGGTCATCGCGCTTTTTGTCAAAACAATCGCCGCTCCCCGCCGCTCAAAATATTCGGCGTTGTCAACTTGGTCGCCGCGAGTTCCGGCGCCTTCAAGCGGAACAAGGACCATCGGCTTTTTTAGCGAGGCGCATTCCCAAATGGAATTGGCCCCCGCGCGCGAAAGAACTATGTCGGCGCAAGCGATTACGCTTGGCATTTCCTTGTAGATGAAGGCGTAAGGATGATAGGCGGCCTTTTCCTCCTCCGTCAAATCGGAAGGCAAAAGCGCCGCGTTTTTTTGGCCGGTCTGGTGGACCACGATGAAGCGCTCGCAAAGCCAAGAAAGATTTTTCCAAACAAGCTCGTTGATCTGCGCGGCGCCCAAGGAGCCTCCCATCACAAGCAAAATTGGCTTGGCTTTTTTTTGCGCGGCCGTCACGCCCAAAAATTCCAGGCCAAGCCGCGCGTCGGCTTGGTAAAAGGCCGGCCTGACAGGATTTCCAGTGACCACGAATTTTGGCGAAGTTCCGTTGGAAAAAAATTCCTTGGTCTCCTCGTAGCTTAGCAAAACCTTGCTTGCGAACTTGGAATTAATTCTTGTGGCCAAGCCCGGCGTAAAGTCACATTCATGCGTGTAAACCTTTATGCCCAAAAGCCGCGCCGACGCGCAAGGCGGAACTGAAACAAAGCCGCCTTTTGAAAACAAAAAGGCCGGACGGTTCTTTAGCAAGATAAAGAAGGCGCAAACAAAGCCAAAAAAGATTTTGAACAAATCAAAAAAATTTTGCAAGGAAAAATAACGGCGCAGCTTTCCGCTTGGAACGCCGTAAAATTTGTCGGCGCAGGCGCGGCCGTCCTTGTCTACGGAATTAAGGACGATTTCCTTGTCCATTTTTGAAAGAGAGCCAAGCCAAATTATTTTCACGTCGCGGCCGGCTTTAATAAACTTTTGCCTCAACGAATCGGCGACCGCAAGCCCCGGATAAATGTGTCCGCCGGTTCCGCCGCCGACAAAAGCGACGGTTAGCGCCTTATTGTCCATGATGATTCTTTTCCATTATTTCAAGCAAGTCTTGGCGCTTGAAAAGCTTGGCGTAAGTCCACGCGGACATTCCCAAGGCGTCAAATTTATCGGGGCTGGCGCCGGCGTCGGAAAGCGCTTTGACCAAGTCGGCGTTTCCCGCGCCAACGGCCAAGGTCAGGGCGGACTGGTTGTCGCTTGAAACAAAGTCCAAGTTGACGCCCTTTTCAATCAAAATTTTTGTAAGCTCCAAGTTCTTTTTCCAAACGCAATCCATCAAGGCGGAATAGCCCCTGTCGGCGGAAACGGCGTTTAGGTCAATGTCTTGGCCAAGCATCCATTTTACTTCGTCAACCTTTTCGGCGCGGATGGCGACATTGAGCATCGGAACGCCAAGGCTTGTGCGCTCGTTGAGGCTCATGCCGGCGTCCAAGTAGGTTTGGACAACGTCGCGGTTGTCCTTTTGCACGTGAACGGAAAGAGCGTCGCCCGTGTATGGGTTTCCGCCGTCAAAGAGTTTTTTCCAAGCCTCTTTTTTCTTGGACTCAAGCGCGAGGCCCGCGATATTGTTCTGCAAATAAGCGAAAAGCCTGTCAAAAGACTCAAAGTCCTTTAGAGAGCCGCACTTTTGAATTTGCGCCGTCCACGAGCTTTTGAGCGCGTAAACAAAAAGCCCCCGCCCCAACGCGATTCCCCATTCAAAAGCGGCGTTTTTTGACGGAACTTTATCATCAAGAATGACGCAGTGCGTGAAAAGCTTTGTTTTTGACGGAACTTCCGACGGCGAAAAATCGGCGTCCTTGTCAAGCAAAAAAGACTTTGTCTGTATTTTATTTTTCTTAAAAAATCCTTTCAACTCGGTGAAAGATGATTCGTTTTTAGGAGTGTAAATTATAAGCCAATTCATTCTACCATTATACACAAAAAAACAATATGTTTCAAGAATGGCGCTTGACAGAACGGCGTTTGTCTCACGCTCGGCAAGCTGAATTTTTCAAATAAAAAAAACGCAAAAAAAGCCCGCGGCTCTTGACAGTTTTTTTCCAATCTGATATTATAACTATCACTACGCCGCTGTAGCTCAGTTGGTAGAGCGCCGGACTGAAAATCCGTATGTCGTCAGTTCGATTCTGACCGGTGGCAAAAAAGACCTGCGATTGCATCGCGGGTCTTTTTTTTACGTCCTGTGGCCTCAAACAATTGCCGCTGTTCACGCCCCAAAAAAAACCGCCAGACTCCTCATCGGATTCGTCTGGCGGCTTCTTAGTTTTTTAACTTTTTATTTTATCGGCCTAGTCGGCCATGCTAAGGATATTAGCGCTTAAGCGACAAGACTGTTTCAAGCAGCGTGTCGGCCGTTCTGATTGTCGCCGCGTTGGACTGGAAGCCGCGCTGGGTTACAATCATGTCGGTGAACTGGTCGGTCAAATCGACGTTTGACATTTCCAAGGCGCCGGCCAAAAGGCTACCCTTTCCGGCGATTCCGCTTTCGCCGATGTTCGCCGCGCCAGAGTTGTTGGACTCCACGTAAGTGTTGTCGCCGGCCTTTTCCAAACCGCTCTGGTTTGTGAAAGAGGCCAAGGCGATTTGGCCGATGCGGCGGTTTGTTCCGTTGGAATAAACGCCGGTGATGATTCCGCTTGAGTCAATCTTAAAGTTGTCAAGATAGCCCAATGTGTATCCGTCCTGCGCGAAAGCCTTTGTGGAAGACTTTGACGCGCTTTGGGTGACTGTGTTTCTCATGCTGCCGATTGTTCCCAAGTTGATGTTGAATGTCTGGCGGTAGGGGTTTCCGTCCGCGTCGGGGTTGGCATCGGGAACAGTGAACGAAGTCTGCAAGATGATTTCTCCGCCGGGATTTGACTCGCCGTCAACCGAGTCGGTCACGCGGCGCAAAGTTCCCATATTGTCAAACTCAACGAAGAACTCGTTTGTAGTTCCGTTGGTTGTGT
Organism: uncultured Treponema sp.; assembly: GCA_900316905.1. Lineage (GTDB taxonomy): Bacteria > Spirochaetota > Spirochaetia > Treponematales > Treponemataceae > Treponema_D. The sequence goes on from ONET01000013.1 coordinate 24,490, forward strand.
TAAGTCCTACGCGAGTCTGGGTGTAGTCGGCGTTCTCCGGGTCAACGTTTACAGTGGCTCTCCAGCGGTTGGGGTTTCCAGTCACGCGGGTAAAAGAAACGGCCAGGTTGTGCTCGTTTCCAAAGCTGTCGTAAATCTTGAATTCCGTGGCCCAAGTTCCGCGGGCAATGTCGGCGGCGTTGGCTCCTTCGGGAATTTCGGGAGTGTTCTTGTTAAGGTTGCAGGCAAAGTTTACGTTTTGAGTGGCGCGCGCCGGATCCTTGGAACCGACGGGAATCACCAAGTCAGTGGGGCTTGCGGCGGTTTGAATGACCATCTCGCCGTTCATCTCGCGGGCCATCCAGCCCTGGACGCGGTAGCCGTTGGCTGGATTTACCAAAGTTCCGTCCTTGTCAACGCCAAAGGCGCCGTTTCTTGTGTAAAAGCTTTTTTCGCCGTTCTTAAGGCAGAAGAAGCCGTTTCCCTGAATCGCGACGTCAGTTCCGACGCCTGTTGACTGCAAGTTGCCTTGAGTGAAAATGTTGTGGATCGCGGCAGTCTGAACGCCCAAGCCAACTTCCTTGGGATTCACGCCGCCGACTTCCGTCGTGGGAGCGGCCGCGCCTGAAAGCTGCTGGCTCACCATGTCCTGAAAGTCAACGCGGCCTTTCTTAAAGCCGGTTGTGTTGACGTTGGCGATGTTGTTGCCGATAACGTCCATTCTTGTTTGGTGGTTTTGCATTCCGGAAACGCCGGCCCAAAGTGATCTCATCATATCGCTATACCTCTTATCCCTTTTTTAGTTGCTGTATACGGCGCGAACGTAATCCATCTTGTAGAAATTTCCGTTCACTTGAATCTGCGGATTTTCGCCGCGAGTGAATCCCTCGACGACTCCCGAAACCTGCTCGCCTTCAACGTCAAGCTCAACGACCTTTCCCAAAGTTCCGGCCGCTTCGTTGGACTGCATGATGCTGGCCATCTTGTTGAAGCCGTTGGACACGTTGTACATCTGCTCCAGCGAGGAGAACTGCGCCATCTGAGCGATGAACTGGCTGTTGTCCATCGGTTCCGTCGGATCCTGATGGGTCATTTGCGTCATCAAAAGCTTAAGAAAATCATCCTTGCCCAATTCCTGACTGGCTTTGCGTCCGTTCACAGTCAAAGTTTTGTTGAACCTGTCCACTTCAAGATTTGTCTGAACCTTTTCGGCAGGGCTCAATGTTGCGCTAAAATCCATCGTTCACCTCATTTATATCATACATTACGGCAATTGCCGCTTATGCGCCAATCAAACGCCAATGGCCAACCCTTCGTTAACTCTTGGCGCTATGCGACAATGTTCACCGAAACATCGCCGTCTATGAATGTATCGGAACTTTCGTCAAGCGATGTTAGGCTTTCTTGCGCAAATTCTCCGTAAATTTTTCTGCCCTGAGCCGCGCGCTCGCGCGAATCGTCGGCGCCTTGTCCCTGGGCGAAATTCATTTGGCTTCCGGCAAAGGAAACGTCAAAGCTCGCGTCCTCAAAGCCGTTTTGCGCAAAGGCTTGCTTTAAAGATTCCGCGTTTTGTCCAAAGGCTTCCATGGCCTCGCGGCTTTGAACAGTTATGTGGCCCACCAAGGACTTGCCGTTCATCTCCATCGTTATCTTGACGTTGCCCAAGCCTTCGGGACGAAGAATCAAGTTGATTTGTCCTTGGTCGTTGTCGCGCAAAACGATGTTGGCGGCCTTTACAAAGTCGCCGGCGTTCTGCGCGATTTGATTTTTGAGCATGGCTTGGAAGGTGGAACCGTCGGCCGCCGCGCTCTGGCTGTCCAAAGACAAAATGTTCTTCTGCGCCTCTTGTCCGTTAAGCTCAAGAGTCATTTCCACATTGCCCTTGGCCACTTCCTTCACGCTGACATTGAAATTTTTCTTAACGTCTTTTTCAAGCGGCTTTTGAATCGCGTCCGGCTCTTTTTTTGTCCTTAAGTCGGAAACTTGAATGACAGGCTTTTTGGCGTCTTTTTTTCCGGACAAAGATTTTTCGTCCAACAAGGCGGAAATGTCGTCCAATGAATTGTCTTGGACAAAATCTTCCGCGCCCATAGCCGCTTCCGTTTGGGCGGCAAGGCTTTCCTGGGCCGACAACTGCGCGGCGGCAAAAGCCTCGTCATTGACCAAAAGCTCTTTCGCGTCCAAGGCTTTTGACTCTTGGTCCGCGTCAAGATTATTGGCGTGAACAAGAGTTTTCAAAAATTCCAATTGCTTGGGGTCTATTTTATTTCCGTCAATTTCTGTCGCGATCTTTTTGCCGCCGCTTTCCTTGCCAATCTTGGGCGCGCGGGGCTCGGAAGACTTTTGCGCCAAGCCAGGACCAAGCGCGCCTTGTATGAACGCGTCGACCTTTTGTCGGCTTGAATTTTCCGAATCTTTGTCAGAGTTTTTTTTGACGACTTTTTTTTCGCCGTCCTTTTCTTTTATTGAGCTTTTTTCAAGCTCTTTTGGCTCGCCGTCCACAGCCTTCGCTTCGCTTCCCGCCGAGGAAAGTTCCGCCTTATGGCCCTCCCGCTCATTTTCAACGCTCGGGCCGGGAGAACTTTCTTGAGCGCCGCTTTCCTTTTGCAAATTTTCGTTCAGCATGGAAAGAAAGTCGCTCTTTCCTTCGCCCGAGCCCTGGGGCTTTTGGAGAATTTGAGGCTGTGGGGTTAAGTCAGCGGCAAAAGTTTCCGCCGTCTGGCAAACAATCGTTTGCAATTTTTTACCTCCAGCAAACACCGAAGGCAAAAAAGCGCTTCTAGTCGATTGAGCTAGGCTTAGCGGTCATCTTGCGCTGTATGACTGCGGCGCGGTCGGCCGGCATCAGCGAGAGCCAGTAAGGAACCATTGAAGCCACGCCGTTGTTTTGGGCGCGTTCGGTGACTTTTCTTAGCACGTCGATGGCCAATTGGTCGTCCATCGCTATAAGAATGTCCACGGCCTTTCGCGGCTGCATGCCTTCAAGGTTGGCGGCAATTTGCTCGATGTTTGCATTTCTATCATCGAACAATTTGACCATGTTGTTGAATGTTTTTTCGCGCTCTTCAAGATTTTTTTCGCGGTCGGCTATCTCTTGGGCAAGGCGCAAATTTTGGTCTTCCGCGCTGGAAGTGTCGGCCTCGCGCTTTTCCAATTCCTCGCGGTAAAGGTCCAAAGCCTCGCGCTGCTTGTCCAAGCGGTCTTGGTCAAGGTCGGCGGTCAGGGGCTTTGAGGACGTGGACGTCGTGGAAGTTTGCCTCTGCCAGCCCAAGGCCTTGTAAAGCGGGTTGAACAAGCTTTTTACGCGCAGGACGCCAAGCCAGTCAAACCACAAGAGGCCGCCCAAGGCCAAGATGACAATCAAAAAGAGGAGAACTATTGATTTTCCAAGGGAATTTCCTCTAGCCACGGATCAAGCCTCCGATAGCCGCTCCCAAGGTGATGTCGTTTTCTATGTTGGCCGCGTGCCATGCAAGGCCACGCTTTTTTGTAAGCGACTCCTCAAGGCAAGCCTTGACGCGGCCGGGGGTCCTGTATGTCTTGTAGAAGGTGGAGCCGTTGCAAACCACGCAGACAGGCTTTGTGGGATCGTGTCCCTGCCCTGTCTTAAGCACGCTGGCCACCAAAATGGCGGCGGCGTAGCGGGCGGAACGGTTGACTATCGCGTCGAGCACCTCAAAGACAAAATTATAGTCTTCTTGCGCGCCGTAGTCAGCCAACAAGGCGCCGAGCGTCGTCTCCTTGTTGTAGGGAGCGCGCAAAAATCCGTCCAACTCTATCAAGGTCAATGAAGGAAGCTTAAGAAGCTCGGCGCCGAGTTTTGGGCTTACAAAGCCTTCTTTGGCGGCGCTTTTTAGGGCGTAATAGCCTACCGGTCCAAGATAGGCGCCCGAGCATGACTTTTCCAAGTAGAAAGTGCCGGGCTTGGCGCTGGTGGCGTCAAACTCGCGGTCAAAGTCGCTTCTGGGGATTTTGCAGAATTTTCCGACCTCGCAGTCAATCACGTCGGCCTTGTCAAAGCCGGGCACGTCGCTTAGAGGGGGCTGTATGTATGCGGAATTCATTCCTGTTCCAAGGATGAAGCCCACGTAGCTTGAATAGACGTTTCCGCTGGCGGGATTTGCGGCTCCGGCCAAAAGCGCGGCCACCGTGTCGTTAAGGAGCATAACGCTCTTGGGCTTTTTCCAGCCGCGGGCGACCAAGGCTTCGGCCAAGCAGGCTCCGATCTTGCTTCCGACAACCTCGGGAGCCTTGACTTCCTTTGAAAAACTGGTCAAAATTCCGTCGCCGTCGCTCGTGATTTCCATCGGATATGAAAAGCAAAAGCCTATGCAGTCGGCCTTGTCCTTTAGGTGGTCAAGGTTTTTGGCGATTTGCTCAAAGAATTCGGCCTTTCCAAGCTCGCGCTCCACGCCGGGCATCTTTGTCTTTTCCATTTCAGTTATGGCGGGAACGCCGTTTTGGTCAAAAGTGACAAGGCATGAACGGAAGTTGGTTCCGCCCGCGTCAATAACAATGACGCTTTTGTTGACCGGCTTTTTTTCCGGCGGAAGCGTCCAAGTGCGGATCATGTCCTGGTCAGCCTCGCGGCCGTGAAGGCCTTGGTCCATGTCGTACAAAATCGCGTCGGCGACATCGTCAACGTCGACGTTCTGAACAAAGCCGTGCTTTCCCAAAAAGGCGCTTGATTTGCAGCTCATATATACCCCTGATTTAGCAACTTAAAGTTATTAAGACATTGTAGCGCAAAAATCAAAATAAATCTACATTTTTTTTATGAAATATTGAAATTTCCGCCCGCATTTGCTAGTATAGCCCTCACCCTATGCTAGACCTAGAAGCGTTAAAAAAAGAACTGAATCCCCAGCAGTACGCGGCCGTGACCACGACCGAAGGCCCGATTTTGATCATAGCCGGAGCCGGAAGCGGAAAGACGCGCGTGATCACATTCCGCATAGCGCACATGCTGGACAAGGGAATTCCGCAAAGCCAAATTTTGGCCCTGACATTCACCAACAAGGCCGCGCGAGAGATGGAGTCGCGCGTAAAGGAGCTTACGCAAAAAAAATTGCAAAACCTGACCGTGTCCACCTTCCACGCTTTTGGCGTGAAAATCTTGCGGCAGGAAATAAGCGCGCTGGGCTGGCGCGAAAACTTTACGATTTACGACGAAAGCGACAAAATAGCGCTTATAAAAGAAAGCGGCCGCGAGCTTAAGATGAGCCCCGAGGCGATGGACTGCTACAAAATCGCGATTTTGTTCAGCGACATAAAGACAGGCCGAAAGGAATGGAAGGCCGAGACCGACATTTACCGCGAGCTTTACCAATATTACCAGGACGGACTAAAGCTTTACAACGCCGTGGACTTTGACGACCTAATCGTCCTTCCGATAAAGATTTTCCGCGAGTTCCCCGAGATTTTGCAAAAGTACCGCGACCGCTACAAGTATCTTATGATTGACGAGTTCCAGGACACAAGCCACCAGCAGTACGAGATGATGCATTTGCTGGCCGACAAGAACGTGGCGGTCGTTGGCGACGACGACCAGTCGATTTACAGCTGGCGCGGCGCGGACTACCAAAACATCGTGAACTTTGAGAAGGACTTTAAAGGCGTAAAGGAAATCCGCTTGGAGCAAAACTACCGTTCCACGGAGACGATTTTGGAAGCGGCCAACGGCGTGATAAGCCACAACACCAACCGCAAGGAAAAAAAGCTTTGGAGCCAAAAGACCGTGGGCAACAAGCCCATCGAGATTTTCATGCCGCAAAACGAAACCGACGAGGCGGACTTTATCGCGGAATCGATCCAAGGCATTTGCGCGGAGGAAAGAATCAAGTACGACGACTTTGGCGTCTTGATTCGCTCCAACACCCAGAGCCGCGCCATAGAGGAAGCCTTTTTGTCGGCCAACATTCCCTACACTATGAGCGGCGGAACAAGCTTTTTTGAGCGCAAGGAAATCAAGGACATTGTCTCATACCTTCGCGTGATAGCCAACCACGACGACGACATAAACCTTTTGCGCGTTCTCAACACGCCCCGGCGCGGAATAGGCCGGGCCGCCTTGGAAGCCCTTAACGAGCGCGCCTCGCAAAATCACAGCTCCTTGTGGGAAGCGATAAAGTCACTGCAAGCGGAGGACTCACAAAAAGAGTTTGAGCTTTCCCAAGATGCCGCGCCGGCGGCGGCGCTTTCGCCAAAAACCTTGGGCGCCTTGGCTGAGTTCACTTCGTTGATAGAAAAAAATTCCAACATGCTGGGCGGAAAGGAGCTTTCAAAAAAAGTCAAGGCTTTGGTGGAAGAAATAAACTACTGGGACTTTTTGATTTTGGAAAATCCCAAGAGCGAAAAGGCCGCCCGCTTCAAGTACCTGAACATCGACTCGCTTATAAACTCCATCGCGCAATGGGAGACCAACCCCGACAACTTTGGAAAGACCAGCCTTTACGACTACCTTAACCGCATAACGCTTTTAAGCCGCGACGACATGGACGACGAAGGCGATAAGGGAAAGGTCAACCTTATGACAATCCACGCCTCAAAGGGCTTGGAATTTCCGGTGGTCTTCATCGCCGGCGCGGAGGAAGGCTTGATTCCCCACGCGCGCGCGATAGAGGAAGACGAAAAGAACGTCGAAGAGGAGCGCCGCCTTTTTTACGTGGCCATCACAAGGGCGCGCGACAAGCTTTACATTTCGTCCTGCGCCAAGCGCAAAAAAATGAGCGCGACGGTTGACTGTCAGCCATCGCGCTTTTTGGACGAGATTCCTCCGCGCCTTGTCGAATACCACGAGCCGCAAGAGGCTGTGGACGACAAAAAGGCTGTGGAAATGTTCGAAAACATGAAAAAGCAGCTTCAAATGATGAACAAGGGCAAATAAAAAAAAGCCCCAATCCCCGCCGCGTTTCACGCGGCGTGATTGGGAAATCCGCTCGAAACAACAATTAAGGTCTTGCGTTGGAAAGCACGAGCGGCCTAGTAGCGAATCTTCTTTCCGCTGCCCGCGTAAAAGTCTTCGCGCATCTTGATGATTTGCTCGTCCTTAAGGTAGTCGTCAAATTCCATCATGCGGTCGATTATTCCCTTGGGCGTGATTTCGATTATGCGGTTGGCGATTGACTGGATGAACTCGTGGTCGTGGCTTGAAAAAAGCACGACGCCCGGGAACTGGACCAGCGCCTCGTTAAGGGACTGAATGGCCTCCAAGTCCAAGTGGTTTGTCGGGTCGTCCAAAATCAAGACGTTGGCTCCGCTAAGCTGCATCTTTGACAACATGCAGCGCACTTTTTCGCCGCCCGAAAGGACGTTGACCGGCTTTAGCGACTCGTCGCCGGAAAAGAGCATTCTTCCCAAAAAGCCGCGCACAAAGGCGTCGTTTTGGTCGGGCGAGTATTGCTTAAGCCAATCGGTTATCGAATAGTTGTTCTTAAAGTAAGAGGAATTGTCGCGCGGAAGGTAGTCCTGCTTTGTCGTCTGGCCCCAAAAGTATTCTCCGCTCGCGGCTTTTTTTACGCCGCTAACGATGTCAAAAAGGGCGCTGATGGAATTGTGCTCGATTCCGACAAAGGCTATTTTGTCGGTGCGGTTCACCATCAAAGAAAAATCCTTTAAAAGCTCGTTTCCGTCTTCGGTAAAGTTGAGCGACTTTACTTCCAAAACGTTGTTGCCGATCTCGCGGTCGGGGCGAAAATTGACGTAGGGGAATTTTCGGCTTGTGACCGGAAGCTCCTCCAACTCCAATTTTTCCAAGACGCGCTTGCGGCTTGAAGCCTGGCCGGCCTTTGAAACGTTTGAGGCGAAGCGCTGGATGAAGGCCTTGAGTTCGGCCATCTTGTCCTCGCGCTTCTTTGCCTGGTCCTTGGCCTGGCGCTGCAATACTTGGCTCATCTGGTACCAGAAGTCGTAGTTTCCGGTGAACTGGCTGATCTTTCCGTAGTCGATGTCGCAAATGTATGTGCAGACGGAATTCAAAAAGTGGCGGTCGTGGCTTACGACAATCACGATGTTGGGAAATTCCATCAAAAAGTTTTCAAGCCATGAAATCGACTCCAAGTCCAAGCCGTTTGTCGGTTCGTCCAAAAGCAAAATGTCGGGGTTTCCGAAAAGAGCCTGGGCAAGCAAGACGCGGACCTTTTGGCTTTCGTCCAAGTCGCTCATCATCTTGTCATGGAATTCTTCTTCCAAGCCAAGGCCGGAAAGCATTTGCTCGATTTGGTTTTCGGCTTCCCAACCGCCCAGCTCGCTGAACTCAGCCTCAAGCTCGGCGGCCTTGTTTCCGTCTTCCTCGGTAAAGTCGGCCTTTTCGTAAATCGTCTCGCGCGCCTTGGCCGTCTCGTAAAGCTTTGGATAGCCTTGCATGACCGTGTCCTTTACGCTAAAGGCGTCAAAGGCAAAGTGGTCCTGGCGCAGAACTGCTATGCGCTCGCCGGGCGTGATTGTTATCGTTCCGTTGTCGTGCTCCAGCTCGCCCGAAAGCACTTTTAGGAAGGTTGACTTTCCGGCGCCGTTGGCTCCGATTATTCCGTAGCAGTTTCCGCTGGTGAACTTTAGGTTTACGTCTTTAAAGAGCGGCTTTTCGCTAAATTTAAGAGATACGTCTGAAACTGTAATCATGATGATGTCTCCAAAAAAAATGTCATGCTCGGGCTTGACCCGAGCATCCTTTAAAAGATTGCCCGAGCAAGTCGGGCAATGACAGATTACTTCTTTTTTCCAAAAAGCGACTTAAAGAAGCCCACGATGCCGCGGTTCTCCAAAGTCTTTTTGGGCGCCTGCGCGGAGCTCTTGCCGCCGCCTTTTTGGCCGCCCTTGGCGCTGAAGTTTTTGCCGCCCTTTTTGTCAAAACGCTTTTCGTAGGGCCTTTTGTTTTTGTCAAACTTCGAGCGCTTGTCGCCGCGCGGCTCTCCGGCCTTTTCGGAATACTTTTTCTTGTAGACTTCCATTCGCTCTTCAAACGAAAGTCCTTCAAGGCTCTTGTCAAACTCTCGCTTGTCGCCCCGCTCTGAGCGCGGCTTTCTGTCGGAACGCTCTCCGCGCTCGCCTCGCCTTCCGCGTCCGTCACGGTCTCCGCGTCGTCACCGGCCTGGACAAACACACCGGTTACCGTACCGTCCCCGGAGGCATAGGTCTTTTCCGTCTTGTAGGTAAACAGCGTGTCGCC
>ONET01000058.1 GCA_900316905.1 uncultured Treponema sp.
TTGTTTGTGGCATGCTGCCACTTGGGGTTTGGTTATTCTTCAAGTATGCAGCAAAATCCACGATTTGCAACATCTGAGAGACTCGCCATATTGTATTCAGGCGCGGCTCAAGAACAATCTGCCGAAGCGGGCGCGATATTACCAGTCGCTTATCGATTGCAATGACCTTTTGCGCGGCAAGGATTATTCCAAGCTGCGGGAATCCTACATCATTTTCATTTGCAAGAACGACATGTTTGGAAAAGGACTTTCGCGCTATTCGTTTAAGGAGATTTGCGACGAAGACCGCGAGACGGAATTGGGCGACGCGACGCACAAAATCTTTGTGAACGCGGCAGCCTTTGAGAGCGAAAAAAACCTTGAATTTTCGGCGTTCCTGCGCTATATTAAAAAACGCGAGGCAACTACGGACTTTACCAAAGAGCTGGAGAGCCGCGTCAGGCGGACTATTTCCGACAATCTATTCAGGGAGATGTATTTAGGAATGAACCTTCACGACAGAGACCTTATCGTAGAGCAAAAGGAAAAAGACCAAAAGATTATCCGAAAGATGCGAAAAGAATTTAAGCAACAAGTTGCCGACAAGGACGCAGAAATCGTCGCAAAAAAAGAGGAAATCGCCAAGTTAAAAAGAAAAATCGCTCGGTTGCAAAAACTGGCGTAAGTTCCGCCGCTAAATGCAAACTCCAGCAAAAGCGCTAGAATTCTTTCCTCAAATTCATTAAAATATACTTCACTTTTTTAATAAAAGTAAGGGATATTATATGAAAAAAATCATCGTTTTTGCGGCCGCGGTTGCCGCGTTGGCTTTGTTCTCTTCTTGCCAAAAGAAAGACAAAAAAATTAAAATCGGCGTCATTCAATTGGTTGAGCACCCCGCCTTGGACAAAAACTATCAGGGCTTTGTTGACGGGCTTAAGGACGCAGGTTTCATTGACGGACAGAACATTGAGATTGACTACGAGAACGCCCAGGGCGAGCAGGCCAACTGCGTGACCATCGCGCAAAAATTGGTCAACGACCAGAGCGACTTGATTTTCGCCATCGCCACTCCGGCCGCGCAAGCCGTTGCCAACATGACAAGCGACATTCCGATTTTGGTTTCTTCAGTGACGGACCCTAAAACGGCCCAGCTTGTCGAGTCAAACGAAAAGCCCGGCACCAACGTTTCCGGCACTTCCGACTTGACTCCTTGCGCCGCGCAGATTTCTTTGCTAAAGCGCTTGCTTCCTTCCGCAAAGAAAGTCGCGATTCTCTTTTGCTCAAGCGAAGAGAACTCACGCTTCCAGGCCAACCTTGCCGAGGCCGCTTGCCAAAAAGAAGGCCTTGACTTTGTTGAAGCCACGGTCTCAAACACAAACGAAGTTCAGCAAGTAGTCCAAAGCTTGGTCGGAAAAGTTGACGCGATCTACGCTCCCACAGACAACATGATCGCCTCGTCAATGGCGACTGTAGCGCTTGTAACCACTCCCAACAAAATCCCGGTGATTTGCGGCGAGGAAGGAATGGTTCAAGGCGGCGGTTTGGCCACTTACGGAATCAACTACTACGAGCTTGGCTTGCAGACAGCCAAGATGGCCGTAGAGATTTTGAAGGACGGAAAAAAGCCCGCCGACATGCCGATCCAGTATTTGGAAAAGTGCGATTTTAGCTACAACAAGGAAGTCGCCGACGAATTGGGAATCGAGATTCCCGCCGACCTTATAAAGTAAGTTTTGTCAAGGCGTTTTTGTCAACGTTCTTGAATCATTACCATTACGGATAAATTTTTGGTTGTTAATCCGTAGTGGCAGGAGGAATAATATGCCGCCGATTGTAGCATCGATGATTGGAGCCGCCAGCCAGGGAATCCTTTGGGGAATCATGGCGCTTGGCGTTTACATTACATTTAAAATTTTGGACTTTGCCGACATGACTGTTGACGGCTCCTTTGCCTTGGGCGGCTGTTCCTGCGCCATCTTGATCGCCGGCGGAATGAATCCCTTGCTCTCGCTTGTGTTCGCGATTCTTGCGGGAATGCTTGCGGGAGCGATTACGGGGCTTTTGCACACAAAGCTGAACATTCCCGGAATTCTCGCCGGAATCTTGATGCAGCTTGCCTTGTATTCAATCAACTTGCGCGTTTTGGGCGGCCCGAACAAGCCGCTCGCGCGCGCGGACAAAACAATAATGAATTACATCAGCGACGCGCTTGGCCTTTCGCAAAAGTTCAAGGGCATGGCTCCCACTTGGTCAAGCCTTGCCGCCGGCCTTGTATTTGCCGTCGCGCTTATCGCCGCGCTTTACTGGTTCTTTGGAACCGAAATCGGAAGCTCCATCCGCGCCACGGGAAACAACGCCCGCATGAGCCGCGCGCAGGGAATCAACACCGACAACATGAAGCTCTTGGCGCTTATGATAAGCAACGGCCTTGTAGCGTTGAGCGGCGGCTTGGTCATGCAGCAGCAGCGCTTTGGCGACGTGAGCATGGGAATCGGAACTATCGTAATAGGACTAGCCTCGATCATCATCGGCGAAGTTTTCTTTGGCCAAAAGTTTTCGTTTTGGATTCAGCTTTTGGGCGTCGTGATTGGTTCCGTCATATACCGCTTGATCATTGCCATTGTTTTGCAAATGGGAATGAAGACGCAGGACATGAAATTGTTCAGCGCGATTATCGTAGCTTTCGCGCTTTCGCTTCCTGTATTGAAAAAGAAATTTAGCAAGCGAAGAATTGTTGTCGCCAATCCGCCCAACGACTCTTTTGTCGCGGAGAATGTTTCTAAAACCGACGACGCGCTCATGGGAGGAAATCAGAATGCTTGAAGTCCGCCACGTTTCAAAAACTTTCAATCCCGGACAAATCACCGAGCGAAAGGCGCTTAAGGACGTAAGCCTTACGCTAAACGACGGCGACTTTGTCACCGTAATCGGCGGAAACGGCGCCGGAAAGTCAACGCTCCTAAACCTTATCGCCGGAGTCCACTCTTGCGACGCAGGCTCCATTTTGCTTGACGGAAACGACCTTACCCACATAAAGGAACACAAGCGCGCCAAATACTTGGGCCGCGTTTTCCAAGACCCCATGCTTGGAACTTGCTCCAACATGCAGATAGAAGAAAACTTGGCCTTGGCCTACAGGCGCGGAAAACAACGCACCTTGGCTTGGGGAATCACCCAAAAGGAGCGCGGCTTGTTCAAGGAGGCGCTGGCAAAATTGGAGTTGGGCTTGGAAGACCGCATGACCGCAAAGGTTGGCCTTTTGAGCGGCGGCCAGCGCCAGGCTTTGACGCTTTTGATGGCCGTTTTGCAAAAACCCCAGCTTCTTTTGCTTGACGAGCACACCGCCGCGCTTGACCCCAAGACCGCCAAAAAGGTTTTGGAGCTTACGGAATTTTTTGTCCAGCGCGACAAGCTTACGACCTTTATGGTAACCCACAACATGCGCGACGCCATTCGCTACGGAAACCGCTTGATAATGATGCTGGACGGCCACATCGTCTACGAAGTCGGCGGCGAGGAAAAGAAAAAGCTTGAGGTAAAGGACTTGCTTGAGCGCTTTAGCGTTCATCAGGGCGAAGACACTTTGAGCGACAAAATGCTTTTGTCCTAAGTTGCCGCCCCGCTCCCTCGCGCGTTTTTTTTGCTTTACCTAATGCAATTTCTTGCCGACAATAAAAGCATGAAAAAGTCACTTTTATTTTTGGCATTGATTCTTGGCGTTTTGGCGAGCGGAGTTTTCGCCTCAAACAGCGTGACGCTTTACAAAAACAGCGCGGTGGCGTCTTATTACGCGGAAAAGTACCACGGCCGCAAAACTTCAAACGGCGAAGTCTTCAACATGTATGACTTGACCGCCGCGCACAAAAGCCTTCCCTTTAACACAAAAGTCAAAGTCACAAACCTTTCAAACGGAAAGTCGGTCGTGGTCCGCATCAACGACCGCGGCCCCTTTGTAAAAGGACGCGAAATCGACTTGTCAAAGGCCGCCGCCGTAAAAATCGGAATGATTAAAAGCGGAACTGCAAAAGTCAGCCTTGAAATCGTCGGCTCGGACGGCGCGGCTGCCGGCTTGCAAGACCAAAAGGCCGGCGCCTCGAATGGCGGAGAGGGCGAGAAAAAATCCGGCGCCTTCGCGAAGACCGCGGCCGCTTCCGACTGCGACCGCTGGAACGTACAGCTGGCCGCATTTTCTTCCAAGAAAAACGCTTCGATTTTTGCCGCCGACGCGCAGGCCGCCGGAATAAGGCATTTGGCCTACCAAACGACCCAAAGCGGAATCGTCCGCGTGATTATAAAGGATTTGCCGACCGAAAAAGTCCAGGCCACGCTCAACGCGCTTGAAAGAAAGGGCTACAAAAATTACCTTGTCCGCGAGCGCAAAGAATATAAGGCCTTGCAAGACTAAAACTGCCGCCGCCTTTTTGGTGTCTCTATGAACAACAACTCGATAAAATTTTTCGCCTCGATCGGCTTGGTGACAACCGCCGCCATTTGGGGCTTTGCCTTTGTAATAGTAAAAGATTCCCTTGACTACATCGGTCCGATTTGGATGATGGCCGCGCGTTTTTCAATCGCGGCGGCGGCGCTCGCGCTTGTCTTTTTTAAAAAGTTTAGGGCGCTCACTTGGACAAAGTTTTTTCACGGAGCGCTGACAGGCGCCTTTTTGTTTTTGGGCTACGCCTTTCAAACCGTAGGCTGCGCCTACACCACCGCGGGCAAGAACGCATTTTTAACGACGCTTTACGTCATTCTAATTCCTTTCTTTGCTTGGCCCGTCTTCCGCAAAAGGCCAAAGTTTGTCGCGCTGGTCGCGGCTGTCATAGCCTTGTGCGGAATCGGAATGCTGGCGCTAAAAAAGTCTGACGGCATTTTTACGATGAACATCGGCGACGCGCTTACTTTAGTTTGCGGAATTTTTTACGCGCTCCACATTGTCTTTACAAGCCGCTACAACAAAAACGAAAGCGCGATTTTGCTTACGATAATCCAATTCTTTTTCGCCGCGCTTTTTTCTTGGATTTTCGCGCCCTTTTACGACGGAGCCTTTCCGCTGGAACAGATGCAATCTCCGCGCGTTTTTTTGGGCGTCTTGTACTTGGGAATTTTCAGCACGCTTGTGGCCTTTGTCTTGCAAAACGTTTGCCTTAAGTACATGGAGTCGTCGCTCGCGTCCTTGTTCTTGTCGCTGGAATCAGTTTTTGGCGTCGTGTTTGGAGCGATATTTTTGGGCGAGCGCCTTACGCCGATAATGATTTTGGGCTGCGTCTTGATTTTTGGCGCGATAACCCTCGCCAACATGAGCGACCGGAACTAGCTTAGGCGCGGCTTTTTGGGCTTGCCTTTTATTGTCCGCGTCAACCAACATATTCTTGGACAACGCTTCGGACGGCGTTAAGGTAGCTTTGTCCAAAAAAATTCAAGTGATTTAAAAGCTGGTAAAGGTTGTAAAGGTCCCGGCGCTTTTCGTAGCCGTCCTCCAATGGATTTGCCGCGCGGTAGGCTTGGTAAAACTTTGGCGGAAAGCCTCCAAAAAGTTCGGTCATGGCAAGGTCGGCCTCGCAAGCGCCAACATAGGCGGCGGGATCGATGAGCATTGCCTTTCCGTCTGGGCCTGCCATAGCGTTTCCGCTCCAAAGGTCGCCGTGTAAAAGGCTGGGCGCTTTTGGCTCAATCAAAAATTCGTCCAAGTGATCCAAAAGTTTTGTCGCGTTTTCGCGGTCGGCGCTCGTAAGGTATGAGTCCGCCGCCTTGAATTGCGGAAGCAAGCGCTTGTCCCTAAAAAATTCTATCCAGCTTTTAGACGGCGAATTGTCTTGCGGCCTGGCTCCAATAAAGTTGTCCTCAAAAAATCCAAAGCGGCCCTTTTGTCCGTCGTCGCGCTCGCAAAAAGCGCTTGCGTCCGCTTGGTGAAGCGCGGCCAATTCTTGCGCGAATCTTTCCCAGTAGTCGGCTTTAGGCTCGGCGCTTTTGACAAATTCCATCAGCAAAAAACTGTAGCCGACTTCCTGGCCGTCGTCCGTTCCGACGCAAAGAATTTTTGGAACGCGGATCGCTCCTGTTTGCGCGATGGCAAAAATGCCGGAAGCTTCGGCAACGAAGGAGGCGGCTTTTTCCTTTTCGTTGGCTTTCATAAAGATTGTGTCGCCGGTGTTGAGCGTGACAGCGTAAGCTTTGTTTATGTCGCCGCCTGTCACGCGGTCGGTTCTTTTTATTGCGACGGAATTACCAAAAAGCGACACAAGCGCTTGTGCCAAGGAATTAAATTGCAGGACTGGACAGTGTTTCATAAAACAATGCTAGCAAAAAAATCGCGTGTTGTCGAGCGGGGCTAGGCGCGTGTGGCTATTCGGCGCGCTCGGCCTTCATTTGCTTTTTGCGCTCGTACATATTTTGGTCCGCGCGGCGGAAGACGTCGGCGACGCAAGTGTCGTTTGGCCTAAAAAGCGCGTATCCTAGCGCGGCGGAAACATATTCCCAAGGCTGCAAATTTTCGTCCTTGGAAAGCAAGTCCAATTGCGCGTTGAATTTTTGAACAAGATTTTCTATGTTTTCAAAGTCTTCTTTTTCAAGCACGATGGCAAATTCGTCGCCGCCGATTCTGAAAACTGGCGAATGTTTGAACGTGTGGCAAATTATGTGGCAGAGTTTTTTGATGGCCGCGTCGCCTTGCTCGTGGCCGTAGTTGTCGTTGATTTTCTTTAGGAAATTCAAGTCCACCATCGCTATTCCAAAATCGCGCTTTCCTTCTGAGATTCCCAATTCAAGCCGGTCGGCCTCGCTGTTGTAGGCGGTCTTGTTTCTTACGCCTGTGAGCGCGTCTTTTTTTGCAAGCTCGTTCATTTCTTGGGCCAGCTGCTTTGTGTCCTTAAGCTCTTTTTTTGTGGAAAGCAAATTATTCATGTGCTGCTCAAGTTCCAAAATCAAGTCGGCGAACTGGCGCGAAAGCGACGCGATCTCGTTGTTGCCTTTCGCTTGGGCGCGAATTTTGTCCGCGATCGCAGGATCCTTTTGTTCCTTGTATTCGCGCATTTGCGATTCCAAGACAAGGACTTTCTTTATGAAGAATTTGTTCATCAGGACCATGATGATCACGATGAAGAAAACCAAGCAAAGCGAAATCGCTCCGGCGATTTTTATCGACAAAGTAAGAATCGTTTTGTTCACGTCGGCCACTTCGACTTCAGTTCCGATAAGGCCAAGCTTTTGCCCGTCGATTATGAGCGGCGTGTAATACGCGTAAGTGTGGCCCCATTCGTTGTTCCATGTCTCAAAGTCGTCTTGGCGCTCGCCGGTGAACCACGCGCGCCATTGGACTTTGTATTTTTCCGGCGGGTCAAAGTATTCGTCGCCAAGGTAAAGGTATTTTCCGCTTTCGGCTTTGTCGCCGTTTTGGTCTTTGGGCGTGCGCTCGCCGTCTATCATGTAGACCATGTGGTAAATCTTTTCTTTGGGAACCAAGTAGTAAGTGTAGGGCAGGTTGAAGGCCTTGCGCGCGTTTTCAAATGTAAGAATCCAGTATTCGTGAATGTATATGAAGTAGGCCATCTTTGCCTCGTCTGAAAGCGAGTCAAAGTCCAGGTTTTTTTGCTCAAAGAACTCTGGGTTTGTCTTTGCGATGATGGCTTCGTAATTTTTTTGGGCTTCAAGGTATTCGTCAAAGTCGTATGGAATGTCGGCTTCAGCAAAATGTTCCATATAATAATTTTGGTATGCGATGAAGTCTTGGCCGGAATTTTGAATTTGGCGCTCAAGGTAGTCGCCGATTTTGCGGATGTTTTGAATGCATTCCGCCTTGTAAGCTTTCATTTGCGCGATGTAAACTGTTATCGCGCTCATAAGAAGGGTGACGATTATAAAAAATCCAAATGTAAGCGCCGTTCCAAACAAGAGGCTGTCGGTTGTATTCCTGAGTCGTTTTTTTTCGGCGCTCATGTAATAAAATTATAGCGCGCTTTGTCCATTTTTGCAAATGTTTTTTATATTGTTCCGAATGACGCCGGCAAAATTGACAATAGGGATAAAAGCGTTTATACTATAAAACAAAATACGGAGGTTGTATGAAAAAAAGATGGGCATTGAAAATCGCGGCTGTTTTAGGCGCGGCGCTTTTGGTTTGCGCTTGTTCAGGCAGCGGTTCCGTTCCTTCAGGCTCTCCGGCTTCGGACCCCGTTTCTTCGGAAAGAATTCCCGACATAGTCACATCTTCGCAATACTCCGCGCAAAATATTTGGGGCAACGGCTGGAACCTTGGAAACACTTTGGACGCAAAGTCCGACGGCAGCAAGGAAAACCTAGGGCTAAAGACAGAGACAAGCTGGGGAATGCCCATGACCAGCCAAGAAATGATAAAGGCTGTGGCCGCCAAGGGCTTTAAGACGATAAGAATTCCCGTAAGCTGGCACAATCACATCACCGAAGAAAGCGGCCACAAAATTGACCCCGAATGGCTCGCGCGCGTAAAGACCATCGTGGACTGGTCGTTGGCCGCCGGCATGAAGGTCATCATAAACATTCACCACGACAACCTTGGCGAAACCTATATGGTAAAGCCGACTGGAGAAAAGGTTTACGGTATGGACTCTACCTACGGCTTTTGCGTTCCTGAAAACAACGAAAGCCTAAAAGACGCGTCGCTGGAATATATAAAGAATATTTGGAAACAAGTGGCGGAATATTTTAAGGCCTACGACGATTCCCTTGTCTTTGAGCTTTTGAACGAGCCTCGCGCCGTGGGAAAAGAGTATGAATGGAGCACGACGGCCGGAACTGAAGGCAAGGTTTTGGCCGCCAACGCCATCATAAAGGAATACGAGAAAGCCGCGCTTGATGAAATCCGAAAGACCGGCGGAAACAACGCCACGCGCTATGTCATGGTTCCGCCATACGCCGCAAGCCCCAGCATGATGAACGGCTGGAGCCTCCCGACTGATTCCGCCAGCGGAAAGTTGATTGTTTCCGTACACGCATACACGCCATATGAGTTTTGCATGGGAAACGACACTACTTTCACTGCCGCCCACAAGAGCAACATAGAGAACTGGCTTTTTAAGACGCTGGACCAAGAATTTGTTTCAAACGGAATTCCCGTCATAATCGGAGAGACCAGCGCTTCGGACAAAAACAATTATGACGAGCGCGTCAAATGGGCCAAGTGCTTTTTTGGCGCCTCAAAGGAAAGGGGAATATCCTCAATCCTTTGGGACAACATGGTTGTTTATCCGACCGGCACGGACAAGGCTGAACGCCACGGCTACTTTAACCGCAACGCTTGCTCTTGGTTTTAGCGGAACTGTTCCCTGCGCCTTGCATGTCAAAATCGACATATAAGGCGCAAAAAACGGCGCAAACTATTTCTTGCTTTCCCGCAAATTCCGCGCTAAAATTGTAATTTATGAAAACCAACATTAAGCAATTGATTTCCCAAATGACTTTGGAAGAAAAGGCCGGGCTTTGCTCAGGCTTGGATTTTTGGCGCACAAAAGCGGTAGAGCGCTTGGGCGTTCCAAACATAATGGTAAGCGACGGCCCCACGGGACTTAGAAAGCAAGACCAAAACGGCGACCACCTTGGAGTCAACGACAGCATCAAGGCGGTTAGCTTTCCAAGCGGCTGCTTGACGGCCTGCTCCTTTGACCGCGACCTTTTGCGCATGGAAGGCGAAGTTTTGGGCGACGAATGTCAGGCCGAGGACATCGCCGTTTTGCTTGGCCCCGCGCTCAACATAAAGAGGAGCCCCCTTTGCGGCCGAAACTTTGAGTACCTTTCGGAAGACCCCTACTTGGCCGGCGAGTTGGGAGCGGCTTACACGCAGGGCGTTCAGTCAAAGAACATTGGAACCAGCGTAAAGCACTTTGCCGCAAACTCTATGGAGTATCGCAGAATGTCTTCCACCTCCAACATGGACGAGCGTACTTTGCGCGAGATTTACCTTCCGGCCTTTGAGACGACCGTAAAAAAAGCCAAGCCCGACACAATCATGTGCTCTTACAACAGGGTGAACGGAACTTTTGCCAGCGAAAACAAATTTTTGCTGACCGACGTTTTAAGAAAAGAGTGGGGCTTTGACGGCTTTGTCGTAAGCGACTGGGGAGCGGTAAACGACCGCGTCGAAGGAATCAAGGCCGGCTTGGATTTGGAAATGCCAGCGTCGGGCGGAGACACCGACAAGCAAATTAGCCAGGCTATTCGCGACGGAAAATTGGACGAAAAAGTTTTGGACACCGCGGTGGAACGAATCTTGCGCATCGTCTATAAATTTATGGAAGGCCGCCAAAAAGGAAACTTTGACAAAAACGCGCACCACTTGGTCACGGCCCAAATCGCGGCGGAATCGATGGTTCTGCTTAAAAACGAAAAGAAGATTCTTCCGCTTAAGGAAAAAGACGCAAGCCAAATATTGTTCGTCGGCGCCTTTGCCCAAAAGCCGCGCTACGAAGGCGGCGGCTCCAGCCACATCAACGCCTTTAAAGTGACGGGCGCCCTTCAAGCCGCCAAAGACGCGGGCCTTAACATTAAGTGGGAGCAAGGCTTTGACATTAAGGAAAGCAAGGCAAAAGACGCAAAGCTTTTAAAGGCCGCGGTCGCCGCCGCTAAAAAGGCCAAGACCGTAGTAATCTTTGCCGGCCTTCCCGACAGCTACGAGTCGGAAGGCTACGACCGAAGCCATATGAAGCTTCCGGCCAACCAAAACATTTTGATAGAAGAAATCGCCAAGGTCAACAAAAACGTCGTCGTCGTTTTGCATAACGGCTCGCCGGTTGAGATGCCCTGGGTAAACAGCGCCAAGGCGATTTTGGAAAGCTATCTTGGCGGACAAGCGGTGGGCATCGCGCAAATCGAATTGCTCTTTGGCCGCGTAAATCCCAGCGGAAAATTGGCCGAGTCGTTCCCGATAAAATTGCAGGACAATCCTTCCTACCTTAATTATCCCGGAAACGGAACTGTGGCCAACTACGCCGAAGGAATTTTTGTCGGCTACCGCTACTACGACAAAAAAGAGATGGACGTTTTGTTCCCCTTTGGACACGGACTTAGCTACACGACCTTTGAATATTCGGCGCTAAAAGTTGACGCAAAAAAAATCAATGGCGGAGAAAGCGTCGTGGCCAGCGTCAAGGTAAAGAACACAGGCAAGCGCGCTGGAAAGGAAATCGTTCAATTTTATGTTGCCGCTCCGCAGGGAACGGAATGCAAGCCGCCTTACCGCGAGCCGCGCCCCAAGATGGAATTGAAGGGCTTTGAAAAAGTCGAGCTCAAGCCCGGCGAGACAAAGACCGTCGCTGTCACTCTAGACGCGCGGGCCTTTAGCGTTTGGGACGAGTCTTTGCATGACTGGTACATTCCCGGCGGAACGTATCAAATCCTTGCGGCGGCTTCTTCGCGCGACGTTCGCCTTTGCGCCAAGGTCGAGCTTGAGGCCACGCAGGAGCTTCCCTTCCACGCCACGCCCAACACGGTCTTTGAAGAGATTATGGAAAATCCTAAAGCCTTTGCCGCCGCAAAAGCCTTTAAGGGCAGCCCCTTTTCCGAGTCGGAACAGCCGCAGGAAAAGCGCGG
This sequence comes from uncultured Treponema sp., assembly GCA_900316905.1. Lineage (GTDB taxonomy): Bacteria > Spirochaetota > Spirochaetia > Treponematales > Treponemataceae > Treponema_D. Next base: position 11,539 of record ONET01000058.1, read on the forward strand.
AAAGAGCGCCCGCGAAAGCATCAGCGACGAAATGCAGCTGGGCATGCTAAAGAGCCTCCCCATCCGCGCCATGCGAAGCTTTAACCATATCAGCCAAGCGCAAGTTGACGCGATGGTGGAAGGATTAAACCGCGCAGTGGAAGGAAAGTAGTTGCGCCGAAAAAGGAACGAGTCAAGGCTTTAAGCGTCAGCGCGCCTTGACTCGTCCGTAACAAAGCGGTGGAAGGCCGCCCTGTAATGGGGCGGCTTTTTTTTATTTTTTTAGAATGCCTTCCATAAGGCGAATAAATACAAGTTGGTCTGCCTCTGACAGTTTAGAAAAAAGCCGAGCGCTTTTCTTTAGATTGTTTTCTTCCTTTTGAATATTGTTTTTGCTTTTTCCCAATATAAGGTCTTCGACGGTCGTTTTAAGAGCGCGCGCGATTTGAACCGCGTAATCCGCTGGGGGAATGGAAGCCCTGGCGCTAAGATAATTTTCAATCGAGCGGTAGGGAATGTTTGTCATGGCGGAAAGTTCTTTTATCGTAATGTCCTGGTAATCCAATTCTGAACGCAAGTTTTCCTTAAAATTTGAGCCCATGCTTTTTATTATACTCAATTGAAGTGAAGGGTTTTATTGACAGTATCTAATTGGCGTGTTATTATTGAATTTATAGTATTCAATTGAAGTGCAAGCTATACGCGCTTTGAATATTGCAAGGAAAAAGTACGGAGGATTTTATGAAAAAAATCGTGTTATTGATGGCGGCAGCCGCATTGGCCTTTTTCGCGTCTTGCTCCAACAATTCCGACAACGGCGGAATCGGTGGCTTCGGATGGGGTGGAGGCAAAAGAATTTCTGTAAGAAATTATTCTAAGTATAAGGCGATTGGAGCGGCCTCAAAATTTGGGCGCAGCGGCAACATCGCCGCGGGAATATCCGCCAACTCTAGCGGAAATGACACAGAAGGCGTTGACGAACACTTGGTTGGACAAGACTCTAACGGAAATGTTGAAGATCTTTCTTTGGAAGAAAATGGACAAGACAAGGCAATGAATGAAAGGCCATTGCAATTTTACAAAGCTTTTAAGCGCTTTGTTTTCTTTATGTATTGGCCTGTTGGCTCAAATATTCATCCTAACTATGGCAAAATGCTCGCTGCCCCTTCTTGCTTTTCTTTTAGAATATATGAGACTGCAGAAAAATATATCGAAAATTATGAACCCATGATGGTGATGGACAAAAGCAACGGCATGATTTACGAGGTTGACAATTCTGCAGATGAATACGACGCTTTGTATAAATGGACTGCGTTTATTGGAGATAGCTTTTCTTCCACAGTTGAGTATGGCGACCGCTTTTACATTCAATATACAAATCATCAAACGAATAAACTTAACTATTACGCGCTAAGGTTTGTTGAAAACCAATTGCAAGAATCATACATTGTAAAAAACGCTGTAGAAAATTCTTATCAAGATATTTATGTGGATCGGTTTGGAAGCCTTTTTACAAAAGGAACCAATGAAAATGTAAAGTACTATATGGCTTTAGATGGAAGCAAGAAAAAGATCAACTGCGCCGACAATTTGCATGCTTACAGTTCAAACGAGCGGTTGACCAGCGTTTTTTATTATCCTGACGGAACTTTTAGCATAGGTTATGCTTCTTATCCTAATCATGTATATGATATTGACGCTATGAGGCCCAAGTTGTATTCTCCGCTCTTTATGGGAGCCAATGGCTATGTTTATTTGGCTTGCGACGACGCTTCTTCCAGGGAAAAAATTTACAAGCGCTATAATGCCAACGGCCAGTTGGAATCTTGCGATTGGGTTCCGGAAGAGTCGCAGGAATATGATTTTAATACAGATGAGTTCTTAATTGCGATTGGAAACGCAAAGTATTATTATGTTCCAGTAGACGGAAATGCTTTTAATAGTGTTAACATCGTAAACGCAAATAAGACATGCGCCGTTCTTGATTCGAACGGACAGGCTGTTAAGGTGCAAAAGTATGATTTTAACACAGGGTCTCTTGCCTCGGAATACATTCCTGTTGGCTTAACGTTTTCTAGATTTGACGTTTCATCGCCAAAGAAAAGAGGCGCATTATACAAGGTGCAGTATTCCGACGGCGACAAAGATAAACACACTGTGTCGGAGATTCCATTGCAAGGCTTTACGCCTTCATCTTTAAGTTCGTATCAATATAAATCCAACAAAGACTTTTTCGCCGCGACTAAAAAGCATTTTTTCATTGCCAATGACGGCGATCTTTTAGTCTTTAATCTTGAGGATGGAACAAAGGATTCCGCTTGTAGCAAAAGCGACATGGTTTATCAGACTGTATATTATGACGAAGATTCAGATAAAATCTGTTATTTCGGACAGTCGCTTTCTAGCAACGCCAACATAACAGGAACAATTGACGACAATGGAAATAAGACAGAAACTTCTACTATCTACGAAATAAAATATTTGTCGCCTGTAAACATGCCTGAAGAATCCGAGGATTTAACGGAATCAACTGGCTCTACGGCAAATTAAACCAGCCGCGATTTTTTCGCGACAAGAGCCGCCCTGTAAGGGGCGGCCTTTTTTGTTTGGACAAATTGCGGCGCGGCGAGTTATGCGTGGGCGCGCTTGCTGTCGGCCAATTCTTTTTGCAGGTCCAGCACTTGCTCTAGGGAGAGGCCGGTGATTTCGGCGATGTCTGGTATTTTGTAATTCTTTTTGAGCATATTCCGCGCGGCTTCCACGGCTTTGGCTTGCGCGCCTTCCGCTCGACCTTCGATAATGCCGTCCTCGCGCCAGTTTTGGATCGCTATTTCCTCATTGAACTCTGTCAAACACATGCCGATTATGTTCTCCTTTTGTTCGCGGACAAAGCCGTCA
>ONET01000077.1 GCA_900316905.1 uncultured Treponema sp.
GTTGACGCGCGCTTTTTAAAGAAATTGGGGAAATTGAATTCCGCGTTGGGAACGTCGATCTGGCCGTAAAAGCCCGGGTTTGAAAGCGGGCCGGTAAGGACAAAGGAGCCGGAAGCGATTCCCTTGTACACGCGCGCGATTTTTATTCCAAGCGAGTCCAGCACGATAGAAGGATCGATCATTATTTCCGACACGTTCAAGTCAAGCCTCTCGCGGCTCACAGTTCCGTCAATGTTCATGTTGAAGGGCGCGGAATTCTTAAGCTTGACCGCCACGTTTCCGTTTGCGGAAACGCTTCCGACAAGGCCGATGTTGGGGCTTGACGACAAGATGTAGTCGTCATGTATCTTAAGGATTTCCAAATGATACCTTTCGCCGTCCTCCCTCTTTTTGGCGCGCCGCTTGCCGTCCTGAACCGAGACCGGCTGCGGCTTGATTTCTTCCGCGTCAAACCTAAAGGACACGGAATCGGGAACGCCGCCTTCCACCTGGCTTTGGGCCTCGATGACCGCCGCGGCCGTGGCGCGCAGTTCCTTTCCAAACAAGTTGGTCTTGAGGTTGAAAGCCAAGTCGCCGTTCCAAGTCTTTTGGTCAAAGCGCGCCTTCACGCCGTCGATGACGCTGTCGCCCCAATCTCCCCTAGCCTCTTCGACAGAAAAAAGCCTGTCCTCAACAAGGGCCTTGGCGCTGAACATCAAGGGCTTTCCTTGCGCGGTCAAGACGGCGCTGGGAATGTCGATTGACACAAAGGGATTGTCAACCAAGCCTTGCATTGTCACCGTGGCGTTTACGGAATCGCTTTCATTGGAGCCGGCAAAGAAACGGGCGGAACGGAGCGAGTCAATCTTTAACTGAAGCGTGAAGAAAAGGTTCTTCACAAAAGAGCCGGAAAGAATCGAGCCTACGCTGATGGGAGTCGCCGCGGAATTTAGAATGGTTCCGTCAAGCGAAACTTTTTCTATGCCCATCGCGTTCTCCATGTAAAATTTGTAGTCGGCGGAATCAAACAAGGAGTCCTTGAAACGGCAGGCGAACGAGCCGCTTCCGTTCAGCGTCGAGACGGCGTCCGAATATGAAATGCTGTCAAACCACGCGCCGCCGGAATCCACGTTGGCGGAAAAGGAGACGGACGGATTCAATACGCTTGTTCCTTCAAGCAAGCGGCCGTCAAAATACGGAATGAGCGCGGAAAAACCTTTTTCCAAAGAGTATGAGAAAGTCGTGTCGGTTGAAAGCTCAAAGGTTTTTCCGCTAAACTTTATCGGGAAGCCGGCCGCGGCGAAGGCTCCGTTAAGAACCGCCTCCACGCCCGAAGTGTCCGTCTCCAAGGCAAAGCGCATGCCGTATTCCGAATTGATTTCAAGGCGGCTCTTGCTGGACACGCCGGAGAACGTGTAGGGAATTCCGTTCAACTCAAGGCGGCCGTTTAAAAGCCGCTCGCCGCTTTCCGGGAAGCGCTCCACAAGCGCGTCCATCAAAAGCTTTTGTCCGCCAAAGACAAATTCAAGCCTGGAAAGCTGGAAAGTGTCTTCGTTTCCGTCCGCCTCCAAAATCAGCATTTGGTCGTCGCGGCTCGTGTTGGCGACAATCGCGTAAGGAACGCTGAACGAAAATGACTTTCCAACTCCGGAAGCGAACGTGTCGCAAGAAAAGACAAAGGACTGGACAGCCTGTGAACCGGCCGCCAAAAGAGGCCTCATGTTCTCTTCGGCAAAGAAGGCGGAAGTTCGCACAATGCTGTCAAGGTAAATCGTGTTGAAAGAAAGCGACGCTTGGGAGGCGTTTGTCTGCGGCGACCAGCTTCCAAAAATCGAAACAGTTCCGGGATCTCCGGCGTGAGAATAATCAGATACTTCAAAAGTCCAATCCCAAGAGTCGTCGGAAGGAAGGACAGTGAGCTGCGCGGCCGTAAAGACATTCTGGTCCAAGTAGATTTGAGGCGCGAAGCACATGAAGCCCCGCTCCAGCTTGTCTATGAAAACCTCGGTGGAAAGCTCTCCGCCGTTCGGGAAAACAAAAGACTCGACGCCGAAAGTTCCTGACGGCTGTTTGGTCACAAAGTCAAAGGCGCCTTCAAAACTCATGTTGTAACGGTCGCCGGATGTCTTTAAGTAAGGTATTTGTATTTTCTTTTCGTCGCCGCTCAATGAAAACGAAAGCAGCGTGTCGCTCTGGAATTTTTTTGCTGGAATGACAACGCCCGGAACAAATATGTCGCCGGACGACGAATAGTCAAAGGCGCCGCTCTTGTAGTTGTAGCTGACGTTGGCGCTCAATGAAAAATTCAGCGAAAAGAGGCTTTGCGTAAAGTTGTCGCGGCGGCTGGTCTGGGCCAAGTTCCCCAAATAAAAGCCGTCGGCAAAAAGCCGCGCCGAAGCTTCGCCCGTCTCAAAGTCGGCAAAGGCCTCGGCATAAATATTTCTCGCGCTTGGAAGCATTTTTAGCGAGAACTTCTTGGCGCGGTATTCCGCCAAAAAGCCCAAGTACCTGACGCGGTAATCGCGGCCGCTCATGTTTGAAAAGCGCAAGACGGCGGAGCTTCCGTCTATTCCGCGCGGAATGGAAGCGGAAAAATCAAGGGCGCCTGTAAACTTGTTTTGAGAAACGTCAGCCTCAAAAGCGCCAGAAACCACCGCGTCAATCTTACCGCCGCCGCCCGAGCTTAAGAAGGCTTTTGAAATGTCGGCCGCCAAAGAAAAATTTTTGTCCTTGTAGACGGCGCGCAGGCGATACACGCGCAAGTCCGACGAAAGGCCCAAGTCCACGCCGTCAGAATTAAGCATGTCAAAAAGGCCGTCGATGTCCAGGGCGTCGCCTTTTCCCAACGCCGCGCGTTGCAGCCAAAAATCGTTTTCGTCTTTTGAAACCGTAAGCTCAACGTCGCGCAGGACAAGGCTTTTTATGCCGGCCCTAAAGTCGCGGGCAAAAAAGGCTTTCAACGCGTAGCCCAAGGACAAGCGGCCCACTGTGGCCACAAGCCTTCCGCTTTGCGCGTCCACCGCCTCTATGCCGTTGATGTTGATTCCCGACAAAATGTGACAACAAAACAGACTATTATCACCTTGTGTCATCCAAATTTAACACTTTAACCACAAAAACAGTCGCTAAAATGTTAAAATTCAAACCGGCAAAAGCAGCCTGTTGGAGATTCCTAGCAAAAAGAGAAAGATGAAAATGCAGATGCCAATCTTTAAATGGCGCGTCTTGAGCTTCATCTAGACACAAAGCCCCCTGCGCGCCAAATAATTCGGCGTGACATTGCAAAATTTTGCATTATGGTATACCTTATATATTATCGGCTCTTTTGGCCAAAATTTTGAGGTTTTCTACTATGATACTTAACAATTTTGTAGTTTTTGAGGGAATAGACGGAGCGGGAACGAGCACACAAATGCGGCTTTTGGCGGAACGTGACTCGGGCAAAAAAATCGCCTTCACCGCCGAGCCGACAGAAAGGCCCACGGGAAAATTCTTGCGCCAGATTTTGGCCGGAAAGGAAAAAGTCTCAGCGCAAACGGCGGCCTACCTCTTTGCCGCGGACAGGGCGGAACACCTTTGGGGAGAGGGCGGAATTGTTGACCAAACTAAAAACGGCTTAACGGTTGTATCAGATAGGTACCTCTTTTCAAACCTGGCCTACCAGGGCGTGACTTGCGGCGAAGATTTGCCCAAAACGCTGAACAGCCCCTTTCCCCTGCCCCAACTTTTGTTCTTCTTTGACATTTCGGCGCAAAAATCCCTCGAACGCGTCGAAAAGCGCGGGGAGGCCAAGGAGATATACGAAAACGAAAAGTTCCTTGACGACACGGCCGCCCGCTACCGCGCGATAATCAACCAATACAAAAAACTAGAAAACAGCGGCATGAGAATCGTAGAGCTTGACGCCACCCTTCCCAAAGAAAAAATTTCAGATTTAATCTGGAAGGAAATTCTTCCGATAATAAATTCGTGAAAAAGTTCGCGAAAAAAATTTTTGTCCTCGCTCTCGCGCTCGGCGCGGCGGCCTTTTTTTGCCTGCCGGCCTTTTCTTACATGTGCAAGTACAAAGAGGACTTTTACAAGCTTTACCACGTCCACTACCAGCAGTATCCCGACGACTGCATGGAAAACATTTACTGGCTGGAACAGGCCGTCCACGCCGACTTCGCCAATCCCCTTTACGCCAGGACGAAAATTCAGACTAAAGACGAATGGGAAAAATACAGAAACCTTTTCCAAATGCACCTAAACCTAAAATTGATCGAGCAGCACATGCGCCTGGCCCGCGTCTACGACAAGAGGGCGATTTGCTTTTACGACGCTCCTTGGAAAGACGAATATTTGGCCAACCTAAAAAAAGCCAAAAGCTGCTACGAGGCCGGCCTTTACTATTGGCGGGAAGCGCGCCTCTGGTCCGAAAAGGCCAGCGAAACTAAATTCCGCTTTTTGTTCTTGGAAGACCTTACCAATTGGGAAGACGAGAACAAGCGCATAGCCGACGCGGAGCTGGACTACAAAAAAATCCTGAGCCGCGAGCTTAGCCGCGTGGCCGCCGAAATCGAAAAGCTTGAGGCGATGGACCGCTCGTATTGACGGACGTAAGACGATAAACGGTGGTTCGAGCGGGGTCACCGCGTCCGCTGGACGCTGCCTTTTGACCGCTCGTACTAAGGAGTCGGGAAGAGTTCGTTGACCGCCTTTGCCAAGACCGCGTTGTCATACATTTGGTCAAGCGTAAGCGTCTTTTCGACAGGCGCTCCGTCCTCGCAATCGCTCCAGTCCGCCTTGTGCGACTCGCGCATGCAGCCTGAATACTGGAAGGGAAAGCCGTCCGCGGAGCAAGCGTAACGGACGACGCAGCTTCCGCCCACGCTTCTTATTCCCACGATTTTTATGCCGTTGTCCCAGCAAGTGTTCGCAAAAGAGTTTGCGCACGAAAATGTCATGTCGCTTGTAAGGACGACAAAATTGTAGTTCTTTTTTTTGTCTTTGTCGTCTATCTTTCCGTCCAAGTTTATGTCGGCGCTTCCTGACTCAACCTTCTTTCCGCCAGTGAAAAAATCATAATAAAGGGTGGCGGCGTCCTTTGGATCAAGCAAAAAACTCAAGGCGTAATGAAGCGCGGCTGTGTCTCCGCCCGGGTTGCAAGAAAGGTCTATGACAACATTCTTAACGGAATTTTTATAAGAGGGATTGTTTTCAAGAGCGTAAAAGGACTTGTAAAAAATTCCCACGGTGTCGTCAGGAAGCTCGACGCCGCCGGAAGCGGCCGAATCAGGGTTGGGGCTTCCGGAGCGAGAAGACGCGTAATAGCCTTTCCAAAAGTCCTCTTTATACTCAAATTTATCAAAGCGGATTATCGCGGTCTTGTTTGAGTCGATGACCTCAAAGGCGGGCGGCGCGTCGGAACCGGAGGAGGACTTTCCTATGTAGCTTGCGCCGGAAGCGGCTCCTGTTTTCAAATTCTTCCTAACCTTCGGATAGTTCTGCATGCGCAACATTAGCAAAGCGGTTTTTTTGCTGAACAAATTTTCAGGCCCGTATTTTTCCACGATATAGTCCTGCGAAACATAATCCTGCTTGGCGATAAAAGACGAATGCGCGTCTCCGTACACCCTGTCATAAAGCATGTCGAGGCCCGCGATGTAATCAATGTAAGAGGAAGAAAGAAGAAGGGAACGAATGTCGAGCGCGTTTTGAACAAGCATTCGCTCAAAGTCAAGAGGGTCGGTCGCGGCGACTTTTTCCTTTACAGGACATCCGTTTCCGTCGTCGGCAAAGCCGTAATAGCCAGGCCGTCCGTAAAGGCTGTCGTGGATAAAGCGCAAAAGATTGTATGAAAGAGAAATCAGTTCCTTTGGCCGCTCCTTTAAATTGCCCGCGGAATCCGTGTACCATGGGCTTTTGTAAAAGGACACATAGCCTGAATCTTTGTCGTAATAATCGTCTTCGTTTCCTGTAAAGTAAACGGCCTGGCCGTTGTAAAAGTAGCGCTCGTAGTTCATCATTGAAAAAACGTTTGAAAGGACGCAGAGCGGCAGGTAAACGTCGTCAATTCCGCCATACGCGCAAAAGCCGTATTTGGCAAGTTCAAAGGTCTTGGACTTTTCGCCGGTGTAGCTTTTAACGAGCTTAAGGAAGCCAACGACTTCGCTTGGGTCCATGCTTTGAAAGTCGCCGAAGGTCGGCATGTAAATCGTGTCCAGGTCTTTGTTGACGACGATGACATATCTTTTGCCGCCTGCGTCCGGGTCTCGTATGACGTAACGGTAGTCGCCCTTTGAATATGACTCCGAAACGACAGAATATTTCATGTAAACCGCAAGATAATACCTAAGGCCCACATAGGGAACATAAGAATTGCCGTTGTAAAAGCGGGCGCTCATCGAGCCTGTCAAGCGCTCCTTTGGCGCCAGAATAGGAAGCGCCTCGGAAACAAAGTTCAAGCTTTCTTCCTGGGCGGCGTCGGACGAAATGATTGTCACGGGATTGTCGCTGTAGGAACAGGCGAAAAAGGCAAACGCGCAAAACGCGAGCGCGGCTTTAAAAATATTTTTCATGCGGCCTCCTATTATTTCTATTTTAGCATAAAAATCGCCGCTTGAATAGGTCGAGCCGCCAGCGAAAAGGGTCCTCTGTCCCACTAGCAAAAGCGCGAAAAATGCGATAATATGACTTTATGCAAGAAAACGTCTTTTCCATAAATTACCAAAAGCAATATATCGCCACGCCCAAAAGCGAGATTCATTTTATCCAAGACAAAATCGACTTAAAAAAGCTCTTTTTTTCAGGCGGAACTAGCGCAAGCGGCAACTGCGCGAAAGCCAAAACCGAAGCGTCCGACGGACGCGGTGACCCCGCTCGAAAAAACGATTATGGTCTTGCGTCCGTCAACACGAGCGGAAGCCGCCTCTTTACCATTGACACAAACGTGGCCGCCCTGCCCTGCCTAAAAAATTTCGTCGCGCTCTTCGGCGCGGCAGAGGCTAAACAAGGCCAAAAAGCCGCCGCCAAAATCAAGCCCGGCGTTTACGACGGCGCAGGCGCGGCCAAAGGAAACGCTCTTGTAATCATCCAGGCCGGTGAAAAACACAAGACGATAAAGACCGTCCTCCAAATCGTCAGGGCCGCTCTGGACCGCGCCTTTACCAGAAAAGACGTTTTTTGCGCGATAGGCGGCGGCGTTCTTACCGACATGACAGCCTTCGCGGCCTCGCTCTACAAGCGCGGCGCGGCTTGCGAATTTGTTCCGACAAGCCTGCTCGCCATGGTTGACGCGGCTATGGGCGGAAAGACAGGCTGCGACTTTGACGACTACAAAAACATGATCGGCGCCTTCTACCCCGCGCGCGCGCTTTACGTCTACCCGGACTTTGTCCAAAGCCTTAACGAGCGCGAATACCGCTCGGGCTTTGCCGAAGCCTTTAAGACCGCGCTTCTTTACGACAAAAAAATGTTTTCCGAAATTTCAAAAAAGCGCGAGCTTGTAAAAAAGCGCGATCCGGCCTTTGTCTTTAAGATGATTCAGGCATGCGCCGCGTCCAAGGCGCGCGTGGTCCAAAAAGACATGACCGAAAAAAACATTAGAATGCAGCTTAACCTGGGCCACACCTTTGGCCACGCGCTTGAAACTTGCGCCGGCCTTGGAAAAATCGCGCACGGAGACGCCGTCGCATGGGGAATAGGCCGCGCGCTTTGCCTTAGCCAAAAACTTGGCCTTTGCTCCAAGGAATACAAGGAAGAAGTCTTTGATCTTCTAGAATACTTTGGCTGGGAAACAGCCGCCGCCCCCAAATGCTTTTGCCCCAAAGACGGCGCGGAAAAAATCCTTTGCGCGATGAAGCGCGACAAAAAGAATTCATCCAACAAAGTCCGCGTTATTTTGCAAAGCGGCCTTTGCGAAACTGTGATAACGGAAGTCTCCGACAAGGATATCTTAAAATGCCTGTGAATCCAGAACTTTACTTTGACTGGGCCGCGACGGCCATTCCCGACCAAGACATTTTGGAAGCCGCGCTAAAGGAATCCCTTGAGTCTTGGGCCAACCCTTCAAGCGTCCATGCGGCCGGAAAAGAGGCTCGCGCCGCCCTAGAAAAAGCGCGCTCGGATTGCGCGGCCGTCTTGGGCGTCCAGGCCAAGCAAATTTTCTTCACTTCCGGCGGAACCGAAAGCGACCACATTCCCCTGCTCGCCATACTCAACCGGCCCGAAAAAGGAAACGTCGCCGTAAGCGCGATCGAGCACCCGGCCCTGCGCGAAATGGCCGAAGAATTAAAAAAAGTCGGAATCGAGCCTCGCCTTATTCCCGCCGACAAAAACGGCTTTGTCACGCCGGAGGCGGTCTTGCAAACGGTTGACGCAAAGACCCTTTTCGTGTCCGTAATGGCTGTCAACAACGAAACCGGCGCGGTCCAGCCAATCCAAAAAATCGCCGCCGCGCTAGAGGAAACATTTAAGGGAAAGCGAAAGCCGCGCTTCCACGTTGACTGCGTGCAAGCCCTTGGAAAAGTCCCGATTGACTTTTTGAACGAGCCGGGAGTTGACTCGGCGGCCTTTAGCGCCCATAAAATTTGTGGCCCGCGCGGCATCGGCTTGTTGTACCTAAAAAAAGAAGAGGAAATATTTTTGCGCGGCGGCGGGCAAGAAGGAGGCGTCCGCAGCGGAACCGAAAACCTTTTTGGCGCCATCGCCTTTGCAAAATGCCTTGAGCGCCACGCTATTCCCGCGCCTGTCGCCGAAGCCAAAAACGGAGGCAAGACCAAAAGCGCCGCGCGCTTTGAGGAACAAAAAGAATGGACGGCATCTTTCATAAAGGGCTTGCTTTCAATAAAGGGGGCGGCGATAATTCCAGAAGCGCGCGGCGTTTTTAGTCAGGAATGTTTTTCGCCTTGGGTCGTTCAGGCAAGCTTTAACAAGATTCCGGGCCAGGTGATGCTTCGCGCCTTGGACGCAAAAGGCATTTGCGTTTCCACCGGAAGCGCCTGCTCGTCAAAGAAAGCCTCGCGGCCGATATTGGAAGCGATGGGAGTTCCGGCGGCGCAAAGGGAAACGTCAGTCCGCTTTAGCTTTGGCCCAAAAACCACGAAGGCGGGAATGGACGCCCTGCTCGCCGCCGTAAAGGAAGTTTGCGCGGCCTTTAACTAGCGCCAATCCCGCGCCATAGATGTCCGGGTCAAGCCCGAACATGACGCGGCTCCGTCAATTAAACTTTGTACTGCCCAGCTGGCCGCAGGCGCCCTTGATTCCGGCCCCGCGGCGGCGGCGAAGGGTCACGTTAAGGCCCGCGGCTTCCAAGGAGCGGACAAACGCGTCGCATTCCTCGCGGCTAGGTTCCTCAAAGGGAAGCGCTTCTATCGGATTCCAAGGAATAAGGTTTATGTTCACGTCAATGCCGCGGGCAAAGTCTATCATGCGGCGGGCGCTTTCGGACCCGGTGTTTTTGCCGGCCAAAAGCGCGGCTTCAAGCGTCACGCGGCGGCCGGATTTTTTTGCGTAGTAGTCAATCGCCTTTCGGACTTCCGGCAAGGGATTTGTCTTTGTTACCGGCATAAGGGCCGCGCGCAAGTCCGGGTCGGCGGTCGTAAGGCTTAGGGCAAGACGAATCTTTGGGCCATTGTCGGCCAGGTCGTAAATGCCTTTTATTATTCCGCAAGTGGAAAGCGTTATCCTTTTTGTCCCAAGCGCGCGGCCTTCTTTGTGGGTCAAAACGGCGATCGCTTTTCTTATCGATTCAAGGTTGAGCATCGGCTCGCCCATTCCCATAAAGACAATGTTTTGAAGCTCGCCGCATTCCTTTTCCAAAAACAAAAACTGCTCCACGATTTCGGCTGCGGTCAAATTGCGGGCAAAGCCCAAATGGCCTGTCTGGCAAAAAGCGCAAGCCATCGCGCAGCCGGCCTGACAGGAAACGCAGGCGGTCTTCCGCCCTTCGATGTCAGTAAGCAAAACGGTTTCGATTAAAAGGCCGTCGCGCGTTTTTATCTGCAGCTTTACGCTTCCGTCCTTGTCGCGCAAAACTTGGTTCACGCTAGAGGAGCGCAAGACGGCCTTTTCTTCCAGCGAAAAGCGCAAGTCCTTTGGCAAATTCGTCATCTCGTCAAAAGAAACGGCCCCAAGCGAAATCCACTTGAAGATTTGCTTTCCCCTAAAGGCTGGAGAGACATTTAAATTTTGGCAAATTTCTTCCGGCAAAAGGCCGGCCAAAGGAACGGCTTCCATCAACGCTAGGCGTTCTTTTTAAGGCGCTCCAGCGTCTCGTTCACGGCCTGGCTTCTGATTCCAAAGCGCTGGAAGGACTCCAAGGTTTCTATTGCCTTTTTCTTTTGGTTCAACTTTACGTAGCTGTCGGCCAAGTCGATGTAAAGGCGGTAGTTTTTGGGGTCGTTCTTTATCAAGGCGCTCAAGCGCTCGGCGCTCTCCTCGTAGCGGCCTTCGCCCTTGCAAATAAGGGCCAAGCCCAGCGCGGCGTAAATGTCAAAGTCGATGTTCATCGCCTTGTTGTAATACGCTTCAGCCGTCCTGTAGTCGCCGGAATTGCGGTAGGCGTCGCCGGCGCGGGTAAGGATGACCTTGTTGTTGGGGTCCATGTCCAAAATTTTGTTCCAATACTCTATCGAGCGGAACTGTTGGTTCATTCCACGGTAGCAGTCGGCAAGGCCAAATAGCGCGTAGAAATTCTTTGGGTCAAGGTCAAGCGCGCGCTCAAAAAACGGAACGCCCTTTTCAAAAGTCTTTAATTTTCTGTGGCAGTTTCCGATGCTGGTCAAAACGCGGATGTCAACCTGGCTTTCGTTGAGCTCCAACATTCTTGTCCAATAAAAAAGAGCGTCGGTGTATTCCTTAAAGTCGTAGTGCAAGTGGCCCAAGCCGATCAAAGCGTAGGGATTGTTCTCCTCCATGTCCAAAACCCTAAGGTAAAGCTGCTTGCTTTTCTTAAAGTCGCGGATTTTTCGGTAAGCGTCGGCCACGCGCGTAAGAACGGTTATGTTCCTGTCGTCATGAATCAAGTATTGTTCCCAAATGTCAATCGCCTTGTGGAACTGGTTCAAGGTCTTGTAGCAGTCGGCAAGGCCAAATAGCGCGTAGTTGTTTCCGGGATAGAACGAAAGGCATTTTGTATAGTAGTCAATCGCGTCGTTAAAGTGGTTCAGCTTTCGCTCGCTGTCGCCCAATCCGACCAACGCGTAGTTGTTGTTGGCCTCTATCTCAAGAATTTTTTTGAATTCTTCCTTGGCTTTGTCAATTTCGCCTTCCTTCAACAGCTGGTAACCCCGCTTTGAAAGCTCGGCGATTTCGTTGTTCTTTCCGTCAACCTTGATTTCAGGATATTCTTCAAAGGAATTTTGCTCAATCTCGCTCACTTTTCACTCCAATTCTACGTTTTTAATCAATGCTTTCATCGTCAGCCTTTAAAAGGCTGCCTATCGTCGCGGCGATTTTTTCATAAATCGGCCCTGTCTTGCTTGTGCTATGCGCCAAAGTGTACATCTTCAGCGCCTTCAGCGTCTGCTTTTTCTTGGCATATTCGTCGCCAACCCGAATCAAGCCATCGGAATAGCCGGTGGTCAAATAAATTCGCCTGGCGCTTTCAATGTCGCCGTTGTTAAAAAAAACATTCCCGCGCCTGTTAAGGATTGCCTTTTGCTCGGACGAAAGCCCCGCGATGGGTTTGTCTGTAACTTTTATAAATCCGTCGGGAATTTGCTTTTCTTCCACAACGTCTTTAAAATTCAAGGCCATACACTTTTTCCAAGTTTTTTTTACTTCAACAGTAGAATTGTAGCGCAAATTTCTAATTTGTCAAGTTTTTTCGCGCCAGCTTTTTCTTAAAAAGCGCCCTTGAACAATTCCGTCTTTTTAACTATAATATTGCCATTAAATCCTTAAGGAGCTTTTTTATGGTTAACTACAAAGATTTGGGCCTTGTGAACACGCGCGACATGTTCGCCAAGGCAATGAAAGGCGGATACGCCATTCCCGCGTTCAACTTCAACAACATGGAGCAAATGCAGGCTATCATCATGGCTTGCGTTGAGGCCAAGTCTCCTGTCATTTTGCAGGTTTCAAAGGGAGCGCGCGCCTACGCCAACGCCAACATTCTTCGCAACATGGCCCGCGGCGCCGTTGAGTACGCCCACGAGCTTGGCTGCGACATTCCGATTGTCCTTCACTTGGACCACGGCCCGAATTTTGAAGTTGCCAAAGACTGCATCGACAACGGATTCTCTTCTGTAATGATCGACGGTTCCGCCCTTCCCTACGACGAGAACGTAGCGGTTACAAAAAAGGTTGTCGAATACGCCCACAAATACGACGTCACCGTAGAAGCCGAGCTTGGCGTTCTTGGCGGCGTTGAGGACGAAGTTTCAGCCGAAGAGTCAAAGTACACAAAGCCTGAGGAAGTAATCGACTTCACTTCAAAGACTGGCTGCGACTCATTG
Organism: uncultured Treponema sp.; assembly: GCA_900316905.1. Lineage (GTDB taxonomy): Bacteria > Spirochaetota > Spirochaetia > Treponematales > Treponemataceae > Treponema_D. The sequence continues at coordinate 12,420 of ONET01000077.1, forward strand.
GCCATCTCAATCGGAACAAGCCACGGCCGCTGCAAATTCACTCCGGCCCAGTGCACACGCACTCCCGACGGAGTTTTGATTCCTCCGCCGTTGGCCTTTGACGTTTTGGCCGCCATCGAACAAAAGCTCCCCGGCTTCCCGATCGTTTTGCACGGATCTTCTTCAGTTCCTGTTGAATACGTAAAGATCATCGAGCAGTACGGCGGAAAGATTCCGGATTCAGTCGGAATCCCCGAAGACCAGCTTCGCAAGGCCGCCAAGAGCGCCGTTTGCAAAATCAACATCGACTCTGACGGACGCTTGGCCATGACAGCCGCCATCCGCCGCCACCTTGCCGAGCACCCGGGCGACTTTGACCCCCGCCAGTACCTCTCTCCGGCCCGCGACGAGCTCAAGAAGATGTACATGCACAAGTGCGTCAACGTTCTCGGCTCAGCCGGCCACGCCTTGGACTAGGATTTAACTAAAAAATACGCGGGGCCCAATAGGCGGGTCCCGCTTTTTTTTTCAAACGATACCGCTGTTCGCGCGAGCCTGGTTGCGATTGCCAGCGCTCGCAAGAGCGCAGTTGGATAAACTTCCAATAGCAAAACGGAACGTAGCGCGATTGCCCGCTCGCGCAAGGCTCTTGACAATATTTGAAAAATTCATATTATATCTTGCCAAAAAAGAAAAAAAAATTCACTCTTTTTATTGACTAAAGTTCTCGTTTACGAACTGGAAAACCAAGAGATTCTCTTTACAATTGCCTGCTGCAATTTTTGGATTGACGCGCTGGACAGGGCAAAGAAAACGGAAGACGCCTTTGAGCGCGGCCAAAGTTATTGCAACGAATGGAAAAACTTCCTTCAATTTTTGAACCGAGAAAAAAAGACCTTTGACAGAACCCTGTTTGCGGTTCGGACGGGAATATTTTCCTTGGCGCTCGACTGCTTCAACCAGTTGGCCGGCGAGAAGGATCCTGTCCTAAAGGCCGAGATTTTGCGCAAGACCGGCCTTTGCTACAAAAAGCTGGGCTCCTTTGAAACCGCCAGGGGCTGTCTTGCCGAAGCCAACGACGCGCGCCCGGATTCGGCGCAAACAATCGCCGAGCTGGCCGATTGCTACGCGCTTTGCGGCGAAGAAAAGCAGGCCAAGGTTTTGTTCCGCGAGGCCTTTTACATCGACCCGCAAAAGATTGAGCCGGAGTTCCTTGACTCGGAACTGATCCAGTGCTTGATACGAAACGTCAGGCAAAAGGGCTATTCAGGAGCGGCGCTGATGGAATGGGTGCCTGTCTACGGACAGCTTCACGGAGTCTTTACCGTAAAAAGAAGGCTGCGCCCGCAGGAAATCGCCAGGCTCAAGCAGGAGATATACGCAAAGGAAACAGAAATAAAAGACCCGGCGTGCCAGCGGAATTTGCTGACGCCCAGGCTGATAAACCTTTACTTTTGGCTCATCGACCATTACGTCGCGGCAAAAGAGGACATCAGCAAGATGAACGACATCTTAACAAGAATAAAAATTCTTGACACGGAAATATACGAACTTTACATCAAATAATTAGGAGAAGCGAATGGCTGAAGAATTGGCAAAGAAAGTGCAGGAGACGCTCAAGGAAGAATCGTGGACACGAGCCGCGATTAGCAACGTTACGCAAAACAACATCGAGGAGCTTGAAAAAATTGTGGCCCAGGCGGTTCAAGAAAACGCCGTAAGCGAAATCCGCGAAATTTGCGACGAGCATTTGACCCACTCAAAGGACAGCATAACGGCGCTCTACATTTCGGGAATGTTGGCGCAAAAGCAGGGCTCCATCGACAATTCAGCCTTGGTCAACTTGGTTGACATCTTCAACAAAAACAAAAAGGAAGCCATCGTCACCTACATTTGCAAGAGCGTCTTGGCAAGCGACGAAAACAACAAGTTCGCCTTGCGCGCCTTGGCCGAGCGCTACCGCGAGGACAAGGACGAAAAAATGTGGGAGCTTTACGAAAAAATCGTGAAGATAGACTTTGAGGAAGCCGACATGGCCAAGGCCCTGGCCGAGCATTACGAAGAAAAGGGCGAAAACGACAACGCCGTGAACTTCTACAAAAAGGCGCTCCACCGCTACGTCTCAAGAAAAAACATCGCGGCCGTCAAGGAAGTTTGGTCAAAGCTTGTTTCCCTTATTCCGCAAGAAATTGACTTCTTCCTTTCCGTCCAGCGCAAGGTTTCCAAGGCCATAAGCGAAGACAAGTCGGCGCTTTTGATGCAGGAGCTTTACGTTTGGTACAAGGACAACCAAAAATGGGAAACAGCGATCGACATGCTGAAGCTCATCTTGCAAATCGATCCCAAAGACGCTTGGGCGCGCAGGGAGCTTGTGGACTGCTACAAGGGAATGTATTCAGGCCGGGCCAACCTTGACGAATACATCGCGTCGAGCGACTTGGCGCAAAGCTTCCGCAACGTTTTTGAGGCCATCAGCGACTTTGAAAAGCACATAGCCTTTG
>ONET01000062.1 GCA_900316905.1 uncultured Treponema sp.
CTTTCGCATAGAATCAACAGAAAGAGACGGCAATGTAGAACTGGCCCGCTTTGTGGCTGAAAGATAATAATACGGAGGAAAATAAAATGAACATTTTGGTAATCGGCGGAACAAAATTTTTTGGAATTCCTATGGTCAACGCGCTTTTAAAAAAAGGCCACAGAGTCACAGTCGCCACAAGGGGTAACACAAAATTTTCTTTTGACGGAACTGTCGAGCAAATCATCTTTGACAAGAACGACCCTAAAAGCGTCGCGGCCGCGCTTGGCAAAAAAGAATTTGACGTAACGATTGACAAAATCGCCTACAGCTCAAACGACGTCCGCTCGCTCCTTCAAAACGCGCCCTGCAAAAAATACATCCAAATGTCCACTTGCGCCGTTTACAAAATAATCCACACGGACACAAAGGAAGAGGAATTTGACGCCGCCTCCCATCCGCTAAAATGGACGGACAGGCTGGACGACTACGCGGAAACAAAGCGCTTGGCCGAGCGCGCCGCGTTGGAATTCTTGCCCGCAAGCGACTGCGCCTTTGTCCGCTACCCAGTGGTGCTTGGCCCCAACGATTACACCGGCCGCCTGCGATTTTACCTTGAACATATCAAAGAGCAAAAGCCCATGTTCATCGACGACATGGAAATGGACAGCCCTTTCATTCACGAAACCGAGGCAGGAGAGTTCATCGCGCATCTTGCGGAAAATTTCGCGCCGGGCCCTTTCAACGGCTGCTCCAACGGAACTGTGAAAATTTCCAAAATCGTAAGCTACATGGAAGACAAGCTTGGAAAAAAAGCCGTCCTTGAAGCGGCCACAGAGCCCGCCCCCTACAACGGTCTTCCCGCCGACCGCAGCATAAACACGCAAAAGGCGCAAGGCTTAGGCTTTAAATTCTACGACTTGGAAAGCTGGCTTTACAAGCTCATCGACTGGGAGCTTTCAAGATAAGCGCGTTATAATTTCAACAACAAAAAAATGCTCCCGGTCGCGGCTGCGGCCGATCGGCGCCGCTTGATAACTGCGCTCCACGCGCATTGCGCCTTGAAACTATCTACGTCTGCCGCTATCGCGGCAGGCGCAAAGCGAGTGTCGCCGCCAGCCGCCCCGCTCCCTCGCGCATTTTTTTTACCGCTAACATTGCGCTTGACTTGACAAAATCCCTTACGAATTAGCAACGACGAGTTTGCTCCCGGTCGCGGCTGCGGCCGATCGGCGCCGCGGCTCAGGCCCGCAAGCGCAGCGTCGCGGAGATCCGCTCGAACCTACAGTCAAGGTCTTGCTAACCAAAACACGAGCGGCTATTGACACAATCGCGCGAATCCTATAGAATACGGCTCTATTTTATTTTGAGTAGGCGCGCAAGGCCATTTGAGTGTGTAAAGAGTAGCAAGGCATCTTTTCCCTATAGTGGTGGCAAAACGCGCTATGGGGACATTATGGAAGACTCTATCACTTTTGAAGACCTCGGTCTTGACGAGCAAATTCTTGCCGCAGTCGCGCGCAAGGGTTTTGAAACACCTTCACCAATCCAAGTTTTGGCAATCCCTCGCTTGTTGAACGGCGAGGCCAACGTAATCGCCCGCGCCAGAACCGGCACGGGAAAGACGGCCGCTTTCGGCCTGCCCTTGATCCAGCGTTTGCGCGGAGAAAGCGACCATGTTCGCGCCTTGATTCTTGAGCCGACGCGCGAGCTTGCCGTTCAGACTTGCCGCGAAATGGATTCCTTCAGCGACAACGGAAAGCCCACAAACTGCGTCGTTTACGGCGGAGCGAGCATCATGGAACAAATCCGCGCCCTTAAAAAAGGAGCGGACATCGTCACCGGAACGCCGGGCCGCGTGCAAGACTTGATCGAGCGCAAAAAGCTTGACCTTTCCAAAATCGAATACTTCATCCTTGACGAAGGCGACGAAATGCTCGACATGGGCTTCATCGACGACATCGAAAACATTTTCGCAAGCGCAAACCCGGACTCGCGCATTTTGCTTTTCAGCGCCACAATGCCCGCTCCGATTTTGAAAATCGCGCAAAAGTTCATGGGCGAATACGAAATCGTAGAAGAAGAAGGAATCGTTGAAGAGCCGCTTTTGATCGACCAAAAGTATTGGGTCTTGCGCGAAGGCGACAAGGTTGAGGCGCTCGTCCGCTTGATTGACTCAAATCCTGACTTTTACGGCCTTGTCTTTACGCAGAGCAAAAACGACGCCGACATGGTAAGCCGCCGTCTTGACGAAAAAGGCTACGAAGCCGCGGCCCTGCACGGAGACATTCCGCAAGGCCAGCGCGAAAAAATCTTGGCCCGCTTCCGCTCAAAGAAAACCCGCGTGCTTGTTGCCACAGACGTAGCCGCGCGCGGAATCGACATCACAGGCTTGAGCCATGTAGTCAACTACTCGCTTCCCTTTGACTCTTCGACATACATTCACCGCATCGGAAGAACGGGCCGCGCCGGCACTAGCGGAACGGCCATAACATTTGTAAGCCCCAACGAGCGCAGAAAGCTTAACTTCATGAAGGCTCGCGTGGCCAAGGCCAGCAAGGGCGACCTAAACGAAGGCGAAGTTCCTTCTATCGATTCCGTTTTGGAAATCAAGCGCGCGGCCCTTTTTGAGGCTTTGAAAAATTCCTTGCAAAAGGAAGGCGAAAAGGCCGACGAAGGCTTTGTCCAAATGGCCGACGACCTTTGCCAGGAAAAGGACGCCAAGGAAGTTTTGGCGGAAGTTTTGGAATCCTTTTACGGCGAAAAGCTTGACAGGGACCGCTACGACGAAATCAAAAAAGTCGCCGCCGAAAAAGGCGGACGCGAAGGCCGCGGAAGAGGCCGCTTTGACGACGCGCCGCGCGACGACCAAACAAGATTGTACATCCAGCTTGGCAGGCGCGACGGCTACAACGCGCGCGAAATCGCCGACTGGTTCAGCGACACGCTCCACATTCCCGGAAAGAAAGTTGACCGCATAGACGTGACGACAAGCTTCAGCTTGGTAAGCCTTCCCAAGGAAGACGCCGCGCGCCTGCTTGAAATGGCAAGCCGCGACAACTCAATTCCCCACATCCACGTGGACACAAAGGCCGGAAGCCCGCGCGGCGGCTCTCGCGGAGGAAGACGCGGCGGACGCGGCGACTTTGACGACGAGCGCGAAGGAAGGGGCGGACGAGGCTTTGGCGGAAAGCGCGGAGGGCGCGACCGAGGCTTTGGAAGCGACAGAGACTTTAAGAAAGGCGAAAGCGACGGATTTAAAAAATCCCGCGGCCGCGTGAACCCGCACACAGCCACAGAGCGCAGCGGAAGCTCGTCATACTTTAAGAGCAAAAAAGCGAAGGAATTTTAAGACTGGTCAAGGCGCGCTTGCGCTTAAAGCCTTGACTCAGTCTTTTTGTGGCGCGAATAAAATTATCGCGCCTCAATAGCCTTTAAGCTGACGAGTTTGCGGCAAGCGCAAACTCGCGAATATGTTGGATAAAACCAAGCTCAGTCTTTTTGCGGCGCGAATAAAATTATCGCGCCTCAATAACATTAAAGGCCGCCGTTTGGCGGCCTTGTTTTATTTTGAGGATTTCTTTTTAGGGGCGGACTTTTTGGCCGGGGCTTTTTTGTCGGCGGCCTTCTTCGCGGGAGCTTTCTTGGCGGGAGCCTTTGGCGCGGCTGATTTTTTTGCAGTCTCTTTTTTCGCGGCCAAAAGCTTTTCGTCCAAGCGGTCCGAAACTGACAGCTCTTTTTGCGGAGCGCCTTCAACCTTAAGCACAACGCCGTTTGGGTCGTAGAACAAGTGGGTTTCGCGCGGGTCAAGGACGGCGCGGCCGCCAAGCAGCATTTTCTTAATCAAGCGCTCCAAGTAACGAGTGGTTTTGTGAAAGCCTTTCTTTCCGTCGCAAAAGGCCGCGCGGGCCAGCGCGTTCCTAAAGTAAACCGCGCTCTGGGCCAAAACGTCGTTGGAAAGAGGCGCTCCACGATAGCGCAAGTATTTGATGAAGAAAACCGCGATTGTCCGCGTGTTGAAATTTTCAAACGGATGGAGCGCCCACAAGTCGCTTATGAACGAAGCGTAATGCTTGATGATTTTTTTGGAATCCATGCCTTTAAAGTCGAACAATGTTTCCGCCTCAAAAAGCTTGTTGAGCTGCGTCTTGATTTTGGCGGCCTTTGGATAAAGCAAGGAAAGTCCGTCCAAAGCCCATTCTTTTTTTGCCAAGTTGGAAACTCTCAAAAGCTCGGGATTTTCAACCAAATCAGAAAAAAGAGCCTTGCGTATTTGAACAAGCTCAAACTGCGAAATGCTGAACTGGTTTTGGATAATGTTCACGAACATTCTGACGGCCACGATGTCGGCCTCGTTTTTCAATCCGGCGCATTCGTCAAGGAGAGCGTCGTCGGAAAGTGTTCCTTCAATATTTTGTTTGGCTATTTCTATCGCTTTTGCCGAAGTCTTCAATGCGTCCACGGCTTGCAAAGCCATCACTGTTTTCCAAAGCAGGAGTTTTTCTTTTGCGTCCATTCTTCCATTATAACATACTTTTTGAATTTGCGCAAATGGTTGTGATTGCGAGCGAAAATTTTTGACAATTCCCAAATTCTCTGTTAAAATATAAAGATAAAACTAATAGAGGTGAAAAAATGGCAATGAGATTGGTAACTAGATCGGATTTTGACGGATTGGCATGCGGCGCCTTGCTTTTGGAGGCCGGCGTGATCGACCACTGGACATTCGCGCACCCCAAGGACTTGCAGGACGGAAAAGTTCCGATTGACTCAAACGACTGCTTGGCCAACGTTCCCTTTGTCGAAGGCTGCGGACTTTGGTTCGACCACCATTCCAGCGAATTTGAACGCAACAAGCTTGAAGGAAAATACAAGGGCGAAAGCCGCATAACGCCTTCGTGCGCGCGCATCATTTACGAATATTACGGCGGCTCCAAAAAGTTCCCCAACTACGGAGAGCTCATGGAAGCCGTGGACAAGGTTGACTCCGGCAACTTGACGATAAACGAAATTCAGCATCCTACAGGATGGATTTTGGTCGGCTTTTTGATGGACCCCCGCACCGGCCTTGGCCGCTGGAGACAGTTCACCGTGTCAAACTACCAGCTGATGGAAAAATTGATGGTGGCCTGCCGCGACAAGACGACCGACGAAATTCTTTCCATGCCCGACGTAAAGGAGCGCATTGAAGTCTACAACGAGCAGACGCAAAAATTCAAGGAAATGGTCAAAGCCCACACAAGGACTGAAGGCAACCTCATAATCACGGACCTTCGCGGCGTGGATCCGATTTACACAGGAAACCGCTTCATGATTTACAGCATGTATCCAGGACAGAACATTTCCGCTTGGATTGTCAGCGGAAAGGGCGGCCAGGGCTGCTCAGCGGCCGTCGGCTACAGCGTGTTGAACAAGACAAGCAAGGTCAACGTAGGAAGCCTCATGCTGCGCTACAACGGCGGCGGCCACGAAAAGGTGGGCACTTGCCAGTTCACCGACGAAAGCATGAAGACCGATCTTCCCAAAATGCTCGATGAATTGATAGAGCTGGCCAACTTGTAAACGGCGCAACTTGCGCTCGCGCCGCTCAAGAAAGCGACAGCAAGTATTGGTATGGAGAAACGGCGGCTGGAGCCCTTCGCCTTCGGCCGCCTTCATCCAATTCAGGAACGCCAAAAAGCCTGTCCAAAACCTTCGCGCCCGCGCCGTAGCTTACAGCGCGTTGGGTCGCCGAAGCGGTGGCCACAACCGTGGTCTTGTTCCAAGCGTAGGGCCACAGGCTTACAATTTCTTCCCGTATAAATTTCACGATTTCTTCGGCGCGGTCTTTTTCCAAGCCGCCCACGTACACGTAGTCCAACGAAAGCGTGTTGACCAAAAAGGCTATGTTCTTGGCAAGCTCGCGGAAAGTCCTCTGCGCGTTTTGGTCGTCCAGCCTTTGCGCCGCCTGGCATGACGGCGAGAATTGCGTTTTGCTGGGGTGCTCCCAATAAACGCTGCGGAATTCTCCGGCCGTGGCGTTGGCGCCTTGATAAATTTTTCCGTTTAGAATAAGGCCCAATCCCACGCTTAAATTTTTGGGGGAATCTTCCAAGGGCTGCAGGCGCCTGTGTTCCGCCAAAACATACATCATGTTTTGCGCGCCGTTCCCCTTGGACAAAAGCTGCTCGGTGTAGCAGCAACAGCGCGCGTCGTTTTCAACAAAGACCGGAATTTTTGTCAAAGGCTGAATGTCCTTGGCCAAATCAATTCCGTCCTCTATCAAAAGCGGAATCGATTGAATTATGCGGTCCGCGTCCGACTCGACGATTCCAGGAACGCCAAGTCCTATGCCGGCCAACTTTATGCGAAGCCGCCCTGAGGCCGCTTGCAAAAGGTCGATTCCTTCCTTTACAAAGCCCAAAAAGCCCTTTTGCGCGAAAGAAACGGGGTCTATAGCCTGCATCGTTTCATACAAAATGGTTCCGCAAAAATCCTCAAGGCACACATACATTCGCTCAGGGCTTATCTCGATTCCGCCGACGCAAGCGTAGGAGGCGTTTATCTCCAAAAAAATAGGCTTTCGTCCGCCCTGGGGGCCGCTTGATCCGGCCTCGGCCTCGCGCGCCAAATTCTTTTCCGTCAATTCGCTGATGATTTTTGTGACCGTAGACTTGTCCATCTTTAACGCGGACGCTATTTCAACGCGGCTGACTTTTTTTCTCTTCCAGACCAAGCGGAGAATTCTCATAATGTTCAAGTCGGTAAGCGAATTTAAGACGCGCATTTTTCCATTATACATTGAATTTCCGCCAAAAGCAAATTTTTTTTTCCTTGACTGAATTTTCTTTATGGAATACAATAGAAAGATATGAGAGACATGATGACATTAGAGCAGGCAAAGCCTGAAGTTCAGAGAAAATTTATGGCCGGCGTGTATTTTAGAATGACGCTCGCGCTGTTTGTAACCGCGGCCGTGGCCTGGTACGCCTCGCAGTCGGAGCAAATCATGGGCTTCCTGTATTCCAACAGGGGACTTCCCTTTTACGGCCTTATCGTGGCGGAACTTGTCCTGGTGATCGCGCTTTCAGCCTTCATCCATAAAATGAATTCCGTTGCCGCGCTTTTTTTCTTCGTTCTGTACAGCGTGATAAACGGACTCACATTCAGCTCGATTTTCATCGTATACCAAATCGGCTCGGTTTTCCATGTCTTTTTGACAAGCGCCTTGATGTTCGCGGCGATGAGCGTTTACGGAATGTTCACCAAAAGCGACCTTACGAGCGCCGGCCGCTACCTTATGATGGCCTTGATTGGCCTTTTGGTCGCCGGCTTGGTCAACCTTTTCCTTAGGTCAAGCGCGCTCGGCTGGCTCACAAGCCTTTTGGGCGTTGGAATTTTCATCGGCCTTACCGCCTACGACACGCAGCGCCTTATGAAAATCGGCGTTAAAAACGACGGAAGCGAAAAGTTCCAAAAAATGGCCGTGATCGGCGCCTTGGAGCTTTACTTGGACTTCATCAACATTTTCATAAAAATGCTCGCCCTCTTTGGAAAACGCAAGTAAAAACATGAAACAGAAGATTATAATCATAGGCGGAGGAGTCGCTGGCCTTACAGCCGGAATTTACGCGCAAAAGGCGGGCTTTGATTCCGTCATTTACGAAAAGAACCCCCTCCTTGGCGGCCAGTGCACGGGCTGGAGGCGCAAGGGCTTTTACATCGACAACTGCATCACTTGGCTTACAAACGGTTCTCCAAAATTTCCTGTCTACAAAATGTGGAAGGAAGTGGGCTTTTTGGGCGACGAAAACGGAAACGCCATCGAGGCCCGCCAGCACGACGCATTTTGGACTTCGGAACACAACGGCCAATCCTACACTTTTTGGGCCGACCTAAAGCGCGCCGAAAAGGAAATGCTGGAGCTGAGCCCGCAAGACAAAAAGGAAATCAAGAGCTTTTTCAAGGCCGTTCGAATGTGCGAAAACCTGCGCGTTCCCTACACCGCCCCCTTGGACATGATGAACCTTTGGGACTTGACCAAGCTTGGCTTAAAGATGATTCCGGTGGGCTTGGCGATGTCAAAATACAAAAAATGCGACCTCAACGACTTGGCCGCGCGCTTCAAGCACCCGCTTTTAAGAAAAGCCTTCACGGACTATTTGCCGGGCGAATACTTGGCTTCGATAATGATGAACGCCTACGCTTCGATTTCAAACGGCGGCGGCGGCGTTCCAGACGGCGGCTCGCTTAAAGTGGCGCAAAGAATGGAGGCCATTTACAAAAAGCTTGGCGGAAAAACTTTCCCAAAGCAGCCCGTAAAAGAAATTTTGTTGGAAGATTCCGCAAACAATAAAGGAAAAAAGCGGGCCGTCGGAATTTTGTTGGAAAGCGGCGAAAAAGTTTTTGGCGACTGGATAATTCCGTCCTGCGACCCGCATTACCTTTTCCACAATCTTATTGACGAAAAATACATGCCGCCGCGCCTAAAGCGCGCCTACGACAATCCAAAAGACCACAGGAACGGAAGCACATTCCATGTCGTTTACGAATGTTCCACCCCGGCCCCAGAAATCGGACGCAGGACATACTTTGACTGCCGCCCCTATGACTTGGCCGGCGTGACGATGACGCGAATGAACATGAAAAACTACAACCTTGATCCGATAAACGCGCCGGAAGGAAAGGCGTTGATAGAAGTCAAGGTTTTGGAAAAAGAAGAGCAGTTCCTTTATTGGAAGAATTTGCGGGAAAACGACAAGGCGGCCTACGACGCGGCCAAGCAAAAAGCCGCCGCCGACATTTTGGAGCGCCTTGAAGAGCGTGTTCCCAGCCTAAAAGGAAAGCTTTCCTACCTTGACGCATGGACGCCGTACACTTACACCAGATACTGCAATTCCTACATGGGAAATTTCATGACCTTCATAACAGGAAAGAACAGCTCGAATCTTTTCAATATAAACGGAGCGCTCAAAGACGTTGAAAACATTGTCCTTGCCGGCCAATGGCTTTCAATGCCCGGCGGCCTTCCGATGGCCATGACAAGCGGAAAATTCGCCATTCAAAGGATATTGCGTTCCCAAGGCAAAAGCATTAAAATAGAACCATAACAGGGCGCTTCCGCGCCCGCGAGTTTTAAGCCGCCGAGCGGCTTAAAACATCGAACGTTTTCTGGAGTGAAAAAAATGATTGAAGTGTCTCACCTTTCCAGGCAGTTCGGAAATTTCCGGGCGGTTGACGACGTAAGTTTTTCAATCCCGACCGGACAAATCGTAGGACTTCTTGGCCCAAACGGCGCCGGAAAAACAACCACAATGAGAATGATTTGCGGTTTTTTGGGCGCGACAAGCGGCAGCGTAAAAATTGACGGCAAGGACATCAGCGAAAATCCCGTTGAAGCGAAAAGCAAAATCGGCTACATGCCCGAAAGCGCGCCCCTTTATTCCGACATGATAGTCGAGGACTACCTCAACTACGTGGCCCAAATGCAAGGCGTTGACGAGGCGGAAAAAGTTCCGGCTTTGTGCGCCACTTGCGGACTAAAGGAAGTCATGCACAAAAACATATCGGAACTTTCGCGCGGCTACCGTCAGCGGGTGGGGCTTGCCCACGCGCTTATGAACGACCCCGAGATTTTGGTCTTGGACGAGCCGACCAGCGGACTTGACCCCAACCAAATCGAAGACGTCCGCGCCCTTATAAAGGAAATCGGAAAGACGCGCACGGTAATAATTTCCACCCACATTTTGGGCGAAGTCGAAACCTTGTGCCCGCGAGTAATCATCATTTCAAAGGGAAAGCTTGTGGCCGACAGCCCGACCAACGAGCTTCGCGAGCGCGTCGGAAACGCCAGCGCCTTGAATTTAGTTTTTGGCGGCGCCAGCTTTACCGAAGCGCAAAAGGCCTTGGCAAAAATCGACGGCGTATGCGGCGTTGAGAAAGCCGCCGAAACGGAAAAAATCAAGGGCGAGCGAAAGCTCTGCGGCCTGCGCGTTTTGCTAAAGGAAGGCGTTGAGGCGCGAAAAGAAATATTTTCGGCCGCGGTCGCCAACAAGTGGACGATTTACCATATGGAAATCCAAAAGAACAGCCTTGAGGACGTGTTCCACACGCTGACCCAGGGCAAGGACGAAAAGTAAAAATGAAAAAGCGAAATTCAACCTTTATAATAATGAAGCGGGAACTTGCCGCGTACTTCACAAATCCGGCGGCTTACATTGTAAGCGGCTTGTTTTTGATTTTTTCGGGAGTCCTTTTCTTTTCGACATTCTTCTTGAACGGGCGGGCGGAACTGAGGGGCTTTTTTAGCTTGCTTCCGATTTTGCTAAGCCTTTTCGCGCCGGCCTTGACGATGAGGCTTTTTAGCGAAGAGCTTAGGAGCGGCAGCTTTGAAACCTTGATGACGCTTCCAGTCACCGAGGCGCAAGTTGTAATCGGAAAATTTTTGGCGGCCTTCATCACAAGCGCCGCGATGATTTTGCCGACGCTCTTTTACGTAGTCACGGCTTGCGTCTTTGGAAAGCCGGACGCCGGCCCGATTGTCGGAGGATACATCGGAGCGCTCTTTTTGTGCGCCGCTTATTCCGCGGTCGGAATTTTCGCGAGCGGAATGACAAAGAACCAAATCATCGCGTTTTTCACGGCGCTGGCGATATGCTTCGCGCTGACGCTTGTTGGAAGCCTTTTGGTCTTTTTGCCGTCTCCGCTAGTCCGCTTTTTTTCTTGGGCAAGCGCGGCGACCCACTTTCAGTCTATTTCGCGCGGAATCGTGGACAGCCGCGACATTCTCTACTTTGCGGCCTTGTGCGCCCTTTTCCTTTTGCTCACTGTAAAAAAATTCATAATCAATTGGACAAAAGAAAATTCAATTGACTTTCTTTTGGCACTTCTTATTTTGGCCTTGGCGAATTTGGCCGGAAGCCGCGCGTTTTTTAGGCTGGACCTTACAAGCCAAAAATTATTTTCGCTTTCAAGCGCAAGCAAAGAGCTGGTAAAAAATTTGCAAGAGCCGCTAAGCGTGAACGTTTTCTTTTCCAGCGACCTTCCGGCTCCCTACAACAATGTCGAGCAATACCTTAGGGACATTTTGCTGGAATACAAAAATTCCGGCAACAAAAATTTTGACTACAAGTTTTACGACATGAACAAAGAGGAAAGCCAAGAGGCCGCCCGCTCTTACGGCTTGTCGCAAACGCAAGTCCAAAAAGTGGAGACAACCGAGGTAAGCGCGAAGGCGGTTTGGATGAGCTGCGCGATTGTATACGCCGACAACGTAAAAACTTTCGACTCGCTAAATTCAACCGCCGGCTTGGAATACACGCTCACAACGGCCATGTCAAAAATGATTTCAACAAACGACGCGCTCGCGGCCTTGAGCGGCGGATTGAATTTGACGCTCTACCCCGCCGCCGACCTCAAGGAATTTGGAATCGCCGGTTTGGGAAAAATCGAAGGCCTTGTAAAAGAGGCGGCCGACGAGCTGAACAAAAAGTTTGAGGGAAAAATAAACTTTGCCGTAAAGAACGCGCAGGGACAAGAAGCCGTGGAGCTTGCAGAAAAATTCGGCATTCAAAACGTCAACTACGACGATCCCGACACAAAAGAAAAAAAGACAACGGCGCTCGGACTTGTCTTGGAACTCGGCGGCTCATTTAGAAACATTCCGCTAAAGCTGCAAAACTTTTTTGGCTGGCGCTTGATCGGCGCGGAAAACTTGCAGGACAACATCGCGTCGTCAATCGAAAGCCTGCTTTCAAAAAGCGTTGAGATTGCCTACATAACCGGCCACAACGAGCTTTCTCTTTACGGAAATCCTTACAACAGGAACGAAATGACAAGCGAAAGTTTCCGCGCCGTTTTGAGCGACATATATTCGTTCAAGGAAATCGACTTGAAGAAGGACGACATTCCGCTCAACATAAAGTGCGCGATTGTAAACGGCCCAAAGTCTGAATTTAGCGACAAGGAACTTAGAAAGCTTGACCAGTTTGTGATGAACGGCGGAAACGTTTTGTTCTGCCTTGAGCCGCTTGTCGAAGAAGGCGGCGGAAATTCGCAGCCGACGTACTCAAAGCCAAAAACGGGCTTGGACAAATTGCTTGGCGCCTATGGAATTGTTCCCGGAGCGGATTACGTGATGGACGAAAACGCCTATGTCCAAAGGCAAGGCATGGGACAAAGCGCCAAGATGAACTGGGCGCCAATGATAGGACAAAAGCAGCTTGACCGCAAGAACCCGATAACAAAATACATTCCAGAAATGATTTTCTTGCAAAACGGCTCGATTGACATAAGCGGCGCCAAGGAAAACCCCGACGCAAAAACCACAGTCCTCGTCCGCTCGTCGGAAAAGTCATGGACCGCCAGCGAAAACATAATATTGTATCCCGGCTACATTTTCCCGCCTGAAGACAAAGAAAAGATTCACGAAAACAATTTGGCGGTCCTGGTTGAAGGAAAGTTCAAGAGCGCCTTTGCCGGAAGCGAGCCTGCGGCGGACGAAGACGCGGACGCTTCGAATTTGGAAAAGGGCGTTCAAAGCGACGCTCTTTCCGCTCGGGAATTCTTGGACAAGAGCGTCCAAAGCTCAAAAATTATTTTCATCAGTTCCGCCCAAGTCACAACGCCGCAATTGATTGACGAAAACGGCCGCGAGCCGATGGCTTATTTTATGCGCAACAGCGTGGACTACCTTAACGGCGAGGAAGATTATTGCGAAATGCGCACAAAGGGAATCGCCGGCAACTTGCTTGACATCAAAAACGAAGCGCTCGCCACAATATTCAAATTGTTCAACCAATTTGGCCTTGCAATCTTAGTGGCGCTCGCCGGCCTCTTGGTTTGGCGGCTTAGAACAATCCGCCGCGCCGAGATACGCGTAAAATACAATCCCAACGACGAGCGCGTGGTCGAAAAGCCTCGCGCCTCAAAAGCCGCGGACACAGAAAAACAAAGCGAAGACGATGGAGAGAAAAAATGAGCGTAAACTTCAACATTTCACGACGGACAAAAATTTTGGCCTGCGTCGCGGCGGCGCTCGCGATTGTTTGCGCGGCGCAATTTTTGCTGGGATTAAGGTCTCCGCAAAAAAACTTCAAGCTAAAGGGCGAGCCGGATTACATTTCAATTGAAAATTCAGGCGCGACGCTTGTCTTGCAAAAAAGCGAAAGCGGCTGGATTAGCGGAACGGAAGCGCTTGACTCAAACAAGGTCAATCTTTTGATAAAGAGCTTGTCGCCCCTTGCGACATTGGGAGTGACAAGCCGTTCCGCATCTGAAGCAGCGCTTGAACGCTACGGCTTGGACAAGCCTATAAAAGTCTGCCTAAAGGCAAAGGACAAGAACCTGCTTTC
>ONET01000109.1 GCA_900316905.1 uncultured Treponema sp.
AAGGCTCCGCTCCAAAAGGCCCGAGCAAAGGGCCAGCGCCATGCCGTAGTTTGTCATCGGGAGTCCGCTCTCTTTGGCCAAAGCCAGGCGGCCTTGCATTTCGCGAGCGTTGAGCATGCAGGCCCCGCAATGGACCGCGAGCGCGTATGGCGAAAGGTCGCGCGGAAAGCCTTGGCCGCTTGTCCACTCAAAGCGCAAGTCTTTTCCAGTAAACTTTTTCAGCGCGGCCGGAAGCTTCACCGTTCCGATGTCGGCGCACTGGCGGCGGTGGCTGCAGCCTTCGCTTATAAGGACAAGGTCATTGTCCTTTAGCTCCTTTATTTTTTGAACGGCTTCCACTTCCGCCCGCAAAGTTCCCTTGTAGTCGGCCATCAATATGGAAAAGCTTGTCAGCGGAGTTTCTTTTGGAAGAATTTTCGCCACAGAAGAAAAGGCTTGCGAGTCGGTTATGACTAAGTCGGGCGCTTTTTTCATCGAGAGGAGCGCGGCCTTTAAGGTTTGCGGATTGCATGAAACCGCCAAGGCGCCCTTGTCTATTACGCTTCGGACCGCCATTTGCTGCGGAAGGATTATCCTGTCCTTGGGGGCGGACTCGTCGGTGGGAATCACAAGGATTACAGTATCGCCGGGCTTTACAAGGCCGCCGATAAATTCTTTTTTGCTGTCGGAACTTTTTGCAACGAGCGCGATTTTTTCTTTTAATTCTTCTATATTAGAGCCGGTCTTAGCGCTGACAAAGACGGCCGGCGTTTCAAGGCCAAAAACGGCGGCGGCCTTTTCGAATGCGCCGGAATCGCAGGAATCGCTTGGCGCGCGAAGGTCGGCCTTGTTCCAAGCGACGACAAAGGGAATGGCCTTCTCCTTTAAAAGCGCGGCGGCCTTTTTGTCGCATTCCCTAACGCCAAGCGTAGCGTCCAAGACCAAGACCGCCGCGTCGCTTTGCCTTATCGCGTCCATCGTTTTTTGAACGCGCAAAGAGCCAAGCTCGCCCGTGTCGTCGTAGCCCGGAGTGTCTATAAGCAAGACCGGGCCAAGCGGCAAAAGCTCCATCGATTTTTTCACCGGGTCGGTCGTCGTTCCCGGAGCGGAAGAAACCACGCTTATGTCTTGCGAAGTCACGGCGTTCACAAGGCTTGACTTGCCTGCGTTCATCGCTCCCAAAAAGGAAATGTGAATTTTGTTGGCGCCAACGCTCGCTCCGTTTCGCGCGTCCACTTGTTCCTCCAAAAGCCGCTCCATAAAGGCTAAAACCTAAAGTCGCGCGCGTCGGAATTTTTTATCGCCTCGATGTGGCCGCGGGCGATTTCCTTGACCTTGCCGTTTGGAATTTTATCCAGCTCGTCTTCTATCATTTTATAGCCAAGAGCCTTGCACGAAGGGCTTGCGTAGTCCACAAGGTATTCGGCCAAGGTCATCAGCGCGTTGGGGTGGCAGCAGTTCAATATCTGCCCGCTCTTGCAAAGACTCATAAAGCGGTCGCCCGTGCGCCCCGCCCGATAGCAGGCCGTGCAAAAGGACGGAATGTGGTCCTTTTCCATAAGCCACTGGACAACCTCGTCAAGGCTCCGCTGGTCGCTCACGTCAAACTGCTCTGTGTCGTGGGGCCGCTCCTTTTGCGTGTAGCCGCCGACGCTGGTGCGCGAGCCTCCGCTTATTTGGCTTATGCCAAGCCGCAGGGCCGCGGCGCGAACTTTTTCGCTTTCGCGCGTAGAGATTATCATTCCTGTGTAGGGAACGGCGATGCGGATGCAGGCGATAATTTTTTCAAAAATTTCGTCGGGGATTGAATTGTCAAAAACGTCGGGGTCTATGTCGTCGGCCTTCTTCACTCGGGGAACGCTTATCGTGTGCGGCCCCACTCCCTTGGCGGCCTCCAAGTGCTCGGCGTGCATCAAAAGGCCCGCGAATTCATAGCGGTAGCTTTCAAGGCCAAACAAAACGCCTAGTCCCACGTCGTCGATTCCGCCTTCCATCGCGCGGTCCATAGCCTCTGTGTGCCAGGCGTAGTCATGCTTGGGGCCTGTCGGGTGAAGGGTCTCGTAGCCCTGGCGGTTGTAGGTTTCTTGGAACAAAATGTAGGTTCCGATTTCAGCGGCCTTAAGCTTGGCGTAGTTTTCCACCGTGGTGGCGGCGATGTTGACGTTGACGCGGCGAATCGCTCCGTTCTTATGCTTGATGGAATAAATTGTCTTTACGCTTTCAAGTATGTATTCTATCGGGTTGTTGACTGGGTCTTCGCCGGCTTCTATCGCAAGGCGCTTGTGGCCCATGTCCTGCAGGGCCGTCACCTCGGCGCGGATTTCGTCTTGCGTAAGTTTTTTTCGCGGAATGCTCTTGTTCTTGGCGTGGTATGGGCAGTAAAGGCAGCCGTTCACGCAATAGTTTGAAAGGTAAAGCGGCGCGAAAAGCACGATGCGGTTTCCGTAAAAGGCTTGCTTTATTTCTTCGGCAAGAGCGAACATTTCCTTTGTCTTTTGCGGAATGTCGCAGGCCAAAAGCACGGACGCTTCCCTGTGGCTGAGGCCCGCGCAATGAAAGCCCTTTTGGTCGCGGAAGGGCTTGGCTTTTTTTAGGATTGAATCGATCAAAGCCTCGTCGCTTTTATGCGCGTCGGCGTAGGCCAATGTCTCTAGAATCTCTTGGTGGTTGATGAACTCGTCCGCGCGGGACGATTTTGGGTCGTACAAAGGCATGCGAAAATTATAGCCCCTCCCGCCGCTTTGTTCAAGAGCGAACGAACGGCGCCGATCTGACACAACCGCAACTGGAAGCAGTAAAAAAATGCGCGAAGGCGCGGGGCGACAGGCGGCGACACTCGCTTTGCGCCTGCCGCGATAGCGGCAAACGTAGAAAGTTTCAAGGCGCAATGCGCGTGTAGCGCAGTTATCAAGCGGCGCCGATCTGACGCAGCCGCAACTGGGAGCATTTTTTTGTTATTGCATTCATAATGCGGTTGACATGCAGGCGGCAAATCGGCAATATTTTTCGCATGACCGGCGGCGTTCGTTCCATCATAGAAAAACTCTCCCAAAAACACTCGCTATCAAAAGAAGAGTACGCGCTCTTAATCACGGAGCGCGACCAGGAGGCGGCCGCCCTTTTGCGTGAGCTGGCCGTAACGGAACGGAAGAAAATATACGGAAACGACGTTTACATCCGCGGCCTTATAGAGTTCACCAACAACTGCAAGAACAACTGCCTTTACTGCGGCATACGGCGCGAAAACAAAAAGGCCGACCGCTACAGACTGACCGCCGAAGAAATTCTATCCTGCGCGCGCGAAGGCTACGAGCTTGGCTTTAGAACCTTTGTCCTTCAAGGCGGCGAAGACCCCTACTGGACCGACGATCTTCTTTGCGCTCTTGTAAAACAAATAAAAGCCGAGCGGCCGGACTGCGCCGTGACGCTTTCCGTCGGCGAGCGCTCATTTGAAAGCTACAAGCGCCTTCGCGAAGCCGGAGCCGACCGCTACCTTTTGCGCCACGAGACCGCGAGCGAAGAGCATTACAAAAAGCTTCACCCAGAGTCGATGAGTTTTTCCAACCGCATGGATTGCCTAAAAAATTTGCGCTCGCTTGGCTACCAAGTCGGCGCGGGCTTTATGGTAGGCTCTCCCTTCCAGACCGCAAGCGACTTGGCCTGTGACCTAAAATTTATAGAAGAGTTTTCGCCCCAGATGTGCGGAATCGGCCCCTTCATCCCCCACAAGGACACGCCTTTTGCCAACGAGAGCGCGGGAAGCGTGGAATTGACTTGCTTTTTGCTTTCTGTCATAAGGCTAATAAAGCCAAACATTTTGCTTCCCGCGACGACCGCGCTCGGAACCCTTGACCCAAAAGGCCGCGAAAAGGGAATTCTTAGCGGGGCCAACGTTATCATGCCAAACCTTACGCCCGTCGCGGACAGAAAAAAATACGCGCTCTACGACAACAAAATTTGCATGGGCGAAGAAAGCGCCCAATGCCTGTCCTGCGTCCAAAAGAGGCTTGACGCGATCGGCTACAAGACAGTCGTTTCGCGCGGAGACATAATCGGCTAGTCGGAAACTTTTTTTCCGATGTCGCTTATCGAGCTGATGACCTGCTCTGTGTTTTTGCTCAAGTCGGCGGCGGCGTCTTCGACGGCCTTTGTGGCGTCCTTCATTTGCGAAAGGCGGTCCAAAAGCTTGGCGTTGCTTTCGTTTTGCTCGGCCATTGAGGTCTTGACTTCCATTTCCTTTGACTTGACCTTGTTGGCCAAGCCGACGACGTTGTCAAATTCCTTTTGGGCGAGGCCGGAGCTTGAGTAGGCGTTGTCTATCATCTCTTTGACTTTCTTTAGCGTGGCGTCGATGCGTTTGGCCTCGTTGCCGGAATTTTCGGCCAGCTTTCTGATTTCGTCGGCGACAACGCTAAAGCCGGCGCCGACTTCTCCGGCGTGGGCGGCCTCGATGGCGGCGTTCATGGCAAGCAAGTTTGTCTGGCTTGAAATTTGGGCGACCATGCGGCTCATTTCCAAAAGCTGCTTGGACTCGTTTTCAATTTCGTTGACCATCGACAAAACTTGCGCGACGCTTTCGCGGCCGGTTTCGGTGGCGCCTTCAAGCTGGCTCACAATGTCAAAGTTTCCTTCGATGATTCCGTTTATGGCCTTGACTTTGGAAATCATTTCCTC
>ONET01000066.1 GCA_900316905.1 uncultured Treponema sp.
GCCGCCGGCCGCCTGCCGTCTTGCCGCGTCTCCGTCAAAGGCTCCGGCTCCGGAAGCATGGGGGCCGCCGACTTGGCTGCCAAAGTTCTGTCCGGTCTCGTCGTGGCGTGCGTTCAAGGCGCTCATGCGGGCGGCCTCCTCGCGGCGCTGGCGCTCGGCCAAAGCTTCCGGCGAAAGCTGGATTCTAGCCTTAAAGAGGCGTGAAATTATCGTCTGCCTTATTGAGTCAAGCGCGTCGTAAAATTGGTTGAATCCGTCAATCTTGTATTCGGTCAAAGGATTCTTTCCGCTGTAATTTCTAAGGCTTACGGCCTCGCGCAAGGCCTCAAGGAATTCAAGCTGGTCAAGCCATTTTTTGTCGATGGACTGGACATACTGGTAGCGGATGAACATATTGAGGTTTTCTTTTCCGACCAAAGACTCCTTTTGAGTGATGTCGTTTTGAAGCTCGCTTTCAATCGCCTCAATGTTCAAGCGCTCGGGCGGAAGCTGCAAGCCAAAGACATTCTTGACTTCCTCAGCGATTTCCTTTTCGTTGCCCTTCTTTCCGTATTGTCCGAACAAGTCCGTCAAGAAATCCTTGGCGTTGTTAAAGACGCGGCCGCTCAAATCGTTGTCGGCCAAAATCGCGTCGCGCTGCTCGTAAATAACGCTTCTCTGTTCGTTAAGAACGTCGTCAAAGTCAAGCAAGTGCTTTCGGATCTCAAAGTTGCGCTCCTCAACCTTGCGCTGCGCCCGCTCGATTCCACGGTTGAGCATCGGGTGGTCAATCGGCTCGCCCGGCTCCATGCCGATTCTTGTCATGATGTTCTTCATGCGCTCGCCGCCAAAAAGGCGCATCAAGTCGTCGTCCATAGAAATATAGAACTTTGAGCGGCCGGGGTCTCCCTGTCGTCCCGAGCGGCCGCGCAGCTGGTTGTCGATGCGGCGGCTTTCATGGCGCTCGCTTCCTATTACATAAAGGCCGCCAAGATTCTTGACTTCCTCGTAGTCCTTTTTCCACTGCTCTTTTTCAATGGCGAGCGCGGCCTCGTACTGTTCCTTTGTGGCTTCCGTTCCGGCGCGCTTGCGGGCGCGCATCTCAGGATTGCCGCCAAGCTTGATGTCGGTTCCGCGGCCGGCCATGTTGGTGGCTATCGTAACCGCGCCTTTCGCGCCCGCCTCGGCTATGATCGTGGCTTCGCGCGCGTGGTTTTTGGCGTTCAAGACCTCATGGCGGATTCCTTTCTTTGTAAGAAGCGCGCTCAAGCGCTCTGATTTTTCAACAGAAATCGTTCCAACCAAAACAGGCTGGCCTTTTGAATGGGCCTCTTGAATTTCCTTGCACATGGCCTCCCACTTGTCGCTTTCGTTAAGGTAGACCTCGTCGTTTTCGTCCTTGCGCGCCACAGGCCTGTTTGTCGGAATGGCAACAACGTCAAGCTTGTAGATTTTGTTGAACTCTATCGCCTCGGTGGCCGCGGTTCCAGTCATGCCCGAAAGCTTTTTGTACATTCTAAAAAAGTTTTGGAACGTGATTGTGGCCATCGTGCGGTTTCTTTGGGCGATTCTAAGGTGTTCCTTGGCTTCAATCGCTTGGTGCAAGCCGTCGCCGTAGCGCCTTCCTTCCAAGACGCGGCCCGTGAACTCGTCTACGATTTGCACTTGTCCGTCTTTGACAAGGTAATCGACTTCCGCGTGATAAAGCTTGTGCGCTCTCAAGGCTTGCGTAAAGTAATGGACGTACTCAAAGTTTTCCGAGTCAAAAACAGTTGTTCCAGCGGGAATCAAATTGTGCTGGCGCAAAATCGCGTCGATATGGTTCATTCCCTTGTCGGTAAAAGAAACGTGCTTTGACTTTTCGTCAAGCTTGTAGTCGCCCTGCAAGGCGGCGCGCTCTTCGGGGGTCATCTGGACTTCGTCGGGGTAATCGCCGGTCTTTGGGTCTTTGGCAACTTCCGTCAACTCGCCGATGTATTTGTCAACCTCGTGGAATTTGTAAGTGTCGTCCTCTCCCGCGCCGCTGATGATGAGCGGAGTGCGCGCCTCGTCAATCAAGATTGAGTCGATTTCGTCCACAACGCAAAAGTTAAAACCGCGCTGAACCTTGCTTTCAAGCTCAATGCACATGTTGTCGCGCAAATAGTCAAAGCCAAACTCGTTGTTTGTTCCATAAGTGATGTCGCAGGCGTAGGCGGCGCGGCGCGCGTCGTTGTCCATGTTGGAAAGAATAGTTCCGACAGTCTGGCCAAGCAAGCCGTAAACCGGGCGCATCCATTCAGCGTCGCGCTCGGCAAGATAATCGTTTACGGTGACGATATGAACGCCCTTTCCGCTAAGCGAGTTAAGATAGACGGCTGCGACGCACATCAAGGTCTTTCCTTCGCCGGTTTTCATTTCGGTTATGCGGCCGGAATGAAGGACCAAGGCGCCCATAAGCTGAACGTCGTAAGGCCGCTCGCCCAAAATGCGCTTGGCGGCCTCTCGCGCCAAGGCAAAAGCGTCCACCAAAATGTCGTCAAGCGTCTTGCCGGCGGCAAGCTCTTCCTTGAATATTTTTGTTTGCTTTGCAAAGTCTTCGTCTTTAAGCGAGGCCGCCCATTCTTCGCGGGCGTTGATTTTGTCCACAATCGGACGCAGTTTTTTTACTTCACGGTCGTTGGCGGAGCCAAAAATCGCGGTTAGAATTTTGTCAACTATCATAATTAGACAATTCTACAATAAAATGCGATTTTATTCAATACACAAAACAGCCTGCAAAAAAAGTCAGCGGGCGCCGATTTCCAAAAACAAGGCGCCGGAATCAATTCCATTTATCATCAAGCCCGCGGGATGGCTCTTCAACAAATTGTCGCGTCCGTTCACCAAGTGGGCGCTTGTTATTCCGTGCTTAATGGAAATGTCGGCCTCCATGAAGGCGCTAAGGTGGTCGGCAAGGCGCACCAGCTTTCCGTCAACAGGAGAAAATTCCGCGCTGTTGTATTTTTGGTTCAATTCTTCAAAAGAAACGCTTGTGTTTTTTTTGTCGCGCAAAATTCTGTTTTCAAATTCATCGCTGGTCCAATACATGAGCTCCGAGGAATAAAAGTCTTCCATCAGGGGAACAAGCTCGCGGCCCACGATTTCGTCCTCTATGCGCTTGACTATTTGCGGAAGAGCGTCCGTGGCCTGCTTGACGGGGCTAATGATGTCGCGAGTGACAGCCTCCGGCAAATCATGGAAAAGCGCGGAAAAGAAATTGTTGTAAATTCTTTTTTGGCAAAGATTGGCGCCGCATTCCTTTTGCAAAAGCGCGGTGATGGCGGCAACAAAATAGCAGTGGCCCAAAACGCTCGTGTGCGGAATGCGCGGGGTTTGGTTCCAGCGGCGCTGAAAGCGAAGCTGCTCTATCTTTAGCAAAAATTCAAAGGGCCGCTGCTTGGTCAAAAGCAATTGAAGGCCGCGCAGCTCCGAATACTTTGCAAGGCTGGCATTAAGCTCCCTTTCAATTTTTTCGTAACGGACTCGCTCGTTCACAAGCTTGAGCATTTGCAGCTCGCGCATGGTGGAATACTTGTGCGCGGCCAAATAGACGCGGCTTGTCAAATAATCGTCTTCTGGAATTGGAATTGACTTTGCCTTTTGGCCTATGTAAATCGTGAACTTGGAAAAGAAATCCTTGTCGTCGATGTAAGGCTTGTATTGGTTAAGAACCCATTCGTTAAGGCGCAAAAATTCGTCAGGATACTCGGCCTTGATCAAATCCTGCACCGGAGCCTTTATGTCGCAAAGCGCGATTTTTTTGAACAAGTCAAAAAGCGAGGCGTTGATCATCCAATTCCAGTTGATTTTCTTTCCGGCGGCTTCCTCGTATTTTCCGATGATGTAGGCCAAGACCATTTTTTCGGCGGCCTTGTCCATCTCAACCAATTCAAACGGACGGATCAAGTCGTTCCACCGCTCTATGGAAAAGGCCTCGAACATTTTTAGGATAAGGCGGCTAAAATTCATCACGAGCCCCTTGTCACGTAAGGCTTTCCGTCGGCCGCCGGCGCGTAGTTCTTTCCGCTAAAAATTACAAGCGCCAAAAGCGTTATCGCGTATGGAACGATGTTAAAGACTTCCGCCGGCAAATGCTGAAGGAGCCTTGGGAAAAAGTCATGCGCCAAAACGGCGAGCGCCGAAGCAAGGCCGAACAAGAACGTGGACCCAACGATGCCCAAAGGCTTCCAACGCCCAAAAGCCACGGCGGCCAGCGCGATGAAGCCTGTTCCGTTGACTGTGTTGCTTGTGTACTGAATCGATTGCGTAAGGACCATGCAGGCGCCCGAAAGGCCCGCCAAAAAGCCGGAAGCCAAAACCGCGAAATAGCGCATTCCAAAAATGTTCACGCCCACGCTGGCCGCCGCGTTGGGATGCTCGCCGCAAGCGCGCAGGCGAAGGCCAAACGGCGTCTTGTAAAGCATGAACCAAGAAATCAAAATCACCGCGAGCGCGATCCACAAAGTGGGATAAAAGCCTGTCGCGTCGGGAAGCAAGCCCATTTGAAACGGAAGCGTTCTGTCGGCGTGGAAAAATATTTGGCTAAAGAAAATCGTTATTCCAGTTGAAAGCAAATTTATTCCAGTTCCGCTTATAGTTTGGTCGGCGTTGAGGCTTATCGACGCGTAGGCGTGAATCAGCGTGAAGGCGGTGGAAACGAGCGCGGCGGCAAGCAAGGCCAGCGGCAAATCCCAGCGGCCAAAGCCGGCGGCTTCCATAAAAAAATGGATTGTCGCCGCCGTAAAGGCTCCGATCGCCATAAGGCCTTCAAGCGCGATGTTGACAACGCCGGCTCGCTCGGAAATCATTCCGCCCGCCGCAGTTATCAACAAGTGAGCCACAATCATAAAAATGGAAAGAAAGATAAAAAAAATCATTTGCTTTCCCCTCCTTGATTTTTTTTCGCGGCGGCTCTGGAGCGCCATGCGAAGAACATTCTAAAGCCGGTCTTTAGCGCGATGAAGACAACGACCAAGCCCTGTATGATGAAAGTGATTTCCTTTGGAATGTTGTTGGACTGCATCAGCGACTGGGAAGCTTGCAAAAGGCCGAACAAAAGGCCGGCGAGCGCGGTTCCAAGCGCCGTGCAATTTCCGACAAGAGCCACGGCCATTCCTGTAAAGCCGTAGTTGTCCATGCCGGTAATCACGCGGCCGTAGCGGAAGGAGCCCAGCGCGACAACGCCGCCGCCGATTCCCGCAAAGGCGCCAGAAATCGCCATCGAAGCCACAATGCTCGCAACGACAGGAATTCCCGCGGCCCTTGCCGCTTCCTTGTTGAAGCCTGTGGCGCGCATGGCAAAGCCGGCCTTTGTCTTTTCCATGACTATATAATAAATGAAAATTCCTGCAAGGCACAAAAAAATTCCCGCGTTTAAATTTGAATTGTTGAAAAGCTTTGTCATGAATGGAATTTTAAGCGACGCGCTTGCGGGAAAATTGGGCGTCTTGAAAGTGTTGCTTCCGGGAATCGCCAAAGTGACTATGCGCGAAAGATAAAGCGCTATGTAATTGAGCATGATTGTGGAGACAACTTCCGACACCTCAAAACGGGCCTTGAACCAGCCGACAATTCCGCCCCAAACGGCGCCGCCAAGCGTGGCCAAAAGAAGCGCCAAGACAACTTGCAGAACGGGAACTTGCGGAAAAAACAAGGCGCCCAACTGAGCGATTGTCATTCCGATGATGTACTGGCCTTCGCCTCCGACATTGAACAAGCCCACGCGCGAAGCGAATGCCATGGCAAAGCCGCAAAAAATAAAGGGCGCGGAATAGTTGAGCCATTCGCCGATGTAGCGGACGTTCCACTTGCCGTTGTTCAGGTTCAAGCCTGTCATTGACTGAAAGAGCGCCTTGTACATTCCGCCGGGATTGCGGCCCACAAGCGCTATCAAAATCGTGGCGAACAAAAAGCCCAAGACAATGACCAAAAGGCTAATCGCTCCGTCAGATTTCAGCAAAAAGTCATACAAAGAGCGCGGCTTTTTTTCCGCGGCCAAAGCAGAATTTTCTTGGCTCATTGGCTTTCTCCAGAGATTGTTCTTCCGGCCATCATCAAGCCGATTTGCCGCTCGCTCACCTCGCCGGCCTTGTAGACGCCCGCGATTTTACCTTTTGAAATCGTGGCGATTCTGTCGCAAAGGTTCATGATTTCGTCAAGCTCAAAGCTTACAAGCAAAACCGCCTTGCCTGCGTCGCGCTCGGCCACGATTTTTTTTCTGATGAATTCAATCGCGCCAACATCAAGGCCGCGAGTTGGCTGGGCAAAAATCAAGAGCGACGCGTCCATGTTAAGCTCGCGGGCGATGATGAGCTTTTGCTGGTTTCCGCCCGACATGGCGCCGGCCTCCGCGCCGCCTTCGCCGCCGCGTATGTCAAACGCCGCTGACAAGGCCTCGCCGTTTTTTTGCATGGCGGCCTTGTCCAAAAAGATTCCGTTCTTGACAAATTTTTTGTAGTAATTCTTTAGCGCGGCGTTTTCGCCGACGGTGAATTCCGACACAAGGCCATAGCGGCGGCGGTCTTCGCTTACGCACGCGATTCCGGCCTCTATGCGGCCGCGGACAGAAAGATTAGTGACGTACTTTCCGTTGAAAACAATTTTGCCGCTTGAAGGCTTGGCCAGCCCCGTCAGCGCGGCCACAAGCTCGCTTTGGCCGTTTCCGTCAACGCCAGCCACGCCAAGAATCTCGCCGGCGCGGACCTCAAGGCTAAGATTGTCAACGGCTGTCACGCCGCGCGAATTTTTTACGCAAAGGTCATTGACGCTCAAAACAACGCCGCCAATTTTGGGAGGCGCCTTTTGGATTTGAAAGTTGACCGCGCGGCCTACCATAAGCTCTGCCAATTTTTCTTCGCTTGTGGCGGAAACGTCAACGGTGTCAATCATTTTTCCGCGCCGCAAAATCGAACAGCGCTGGGCGACGGCCTTGATTTCGTTAAGCTTGTGGGTTATGAGCAAAATCGTCTTTCCTTCTTTTTGAAGAAGGCGGATTATGTCCATAAGCTCGTCTATTTCTTGCGGCGTCAAAACCGCCGTTGGTTCGTCAAAGATTATTATGTCGGCCTTGCGGTAAAGAACTTTTAGAATTTCAACCCGCTGCTGCATGCCGACCGTTATGTCTTGAATTTTTTCGTCGGGATTGACCTTAAGGCCGTAAAGGTCGCTCAAGGCCTGAACGTCCTTGCGAGCCATCTTTAAGTCAAGAAGGCCAAAACGCGTTTTAGGCTCAACGCCCAAAACGATGTTTTCTGTAACTGTGTAGTTTTCGACCAACTTAAAGTGCTGGTGCACCATTCCAATTCCCAAAGCGGTCGCGTCATTGGGATTTTTTAGAGAAACTTCTTTTTGGTTGATTTTTATGACGCCGGAATCCGGCAAGTAGGAGCCAAAAAGAACAGACATCAGGGTGCTCTTTCCGGCTCCGTTCTCTCCCAAGAGAGCGTGAACTTCGTTCTTTTTTACGCGCAGATTGACGTTGTCGTTGGCAAGGACATGCGGGAACCTTTTTGTGATTCCCAGCATTTCCACTGCCCATTCAATTTGACCGTTCACTTTGCTTAGTCGTCAATCGCTCCAAGTCCGTCGGGAACCAAGCCCTGGGCCAAAGCTTCCTTGTATGTGGGAACGATTTTGACGGCGCCGGAAATGATGTCCTTTTTGGCCGCCTCAAGGGCGTCGATCACTTTTATGCTGAACACTTTGTTGGCCTTTGAATAGTCAACGCCGTCGTCCTTAAGCGCCAAGTTGACCACGCCGCCTGTGAATTTTCCGGCAGCGACTTCGTTCAAGGCGATCAAGGTTGAAGTTTCCACGCGCTTGATCATTGAAGTCAAGACGGCGGACTTTCCTTCGGCGTAAACGCCGTCGGCGTATTGGTCGGAGTCAACGCCAATGGCCCAAACGTTCTTTCCGGCAAACTGCATTTCCTTGGCTTGCGCGATGGTTCCGTTTCCGGTTCCGCCGGCAGCGGAGAAAATGGCGTAAACGCCCATGTTGTACCAGTTCTTGGCCTGGGTCTTGGCCAATTCCGGCTTTCCCCAGTCGTTGGCGTAATAGTCAAGAATTTCCGCGTCGGGGAGAACCGCGCGGATTCCCTGGATGTAGCCCACTTCAAATTTTGTGATTGTGGCTCCGGGAACGCCGCCGATGAAGCCGAACTTGGGGTTGGCGATTCCGTCTTCCTTGGCCTGGTAAGCGGCGGCAAGGCCTACAAGGTAAGAGCCTTCTTCCTCGTGGAAAACAAATTCCTTTACGTTGGGCCGGCCAACCCAGTCAACGTCGACAATCATGAATTTTTGCTCGGGATACTCGTCGGCGATTTCTGTGATCGCGTCGGCAAAGGTGAAGCCCGTCGCGCAAATCAAGTCGTAGCCTTCGTCGGCCAACTGCTTGAGGGTCGGAAGGTACTGGTCCTGAGTCTGGCAGGTAACGACGTCATAAAGGCTTCCTCGGCTTTTGGCGCTTTCAACGCTTTCTCCGTAGAACTCAACGATTCCTCGCCAAGCGGCCGCGTTGAACGACTTGTCGTCGATTCCAGTCGCGTCTGTCACAAGGCGGATTGTCGGACGGCTGTCGGCCGCCTTTTTGTCGCCTTCTTTTTTAGCGCAGCCCGCGACGACGGCCATTGCCGCGACGGCGAGAGCTATGATCACAATTTTTTTCATTTTAGTTGATCCTCCAATGGATATGAATGACGCAATTCTAGCGCTAATTAAGCAAAAATGCAAGCGACAAAAAAACAAAGCGTCAAAAACGCTATTGCTTTTTTTTCTTCTATACATTATTATTTTTTTATTATGGCAGAATCACAAAGTTTTTTGGCGAAATTGTTTTCATCTTTGTTCAAGTCAGACGATCCGGACGCGGAAAAAAAGCGCCGCCTCAAGCAAATAGCAAAGGCTCTTTCAAAGGCGAAATATCATTTTTACAAGAACGACGAGGTTCAGCCCTCCTTCGCCAAGTTGATGTATGACATCTACAAGGCCGTGTTCCCGGCAAAAGCCATGTTCATGGCCCAAGACAATCCCAACCGCATCAAGTATTTGGCGATAACCTACTCCCTCAACGAAAAGGAACACGAGGTCGTGGACGCGCTTTCGGAAGAAAGCATAAAGGCCGCAGCCCAAGGCGTAAGCGTGGACCAGCTTGACGAGCAAGTGCGCCAAAACATAGACATGTTCCTGCAAATTTTCAACGGAGAAAAAATCGCCCGCATAGAGGCGCTGTACAGAAAGCTGATGATTTTCAAAAGTTTCTGCTCCTTTGACTTTTACTTTACCCTAAAAAAATTCGACTCGTCCTTGCGCGAGGGCGAATTCACGTCCATTCCAAAGTTTGAAAAAATCAACGCGGAATACATCGGAGAAGACCTAAAGGACTTCATCGCCGTGGCTTGGCTTTTGCCGGAGCGCGAGGATTGGTCCGACATGATAAAATTTTTCAAGGAAACAAAGGGAAACGAGCCGGTTCCGCAAAACGTATGGAACAAAATCTGCTCAAAGATGAATTCCATCCGCTTGAGCCGCGTCTTTGAAATGATGATTCAAGTCATCACAAAAGACCCCAACTACATGCCCGACTTCACCTACAACGAGCAGCCCATCGTCGACGGCTTCATCGACAAGACAAGGAACGACGCGGAAAAGGCGCTCAACTCGATTGCGCTGGCGCAACAAAACAACAAAATCGACAGCTTGCTGGAACAAATTTTCGGAACGACGGCCGTGGAGCGCCTGGCCAACTACACTTCCACAAACTCCGCGCTTTACGAGCGAAAGAACTTAGGGGCTTTTGAATTCGTGCAGCCGCTCAACTATTACAAGGCCTTCTTGCTTGACTTTGTAAAAAAAGACGTGCGCGAATTTTCAGACTTGGTCTTGGTGCGCGGCACTTGGTCAACGCAGGCGCTTTCCGCCCCAATGTCAAACGCCTACCACGCGCTTTTGGAATCCAGCGAAACCCTCTTGGCCTTTGACGCGAAGATCGCCGAGGACGCGGACATTGGAATCCGCATCAAAAACCACATGCCCAGAGTCGAGCGCGACAAAGAAGCGCGCAACATCATCGGAACGCTCATCAGCGACCTTAACGACGAGGCAAAGAACATTTGCGTTGACGGAACAAAGAATTTGATAACAATCGCAAAGACCACAAAAACGCTTTTGGAAGATTACGCCAAGCCCAAAGGCGAGGTCATCATAAACTGGAAGGAATTGGACAAATTCTCCGACCACCCAATAAAAGAGCTGGGAGTCGGAGTTTACAAGCACATCTACTTGTTTGTCCAGCTAATGCAAAGCTGCCTAGGCTCATGACTTTTGGCGGCCAAGAGCGCCTAAAAAAAATCAAGCCTTGTCAGGAAAGAGGCCTGGAACCAAGTATTCTTTAGGAAGCCTGCAAGGCCTGCCTTGTGAATTGACGCTTGCCCATGTCACGTCGGCTTGGGCGCAAACGGTGCCGTCCTCTTTTCTGATCACTTGCCGTATCGTTCCCTTGACCGCTCCCATTTCCACTGGCTCCGCGTCAATGAAAAGCTTGTCGCCCAAAAAAGCCGAAGCCTTGTAGTGGATGTCGATGTGGGAAATGTAAAGATAATAGCCGGCGGCGACGATTCCCTTGTAGTCAAAGCCGACGCCGTTCAAAAATTCCATTCTTCCGTATTCAAGATAGTTCACGTAGACGGCGTTGTTGACATGGCCGTATGAATCGCATTCGTATGTGCGAACTTTTAGTTCCGATGTAATTTTCATGCGGAACATTTTACAGGATTTTCAAGCCTTGTTCAACACCGAATCAACCAAGCGCTTGAAGGAATTGTCTTGAACAAAGCCGCCGGTCTGCAAGTCGTCGGTGATTGAAAAAACTCCGTTTGAGTCTTGGACAATCGCGCTGTAATCCGCCGCCTGCAGCTCCGAAAAATTTTGGTTTTGCCCAAACGAAGAGAACATGAAAGATTTTCCGCCTGAAATCGGAATGGCGGCTGCGGCGGAGGCAGAGTCTTGCTCCGCGTCGGACAAAAGGGCGGCGCTTTTGTTTTCCTGGACTTGAGGCGCGGCTTTTGCGAAAGCGGCAAACGGAGAGCGCTCAAACCTCGGTTTTTCCGTAGTGAACGTGGAAGCGACGTCGGTTCCGTCGTCATCATTCCTTGTGTTTGGCGCTCCAAATTCAAGGTCCTCCGAAAACTCTTCCCTTTCCTTTTGCTGCTGAACGCCGAACTCTTCAAGCGAAATTTCTTTTTCTATATTTTTCTTGTCTTCTTCAAAAGTTCCGTTGACCGCCTGCTCGCGGCCGCTTGTGTCAAGGTCTTTAAAGTTTGGCTCGGATATGACAAAGTTTTGCGCCAAGGACTCAGTTTCCTCGTTGGGCTCAAAAGCGTCGCGGACGTTAAAGAAGGGGTCAAAGGCGTCGTCGCGGGAATGAGACTCGCCTTCTTTGCGCTCTTCGCTGTCTTGGTGGACGGCAAAAAAGTCCGAGGCCACGTCTTCGCGGATGTCTTCGGGAACGGAAGACGAAGCGGGGCTTTCGTCCTCATCGCTTTCCGGTTCCGCGTCAGCCGCTTCGACCGCTTCCGCTTCGGGAATTTCTTCCAAATCTTCGACCGGTTCCGCGTCCGCAACTTCTTCCGCTTCGGGGATTTCTTCCAAATCTTCCACCGGCTGGGCTTCAAGCGGAGATTCCAGAACGACAGGCGCATCATTTTCATGTCCATCAACTGATTCAAGAGGCGCAACGTCTTCAAGTTCTTCAAGTTCTTCAAGTTCCTCGACAGGCTCCGCGTCCGCGACTTCCTCCAAGTCTTCCACCGGTTCCGCCTCGGGAATTTCTTCCAAGTCTTCCACCGGCTCCGCGTCCGCGACTTCTTCCGCTTCGACCGCTTCCGCTTCGGGAATTTCTTCCAAATCTTCCACCGGCTCCGCGTCGGCAACTTCTTCCAAGTCTTCGACAGGCTCCGCGTCAACCGCTTCGACTTCTTCCAAGTCCTCGACCGGTTCCGCGTCCGCGACTTCTTCCAAATCTTCGACAGGTTCCGCGTCCGCGACTTCTTCCGCTTCGGGAATTTCTTCCAAGTCCTCCACCGGTTCCGCGTCCGCCGCTTCGACAGGTTCCGCGTCGGCAACTCCTTCCAAGTCTTCCACCGGTTCCGCGTCCGCGACTTCTTCAACGGCAGCCGGCTTTGGCGCGGCCTTAACGGGAGCGGGAGAAGCCGCCGCGACTGACTGAACTTTTATCGCGCCGCTGGACAAGATTTCCTGAAGCATCGCCTTTATTTCTTGCGCGTTTTCAAGGCCGCCCTTTGAGTCCGCGCCTGACGCCGGCCGCAAATTCATCGCGGCGAACAATTCGTCCCAACTGCGGTTTATCAACTCCTCGACTTGAGCCTGCCGTTTTTTGGCGCGGCCGCCAAGGCTTGAAATGATTTCCTTTGTAACGGCCTCGCGGCGGCCCGAAATGGCCTCCCAGTCAAGCGCCTCTTTTTTTGAAAGGTATTCGTCCACAACGCCAAGCTGCAAGGTCTTTATCCGCTCGCGGATTACAGTCTCGTCGTCGCGGCGCAAATTCAAAATCAAAAAGCAAATCAAAAATAGC
>ONET01000075.1 GCA_900316905.1 uncultured Treponema sp.
GGCAAGTCATGGTCCACATAATATAAAATGTCAACGCCCATATTTGTCATTATAACGCGCGCCGGCGGTTCGCGCATTAAAGCAGAACTTTAATGACAAAAACGCAAGAAAATCAAAACACCGCGTAATAAGAGCGCGGCATATTGGGTTTTCTTGACTCTTTTTTTTGCAAAAAAAATTGCCCAACGATATCATACAGTCAATTGGGCAAAAAAAAGCCTCAAGTGGTCAATCGGAAAAGGGCTACCATTGCCCCCATGGTCGGCCACACAAGGCTCTTTAAGTGTAAGCCAAAAAGATGAAGTTGTCAATAAAGTATTACTTTAATGACAAAAACTCAGACGCGCGCTATAATCAATCCTGTCGAGAGCGTTAAGTGTGCTAACTCGCATATAGAGCGTAACCACACTTAACGCCCTCGTCGTAAACTTTTGAAGATTTGAGACCCGCATATAGAGCGCTCCCGCTTCTTCAAAAGTTTATTTTTTTTGGAAGCAATGGCGGCACCCGCCTGTCCGCGGAGACAAGAGCGCTCAGGCTTGTAGCCATAACTTGCCGTTACAGCTTTTATGGCATCCGCCGCTTCCGTTCTTTTTCAATGCGCCTTTGGAAAGTCCGCGTAGCGCGCGGACTTGCTTGCAAGGCCGCCTTCCCCAAACAAAAAAAAACAAGCCCTCGTTTGAGAGCTTGCTTTCCTAGTCGGGCAACCCGGATTTGAACCCGCCTAAAATCGAAGAGCCGTTAAAAATGGAGCGCGAAGGCGGTCCATTTAGGCTCATCGATAAAACGGCGCGCGGACTTGCTTGCAAGGCCGCCTTCTCCAAATAAAAAAAACGCCTCCGTCAAAAGACAGAAGCGTTGTATCGGGCAACCCGGATTTGAACCGGGGGCCTCTACGTCCCGAACTTGCTAGAACGGAATTTAACCTTGTTTCATCAAGTTTTGTTACGTTTAACATACAAAAACAAGTACTTTTTGTCAAGATTTGTAACGTTAAAATAAAACAGGTGACATTTTAGGTGACATGAATTTTAGTTTGCAGTGAATCAAAAATTGTGATAGAATAACCGCAATGGCTGTAGAAAATTCTTTGTACGACAAAAAATCTCTAAGAACGGTTGTTGGAAAGACCGCTGATTTTTCCGAATTGGCGAAAGATTGCGTCGCCTTCGCTAACACGCGCGGAGGGACCATCGACATCGGAATTGAGGACGCCGACACACTTCCGCCCGAAGGCCAAAAGATTCCTGACAGCCTTATTCCAAAAATCGAAAAGAGGATAGCCGAAACAACAATAAACGTCAACTGCTCCGCAGAAAAAATTGTTGCGGAAAATGGCGGCGAACACATAAAGCTTCATGTCTTTTACAACAAGTCCACCATCGCTGGAACGACTGACGGAAAATATTACATGCGAATCGGAGATTCCAGCAAGCCGGTAAAAGCGGACGAGTTCTCTTTTATTCTCACAGACCGAACCTCTTATGTTTGGGAAAGCCAAAAGAGCCATGAGAAGTTCAGCGAATGCGACAAAGAAAAAACAGCGCTCTTTATCAACGACATCAAAAGCTCTTCCCGCGTAAGCGATTTTGTAAAATCAAAGTCCGACAGTGAATTGCTGGAACATTATTGCCTTGCAACGGAAGACGGCTTCTTGACGAATCTTGGATGCCTTTGGATTGGAAACCACTTCCAAAGGACAAACGCATGGTCCGCTCCAAAAATCCAAGTAATTAAGTATGACGAAAAAGGCGAGAAAATAAACAAGTTCATGTATGACGATGACGACCTGAGCCCAAAGCAACTTGTTGACGCCGTATGGAACGACATTCCCGACTGGAAAGAATATTACGAAATCCCGAACACCTTGCACCGCGACAGAGTTTGGGCTTACGAATACAAAGTGATCCGCGAGCTCTTGGTGAACGCGCTCGTTCACCGCCCTTACACAATGCGCGGAGACATTTTTATTAAGCTATACCCTGACCGCATGGAGATGGCAAACCCGGGAACGCTGCCTTTGGGAATCACTCCGGAAAACATCTTTAATTCAAGCTTTCAGAGAAACGAGAAATTCGGCAAGATTTTCTTTGACCTCAACTACATGGAAAAGGAAGGCAGCGGCTATCATTTGCTTTATCAGCTTTTGCTTCTTTATGGAAAGCCGCTTCCAAAAGTAAAGGAAGGGAGCGACAGCGTGACGGTCACGATAATGCGAAAGCCCATAAACGACGCCGCTTACCTTTTTATGAAAAGAATAGACGACGCGCGGAAATTGTCGCAAAGCCAGACTATTTCGCTGGGCCTGATGTCGCAAAGCAGGGCGTTTACAGTCGAGGAAGTCGCCAAGATTTTGGAAGCAAAGCCTTCTGAAGCGTTCAGAATTATTGACGAAATGCACACTTCCGGCATCGTCACAAAATACGACGACAAGGATTTATATGTCCTTGCTGGAATCGAGGCGAGCAAAAAGAAAAATGTCCAAGAAAAGGTCACTGAAAAGGTCACTGAAAAGGTCACTGAAAAGGTCACTGAAAAGGTCACTGAAAACCAGAAAACAATTCTTGCCGAAATCGAAAAAAATGGTTTCATAACCGCCTTGCAGTTGTCTCAGATTCTACAAATTTCACTTCGCAAGACAAAAGAAAATATAAGCAAGCTTAAAGAAAAAGGCCTCATTCGCCGCGTCGGAGCCGACAAAGGCGGACATTGGGAAATCATTAAAAATGATTAAAGCGCGGCTTTAATGTGCGAATTGCGGGCTTGCGCTATAATAGCGCCGCTATGGATTACAAGCGTCTGACAAAAGAAGAGTTTACGCTGGGCTATCCGCCGGAAAAGATTTACATCACTAGCGACTTGCACTTGTTCCACACGAACATAATCAAATATTGCGGCCGTCCGTTTGACTGTTCGCCAAAAGGCTGCGCGGAGATGACGGAGTTCCTGCTAAAGAAATTTGACGCGCTCCCCGACGACTGCTTGATTTGGAATTTTGGCGACGTGTATTTGAACGCAAAAATGGAGCGGTCAAAAATCATGAACGCCGTGATGCGGATGAAAAGGAACCGCAAGATGAATTTGATTCTTGGAAACCACGACTTTAGAAACGACAAGCGACCTTTCACAACTTTTATCGAATTCTACACAAGCCTCGGCTTTGACAACGTTTACAAGGGGCCGCTGCTTTTTGGCGACTACGTCTTGTCGCACGAACCTGTCTTTTTGGACAAGAAGGACGCCTGCGCAAACATTCACGGCCACACGCACCAAACATTTGTTACGGAAGATTATTTTTTGAACGACTGGAACAAAAGCTTTCCCAAGCGAAAAGTCGATCCGTCGCGCTACAAGAATGTTTGCATGGACGCGAACGGCTTTGAGCTTTTGCGCCTGAGCGAGGTAATGGAGCGAAAATGAAACTGTTTGTATGCGGAAGCTGCTCGATAACGGACAAAGAATGGATTTTCTCAAAAATAGAAGAATGCGTTTCGGAAAACAATTTTACCGACATCACCGTTCTTGAGGGCGAGGCGAAAGGCGTTGACCTAATCGCAAAAGAGTGGGCTGTCGCGCATGGGATTCCAGTAAAGGAATATCCGCCGGACGTGGAGCATTACCTTTACAACGCTTGCCACAAGCGAAACGAGGCGATGGCGGTTGACTGCGACTTTATGCTTGACTTGTGGGACGGCGAATCGTGCGGAAGCCTCCACGACATCATGATGGCGGAAAAGCATCAAAAGCCGTACAAAGTTTGTTTGTACACGACCGAGCAATATTCAAAATCCGTTCGGTTCGTTCTGGAAAACCGGAAAGAGATTCTTCGCTCTTCCGAAGATTTGATAGTCGTGTATCCAAAATTCAGGGAAGAGGTTTTCAAGCATTTTATGAAAAACCCTTGGGATGCTTGTTGGGAGGAAGGACACAATTCAGGTTCGTGTTTTTGGGTCATGCCTGTAAGGCAGGGAAAAGAAGGCGATTGGGGAGACTGGGGATGCCATTGTTGCCACAAGGAAGAAATATCCATAGACTATATGTGTGTCTTTGATTATTTATACCATCAGTTTTTGCATCCTCACTTTGACACCTCCATCGAATACACTTGCAGAGAAAAAAATTACGGAGCGGAATGCATTGAGTTTGACTGGTGGGGCTATAACCTTTATAAATATGAAACCGTAAGAAAAATCGCCCAGGAAATGAGAGAATTTTCCGAGATGGATTTTTTGTCCCAAGAAGCAAAAAACTTTTATCAAAGCCTTTCAGACCGTCTTTTGCTGATGATGGAACGCGAACCCGACTGGGACTTCATCACATTTGAAGGGCCGTAATTAAAGAATTACTTTAATGACAGGAATCGCATCCACGCGCTATAATGTGATTGTTGGGCGAGAGATTGCACTTGTTGTGTCCTGCCCAATACAAAGCGCGGTCTTGTTTTCCGCGCTTTTTTGGAAGCAATGGCGGCACCCGCCTGTCCGCGGAAACGAGAGCGCTCAGGCTTGTAGCTGTAACGGCGTTAACCGTCGTTACGGTTTCCGCCGCTTCCCGTTGTTGCGATGCCCTCAACGCGGTAGAGGAAACTTTACGCAGTAAAGTTCGTATTGCGGGTTCGACCCCCGCCGCAACAACGTTTTTTTGTTCGCTAAAAAAAATGAAAAGAAAAGTTTACAAAGACGTACATGATAAAGCTTACCAACATTGAACGGACTGGAAGAAATGTGTCCATGATTGTCGAATCAATGGAGACCACTCCCCGCCAAAAATACAGATTGACTTTTGACGTGGAAACCGAAAAATATTCCGCGTCAATAAAAAAT
Source organism: uncultured Treponema sp. (assembly GCA_900316905.1). GTDB lineage: Bacteria > Spirochaetota > Spirochaetia > Treponematales > Treponemataceae > Treponema_D. Next base: position 4,824 of record ONET01000075.1, read on the forward strand.
CCCGATGAATTCGATATCGCAAAAATAATTCGCAAAATCAGCTCTTATTTGAAAGAAGGAAAAAAACTGCCCGCCATTGATTGCATCGCATGTTATTGAGCAAATAAAAAAAGCCTTGAATGGGCAAACGAAAGAGGGCTACTATTGCCCCCACGATTGACCACTCAAGGCTCTTTAAGTGTAAGCCAAAAGGAAGGTGTTGTCAATAAAGTAATACTTTAATGACAAAAAACGCATCCATGCGCTATAGTTTTTTTTGGAAGCAATGGCGGCACCCACCTGAGCGTATATCTCGAGAAACTCAGGTTTGTAGCCATATCTGGCGTTCACCGCATTTATGGTTTCTGCCGCTTCCGTTTTTTTTGGAAGATGATACAACAAAAAAGCCTTGAATGGACAATCGGAAATGGGTTACCATTACCCCCATGGTTGACCACTCAAGGCTCTTTAAGTGTAGTCCAAAAATAAGAAGCTGTCAATAAAGGAATACTTTAATGACAAAACGGCGCATTCATCATACAATCAATTTAGGAGAACACCAAGGAGCATGAAAGACGAAACGCATGTAAAGGAATGGTTGGAATACGCAAAACGCGACTATGACAGCGCGCTCCATCTTTTCGAAAACATGACTCCGCCTCCATTGAAGATAATATGCTTTGATTGTCAGCAAGCCGCGGAAAAACATTTAAAAGCCTTGCTAACCGCTTTCGGAATAAAATTTGGCGAAAGCCATGACTTGTCGCGCTTAATAAAACTGCGAGCGAAGCGTTCCTCTGTCCCGGCAAAAGTTCTTGCGGCTTGCGCCGACTTGAATGCATACGGCCCGGACTCAATCTACCCAGGCGGCGGCAAAAGCTCTTTGGCAAAAACTAAAAGGGCTTTAAAGAGCCTAAACACCATTATGGCTTGGACTAGCAAGGAATTTAAAAACCTTTGCCAAGTCGCTTGACAATGCCTTGTTTTTGAATTAGATTTTATTAGCCTTGAATAGTCATTTGATTCGGTAATAAGAGCCGTCTTCTATTTGACCATTCAAGGCTCTTTTTTATCCGCCTCCGCAAAAATTAAAGCATGACTTTAATGCGCTCTCCCTACTCTTGCGCTACAATCATAACCTGCGGAGGATGCCATTATGGAAAGATATTTTTTTAAAGACCCGCTCGTGTTGGCTGTCGTGTTCAACGAATATGATAAAGTAAAAGAATTGTTGGAATCGGGTGCGTACAATGACGGCGTATTTTACGACATAGACATGGAGAAATATTTTGGGATTCCAATTCCCATTCAGTACATAAGCCGTTGCTGGGAGATTTGCCTTGGGCAAGATTTTCGCGAGCCATTCGCTCAAATAACGCGCCTAAACTATGAAAACGCACAAAAGATTCTTTCCCTCTTCAAAGAAAAAAAAGGAATTGACGCGATTGAAATTCCATTTTCAAAGATACCCCCTGCGTTATGGGCGCGCGAAGATGAAAGCGACGAGGAAATTCTCGAAGGCAAGAAAAGCGACTTCATTTCCAACGGAGCGAGGAAAATCGACTTGGACTTGAATGTCGCCGTTAAGAGAATGGATTTTAAGGCGGCAAAGGAACTTTTGGAAAACGGCGCCAATCCTTGCTACAAGCATTGCGCGGATTGCGACGAGGACTTGTTTGACCTGTGCGGCGGCGAATGCAGTTACCAAGCGGGCTGCCAAGCGGGATTTCTCATTAAATCGCCCGACTATTTTAGGAATTCCATTGATTATGACGAAATCGGATCTATCTTTCGCTGGGCCGCGAACGAAGCGATGTACGAGCTTTTGGATTCCTATCGCAAAGCAAAAGAGGCGGCAAATTAAAGCGCGGCTTTAATGCGCTCTCCCCGATCTTGCGCTATAATTTGCTTGTCGTTTACGTCAGAGATAGCCACTGCGGCTTTTCCATTGGAATTATGCGACAGAGGAGCGCTGCCCTCTAACGACATTCACTCCTGCCTTTTGGCGGGAGCTTTTTTTTGGAAGATGATATAACAAAAAAGCCTTGAATGGTCAAGCGAAAGAGGGTTCTTATTACCCCCGCGGTCGACCATTCAAGGCTCTTTAAGTGTAAGCCAAGAAGAAGAAGTTGTCAATAAAGTAATACTTTAATACGCGGAACGCGGACTCCCTCACCGCTCATAAACAATCAGCTCATCCATGGAAATATCGTAAATCTTTGCCAAGAAGACAAGGTTTTCGATTCTGGGAAGAGTCTTTTTCTCGGGGTTCTCCCAATCGTATACGGCCTGCGGATATTCAAATTTGAAGAACTTTTGAACGTCTGATATTTTTAGCCCGCGCTTTTCGCGAATTTCTTTGAGCTTCTTTGACGTCGCGGGAATGTCAATTACTGGCCTTTCCATAAACCACGCATGTCTCCTATCTGAACGCAGGATAACGCAGAAACGGTGAATTGTCATTAAAGATGTTCTTTAACACAAACACTTTAAATTTTAAGTTTAATGACAAATTAAAGCAATGCTTTATAATCTGTAGACAGTGAATGCAATTGCAAAACCAACGATAAGCTTAAACAGGAGTTTTCCATGATTAAATCTTCTTATAAAAAGGCCGTTCCAGACATGAAGGGAACCGGTCAAAAAATCAAGACGGTTATGGAACAAAAAGGAATAACGCCAAGACAAGTTCAAGCCAGGCTTGGCTTTCCTTACGTTCAAACCATTTACAATTGGTTCGCCGGAAAAAATATGCCTAATTTGGACAACCTTTTGGCTCTGGAGTCCATTCTTGGCGTAAAATTGGACGATCTTGTTGCCACACATTCCGTTCCATTTGATTTTGAGGAAGAGTGAAAGCGAGGATTAAAACAAGATTTTAGCGCTCAGCCTCACGCCAACACTCCCTGATATAAACAATTGGGTCAAAGAGCGATTCGCGGGTTTCTTCTCTGTACTCAATTTCGATAAGGCTTTCAAAAGGCATATTTAAGATCCAAGACAATTTGTAAATGTCTTGGATTGTCCATTCCTGTGATTGATTTTTTCTGTTTGTCAGAGACTGGGGACTTAAATCTAGCAAGGTTTGTATTTGTTTGTTTGAGATTTTGTATTTTTCCAAAAGCGAGAAAATTTTTTTTGAAGTCTTTTCGTTGTTCACATAAGGGAAGCGATAAATAATTTTCCCCTCAACGACACGTTCATTTAAGTCATAATTTGTTCCATAAAGATGGAAAGTCGAAAATTTTGACGGACTTGGCTCTTTGTCAAAGAGAGTGACTTTATAAGCAGAAACGCTGCCACGATTCTTCTTGCCTTCGCTTTTATTTTCATTAAATGGAATTACATAGTAAACATCCCCCAACCATCCCAGCCATCGATTTAATGAGATGCCTGTGTCTCCAAAATCAATGTCACATTCCACCCATTTAGGCTTTGCAAACAAAAATAAATCAGGCGGAAGATTGAAAAACCTGCACAGTGTCAAAAAGCCGTCTATTTTTGGTATCGCGCCGTTTTTATATTTATTAATTCTTTGTTCGTAATTTATCTCCGCGCCAATATCGCTCAAGTCCCTTGACTTTAATTTGCGAGAACGGATTCTCTTCTTGAACTCAGCGGCCCACCTTTTTTTGTCAATTTCCGGCACAAGAAATTTTACGCTCATATAATTAGGATATTAGATTTTTAGTTCATTGGCAAGTCGTCTGGGAATACGCCATAGTCACGAGCCTCGCCATCCTGCTCGTGCCCTTCGTGTTCCTCGACGCCACCAAAAGCTACGCGACCAACATCATAAAGATTTTTCTCCAGTATTTCGCGAAAATAATGGTCCTCACTTTCGCGACGTTCTACGTCCTGTACCTGTACCTCCAAATAACCCTTTGGAGCCTGGAGCAGGGCGGGCTCGCCGGAACGATGACCGTCCTCGGCGCCTACCTCTTCACACTCATCCTCGGCGTGGCCTTCATCGCCGGGTCGGAGAAAATCGCGAACATTCTCTTCACCGGAACCCCCACCATGTCCATGGGAGACATCGTGCAGGGAGCGCGCGACGTCCGCATGGCCGGAGGGGCCGCGGTCGGAGCCGCAAAGCTCGGAGCGAAAGGACTCGGGGCGTTGGGCAAAACTGCCCAAGGCGCCGTCCGCGGCGGGCAGTCCGCGGCCGCGTGGGGAAGCGGATTCAAGCAGGCCGTCCAGTCCGGCCGCGACGCCGTCGCAAGCTCCACCGGATTCACGAACGACGCGCAGGGACAGCAGATGGCCGGACAGGCCGCGAGGGGAGCCGGCCTGTCCTACATCGGAGCATCCCTCAAGCAGGGCTTCAAGGACCTCGCCACCAAGGCCTTCACGGGCCGCGACGCCCAGCACTACGGAGGCGGACGAGATGGCAAGGGGCTTTCATCAATGCACAGTTTCCAAGGCGTCGGCGGAAAATACCTTGATGATGAAGGACGTGAGCAAGGAACTACGACTTTCGGCAGGGCTCGAGATGCCGCTCACAATATTGCGAAGGACATCGGCCAGAAAGCTGCGGACAAGCTCATAAAACCAAGCCAAAAGGCCGACCAAAGCATGCAGAAGGATTCGGACAAGCCTAACAGCGGAGCGGGGCATTCGACGAAGTCGCCGGGTTCGTGAGAATCATTTTTTTTCAAGGGCTTTTTAAAACAGCAAGGCCGCCCGATTTTGGGCGGCCATTTTTTCAAGTCTTTGGTTAGCGACTGTAGCCATAATCTTGAGTTTGTTGTGATTGTAGCTTTCGTTTTAAGACTCCGTCAGAAAGTCTGCCAGACTCTCCAGAGCCAACACCAACCAATTCCCAGCCTTGTTTTCCAAGCTGGTTCATTCTTTGTATATTCATAACGTCTTCAATCGTATATTCCCATTTGGTCAGCTCTTCCTCTTCCAACGACTTGCTCCTTGCGGCTGCGTTTTGCGCGGCCAGCCTCGCGGTCTCGGCCTTTATCTTTTCCGCCTCGGCGTTGTGCCTCGCGGTCTCGGCGCGTATTCTCTCAATCTCATCGCCGGCGGGGCTCCGACGGCCTGTTTCGAACATGTCAAGCTCGCTTGAATTTTCGCTCATAATAATCCTCCTTTCTCTTGAAAAATTTTAAGCCCTGCCGCCCGTTTTGTCAAGCGGCTTGGCTAAAGTTTTTTTTGTTTTGTTTTTCAGCCGAACGCATGGGCCCTTAAAACGGCGTTCATTTTCGTCTGATAGCCTTTTCCCTGGCTTTTGTACCACTCCAAAACATCGGTGTCCACGCGCATGTGTATTTCGGTCTTTTTGGGCTTGTACCATTCGGGGTGAACCTCCCGCCACGGGCGGAATTCGGCGAGCTCTTCTTTTGTCATCTTGGGGCAGTCGGGGTCTTCGGTTGTTTTTCCGGACTTCGCCTTTTTGGCGGCGGAACGGATGGCTTGTTTCTGCTCTTTCGTCAGCGGAGTTTCGCGAAGCTCATCGAGCGTCATAGTTTTCAAAGTACTCATCGATTTCCTCCTGTTCCGCGGCTCTTGCGGATATTATTCTTATGCGGTCGGCGGATTTTTCCGTGAAGGCCACAAAAAGAACTTCCTCGACCATGCCGATCGCTTGGTATCTGTCCTCGCCAATCTTTGAATTGCGGGCGTCGTATTTCTCAATCCGCTTTTCGTCAAGGAACACGCGGGCCGCGATTTCAAACGACAATCCGTCATGCTTTTTCTGGTTGGCTATGTTTTTGTTCTCGTCCCATTCAAAAGTCATTCGCGGCCTCTCGCTGCCGTTAGTGTACACTATATTGTGTCCACAGTCAAGGGGCTCGGCGAAAGTTTTTTGGATTTTTTTTCAGTCCGA
>ONET01000071.1 GCA_900316905.1 uncultured Treponema sp.
GAACTCTGTCAAACACATGCCGATTATGTTCTCCTTTTGTTCGCGGACAAAGCCGTCAAGCAAGTCTTGCTCGCAAGCCCATTCAACGGCCTCGCGCACGGCCTGCCCAATTTCCATGTCATTCCCTTGGTTGGCTGAGATTCTCCCGACAAGCCTTACGTAATCATATAATGGTTTGCACTTTTTGACAAGGCTTTCGTTCATGCCTGCGTTGATGTTGATCACGTCCGCCGTCCATTCAAATTTGCCGGAGCCGTCTTTTTGTTCAAACGCGTTGGAAAGCCGCATCTCGTAGCGCTCGGCGCGGCCAGGCTCGCCGTTGTAGAACACGACGAAGCGCGGGTTTGGAATCTTTATAAGCGACGAGCGGTGCAGGTCCAGCTTGTTGTCGGATATATACCTTTGGTATAGTTGCGAAAAATAGAACAACCCCCTTAAAGGCATGTTAGAATTGGGGCGGCTTTGCTGCTCGTAGAGCGTCATTTGGCTGTCAACCAAAAACGACACGTCGTTGTACATCGTGACGAAAATGACGTTTTCTATTGTGTTTAGCTTTAGAGCGTCGGGGTCTGTGTAGTTCGTGCCGTTGAGGGTGTTGTACAAGTCCAACCGCCAGCGCTTGCTGCGTTCCGTGTCCTTGCCAAAGATGGCGATGAAAAGCCTGTCGCGAATTTTGGGCTGCGGCTGGCCTTGGATTATGTTTTGCGTTTCTGACATTTCTGTCCTCCTATAAAAAAAAGGGAACCGCGTTTGCGATTCCCTTGCGTATATATCATAGGCTTTTTATTTAAAAAATTAGCGCGTTTTTGGAAAAATCGTAAAAAATTTTCGCTGCTTCTCAAACTTTGCGCAATACATTTGTTCTGCGTTGATTTTTATGGGGAGCGACATTATATCGCGTCAATCAATCCAAACGGCGTGAGAGAGTAGTCCTTTCCGTCAAAGGCATGGCTTGCGCTTGCGTGCGCGATGGAGGCGGTGACGGCGGCTTCCAGCGGAAGATAGCCCTGCGCCAAAAGCGCGGCGATCATTCCCGCAAGAACGTCGCCGCTTCCGCCTTTAGCCAAGGCGCTTGTTCCCAGCGCGTTGATGTAAACGCGCGGCTCCTCTTCGCCCTGCAATTTGCTTGCAATCAAAACGTTGGCGCCTTTGAGCAAGAGCGTCGCGCCTGGGAACGCCGCGCAAAATTCTTTCGCCAGCTCCAAGCGTCGCTCTACGACTTGCGCCACGGCGCATTCTCCCAAGCCTAAATTTTTCAACAGCTCTGCAAATTCTTTTGGGTGCGGCGTTAGGACGACGTTTTTCTTTTTGGCGAGCAAGTCTTTTATTTGCGGCCAGTAGAAAATGTCCGCGTCAAGGACAAAGGGCATGGCGGAACTTTTTAGCGCGCCAAAAACAGTGGCAAGGCTGGAATCGGTAGAGGCGGCCGCTTTCTGGTCTTGCAAAGAATTTTTGTCAATGCCGGAACTTATGGAACGACTGCAATCGGTAGAGGCCGCCGCTTCCTGGTCTTGCGGGCAATTGCCAGCTAGACCAAAATCGTCGGGGCGGCCAAGGCCAGGGCCCGCCACAAGCGCGGTCGCGTTTTTAGGAATTGTGTCCGAGACCATAAGCTCAAAGTCCGCGACGTTTTCAAAATTGATTTTGCACGCGATCGGAACAAGGCTTGCAAGTCCGCTTCCAAATTTTAGCGCGGCGTGGCCTGCGATGACGGCGGCTCCCGGCTTTGTTCCGGAAAAGATTACGGTGTGGCCGTATGTGCCCTTGTGCGAGTTTTGCTTTTTTTCGCGCAAGGGGAGGCGCGCGTCGGCCGGTTCTAGAAGTTGCGCGCAGGGGAGCGCGGCGGCTGTGTTTTGGTCTTGCGATGCCTTTTGTTCGCGGCCTGCTTTTTGGGCTTGCAAATAATCTTTGTCAGTGCCGGAATCGTTTGCGGGTGCGCAAACGGCGGCCGCATTTTGGGCTTGCATGGCGCTTTCAAAATTGCTGCGGCTAACGCCAAGGTCGACCACGACGATTTTTCCGCACGCGTCTTTTGCCGCGTCGGAGTAAAGGGCCAGCTTTAGCGCGCCCATCGTCACGGTTGTGTCGGCGCGAAAGGCCGCCGCATTATGGTCTTGAAAAGAATTGTTGGCATGTCCAAAACTTTCGGCCGCCGCATTTTGGCCTTGCAAAGAATTTTTGTCAATGCCAGAATCGCTTGCCGCCTTGCAATCGCTAGCGCCGCAACCTGTCGGAATGTCGCAGGCAATCTTGTAGGCACCGTCGATTTTGTTGGCGCTTGCGACGACGGCGGCGGCCATCGCGTCAAGCGTTCCGTGAAAGCCGCTTCCAAAAACGCAGTCGTAGACCACGCGCAAGTCAAAGGACGCGCGCTCGATCCATTCGTCCAAGTCGTATGGGTTGATGAAAATAGCGCCGGCTTTTTTGGCGCGGTCGGCTTGCAAGACGCACATCGCGCTTTTTGGCTCGTACACTTGGCAGACAGCCACGTCGATTTTATGTTGGACGATTCTCCGCGCCAAGGCGTATCCGTCGGCGCCGTTATTGCCGCCGCCCGCCAAGATCAAAACGGCGGGACGGTTTATGTATTTGTTGTCGGGGCTAAAAAAATGTTCGCTTCCTTGTCGCTCAAGGACGGCGGCGGCATTTTCCATCATTATGTCTTCTGTCAAGCCGTAAGCGTCGCGCGCGGCTTTGTCCAGCATTCGCGTGTCATAAAAAATCTTTTGCATTGCGCATAACCTCCATTATTTGCCGCTAGCCGCTTTCGCGGCTCTTTCGTTAACTGTTTTTCTTTCGTTCAAGGTTTGCTCTAACCATTAAGCGCCGTCGATGATTCGCAAAATGTCATCGCCAAATTTTTTCGCCTTTTGCTCGCCGATGCCGCTTATTGACAAAAGGCCTGAGCGCGTCGACGGTTTTTGGTTTGCGATTTCAACCAATGTTTTGTCGTTGAATATAAAGTAGGGCGGAACGTTTTCTTCCTCCGCGAATTTTTTCCGCCAAGCCTTTAGGCGGTCAAAAAGCGCTTGCGTGGCCGCGTCGTCCTTAAGCTCTGTCTTTTTGTGGAGAACCGCTTTCTTTTTGGGAAGAGCGAGCTCCGCTTTTTTTTGCGCGCCAAATTCTATGCGGACGGGAAGTTCTATCTTGTCGCGGTTTTGCAATAGTTCCTTGCCAAGTGAAGTGACTTTTACGATGTTCCATTCGCCGACGCGCTCGATGAGGCCCGCGTTTTGCATCGCGTCGCAAAGCTCAAACCAAGCCTGCTTGGAAAGTTCCGTTCCGATTCCCCATGTGCTTAAAAAATTGTGGTTGAACTTTTTTATTTTTTCGTTTCGCGAGCCAAGCAAAATGTCGATGATGTGGGCGGCGCCAAAGCGCTGGTCCACGCGGTAGACGCAGGATAAAAATTTTTGCGCGGGCACCGTCACGTCTTTTAACGGAAGGCCTCCGCTTTCGCAAATGTCGCAGCACGGAGCGGCATTTTGGTTTTGCAAAGAGTTACCGCCGCGAGCCGCCGCGTCTTGGTTTTGCAAAGCCTTTTTGTCGCGCGCGTTTTGGTCTTGCGAACTGTCCGTGGGCAGCATCTTAGGCTTGCAATCGTTTTCAGTGTATTCGGAATTATATTCTTCCCCAAAATAGTTCAGCAAAAATTTGCGGCGGCAAGTCCGGCATTGCGCGTAGTCTATCATCGCCTGCAAAAGCTTTTCGGCCTTGAATGATTCGTCGTCGCTTTTGTCCTTAAAGAAAAACCTTATGCGGTGAATGTCGCCAGCGCTGTAAAGCAAGAGCGCCTCGCTTGAAAGCCCGTCGCGACCCGCGCGTCCGATTTCTTGGTAATACTCTTCGATTGATTTTGGAAGCGCGTAGTGAATCACAAAGCGCACGTCGGGCTTGTTGATTCCCATTCCAAAAGCGACTGTGGCGACGATTACGTCAACTTGGCTTTTGATGAATTTGTTTTGGTGGTCGGCCCGCTCCTCGTCGCTAAGGCCCGCGTGGTAGGACATAGCGCTAAAGCCGCGCTCCTGCAGTTCCTGCGTGATGGAGTCAACTTCCTTGCGCGAAAGGCAGTAAACGATTCCGCTTTGCTCCTTATGTTCCTGCAAAAATTCCACGATTTGCCCAAGGCCGTCTGTCCTGGGCTGAACGTTTAAAAAAATGTTCGCTCGGTTAAAGCTTGAAACTAGCACCGCGGGCTTCTTCAACTTTAAGTTGCGAACGATGTCCGCCTGCACTTGCTTGGTCGCAGTCGCGGTAAGGGCCAGACAAACCGCGTCCTTAAACTCGTTCCTAAAGGCGGCGATTTCCATGTAGTCCGGCCTAAAGTCGTGGCCCCATTCGCTAATGCAGTGCGCCTCGTCAATCGTAACGCAGCTGACCGGAACGTCGGCCTCGCGCAAAATGCTTTTGACGCGCTCGGTGGCAAGCGCTTCGGGCGAAAGGTAGAGCAGCTTCGCGCCGCCGCTTTTTATGTCGCGGACAGTCTTTTTGTATTCGTCAAGGTTCAGCGTGGAATTTAAAAAGGCCGCGCTCACTCCGTTTTCCAAAAGGGCGCCCACTTGGTCTTGCATGAGCGAAATCAACGGCGACACGACGACCGTGATGCCGTCAAAAATCAGCGCGGGGATTTGATAGCACAAAGACTTTCCGCCGCCTGTCGGCATCACGGCAAGCGTGTCGCGGCCTTCCAAAATGTTTTGGATAATCTCCCTTTGGCCCGGCCTGAACTTGTCGTAGCCAAAAACGCTTTTTAAAATTTGCTCGGGTGTTTTTTGCATACATATATAAGATATAACTTTTTTTCAAAAAATTCGACTAAATTTAAAAAAATAAGTAACGAATTTCAATTTTTTTTTGTTTATTTGTTGCTTTTTATACGGGGGAAGTTTATGAACAAATCCTTAAGACATCTTTTTGCCGGTTTGGCGCTATTGGCGTTTTTTCTTTGCGCTTGCAGCAACGCAAGCGACAGTTCCGTTTACACGACAGGGCTATATTCACAGGGCGGGGGTGGCCCTTTTCCTGGCGAAGGAACAGGCGGCGCGGCTTCGAGCGACTTTAGCAAAATGGAACTTTCCGTAACCTACGGCGCCAACGCCAGCGACGACGCCTTGGCCGCCGTGTCGTGGTCGGACAGCATTTACCTTGACTTGACCAATTCCAAATATTCAAGCGACGGCTCCAACTGGTCGGCCATCTCGACCGACAGCGCCAATCCTTCCGCAGCCGCGACAAATGTTTCAATCTACAACAATTCCGGCTACATAAAAATTGACAGCTCGGCCACGGCCAATCCTATAAAATTTATTTTGAGCGGAAGCTTGAACGGCGAGCTTTTCTTCGCCAACAAAAAAGGCGGCGTGATTGGAATCTTCATGAACGGCGCGTCAATCGCAAGTTCAAATTATCCTTGCGTGGAATTTGACAAAAAGGGAACGGTCTACCTTAACCTTTCGGGCTCCAATTCCTTGACCGACGGCCGAAAGTACGGAACGGCTTACAGCGCCGAACATTCTTCCGTGGCCGGCTATGTCGCGGAGGCGAGCGAATCCAAGGGAAGCTTTCACGCCAAGGGAGACCTAAGCATAAGCGCCGCTGATTCGTCGTCAAGTCTTACTGTCACCGAAGGCTACAAGCACGGCTTTTACGCAAGCCGCTTGATAAATTTTTACGGCGGCGTTGTCACGGTCAATTCCACCGGCCGCAACGGATTTCAGTGCGTAAACGGATTCAATATGTATGGCGGAACGGCGATTGTTTACGGAAGCGGAACAAACACCAACAACGAAAGCCGAGGCATTGTTATAGAAGGCTCTGACGAATCCGGCGACGACGGCTCTGGCTTGGGCTATTTTAACATGGTAGGCGGCGCTGTCAACATCAAGACCGTAAGCAAGGGCATCACCGCAAAATGGGAAGCGGCTGACGACGCGACCACTGCCGACACTTCCGACGACCCCAATCCCATCGTCACAATCAGCGGCGGAACAATCAACGTCGTCACTTACGGAACGCCAAAGGAAGAAGCCGCAACCGCCTCTTCGTTCACCGACGCGGACGGTGAGACCGTGTCAGAAAAAATAAAGCTTTCGCCTGAGGGAATCGAAGGCAAGGCCGGCGTGACGATTACAGACGGAACGCTTAATATTGTGACAACCGACGACTGCGTCAACGCGGGCGGCGCCATTTCAATTTCCGGCGGAAGCGTTTACGCGCGTTCTGGAAGCAACGACGCGATTGACTCAAACGGAACTATTTCTATAAGCGGCGGAACTGTCGTCGCGCTCACGGCCTCAAATCCTGAATGCGCCTTTGACTGCGACAACAACAACTTCGCGATTACAGGCGGAACCTTGATAGGAATCGGAACCACAAATTATTCAACGCCCACCGCCGCCTCTTGCGGCCAAAGCGTGGTCGTCGTAGGCGGAAATTATCTTGGCTCGGCCGGAACGACATTCGCGCTTGAGGACTCGACCGGAGCCGCCGCCTTTGCCTTCACAATTCCGAGCGCGGTGTATTCATCGCTAGGGTCAAACTATGTCGCGATTGTTTCTTCGCCAAAGATTGCGGCGGGAACAAGCTACGCGCTTTATAGTGGCGTCACGGCCACGGGCGGCTCCAATTTTAACGGCTTGTACACGACGCTTCCGACGGTCAGCGGCGGCTCAGCTTCCCTTACAGGAATCGCGACTTCGACAAGCTCTTGGGTTTACACAAACGCAAGTTCAGGCGCGGGCCAAGGCGGCCAGCAGCCCGGCGGAACTCCGCCCAGCAGGCCGTAGAATCATTCGCGCTTTTCCTATTGAAAAGAAAACTTCGCCAGCTCGCCGGTCTTCTTGAGCTTTTTGCCCAGCGCGGCAAAGTCCACGATGGCCGGTGTGTTGACGATAATTTCAACCTTAAACTTGTCTTCTTCAAAAGAATTTGAATAGTTTATGTCGCGCAAAAAGATTCCGCAGGAAGTGAGAATTTTTTTTACGCTTTCCATGTCAACGTCGTCGTTGGAATAAATCAAATGGATTGTCTTGATTCTTGACGCGGGAAAATATGTCCGCTCAATCTTTTTGAAAAGGGGCAGCGTCAAAATCACAAGGACAAACACGACGACCGCCGGAATGTAAAATCCGTAGCCTACAGAAAGGCCCAAAGCCGCCGCCGTCCAAATAAGCGCCGCCGTCGTGATTCCCTTGATGTTAAAGCCCTGGTGCATGATTACGCCGCCGCCCAAAAAGCCTACGCCGGTCACGACTCCGGCGGCGATGCGGGTCGGGTCGCCAAGCGCTTTTGCCGGGTTTTCCGCGCCGTAGTAAGAAAGAATGCCCAAAAGCGCGCAAGAGGTTGTGATTAAAAGCATCGTTCGGATTCCGATCGCGTGCATGCGGTTTGAGCGTTCCACGCCTAGAATGATTCCAAAAGCCGCGCTCAAAAAAATCTTAAAGCAACATTCCGCCATAAAGTGGTCCGCAAAAATATTGTTAATAAAATCCATTTGCAACCTCCGCCGCCTTTTTGGAAAAAATTCTTTTACCTAAAAAGCGAAAATCCCGGACCCTTCGCGCCGGCCTTTATCCAATTCATGCTTTGCTTTAAGGAAAGCTTGTTTTTTTGTTTGTCCACTTCGTCCATGTAGGAACAAATCCATTCGCCCAAACTTCTGTCAAGGCGAGCGCTTTCGTTGTTGATGTCGCCGCGCGCAAGCAAGACCGTCACGTATTCGCGCGCGCCGTAAAGGGCCGCGATGTTTTCCGCAAAGGCTTGGAAGGCCGCCGCCGCCGCCGCGACCAAAGGGCCGGAAGCTACCGGAACGTTTTGGCGCAAGGCGCCGTTCTTGGCGACTTCACATTCGCTAAAAGAATTCTTGATTAAAAAGACAAGCTTTGACGGCAAAGTTTTTTCTTCCAAGCCGGCGCTCATGCTGTATTTTTTTTCAAAGCGGCTCAAAATTTCCAAAGCCAAATACTGGTAGCCCAAAATCATTTCGTCGCAGCTTTGCGTGCATTCCTGAGGCGTCATAAGATTGAATTTTGTGGCGTAGTAGTTTTCGTCAAAGTAAAGGACGGCCTCGTCGATTTTCTTAAATGTCGATTCAGTGTCCAAAATCAAGGAACGCGCCCTTATGGGCGAAGTTCTTTGCCATTCAAACGCGCTTATGTTTGGAGAATTCGCGGGGCTGGAGCCTTTTATCGCTGTGACCGCAATTTGGCGCATCTTGACTTCGGCGCCGTCAACAAAATCACTTCCGTCCGGCAAGTCCTTGCCGGCGATTAAAATCGTTTTGCTCATTCTATTATTATATCACACTTTTCTGTTTTATGCTATTGCCAGTAGCCCGCGTGAGCGGGCAGTAGATATTACCACTAGCAAAACAACGCTAAGCGTTGTATAATAGACGGCATGAAACTTTGGTTAAAATACTTGATTGGCGCCGCGCTGGGTTTTGCCGCCGCCTTGATTTTGCCGCTTGACTCCTTGCGCGAGGCGGCCGCGCTTTCTTTTATAACCGACCTAATAATTCGCATAGGCCGCTACGCGCTTTTGCCCCTCCTGTTTTTTTCAGGAATCATGGCCGTTTACAGGATGCGCGAAGATTCCCTTTTGCTGCGGGCTTCTCTTTGGACTGGCGGAACTATTCTTGCGTCGTCGGTTTTGCTCACCGCCCTTGGATTTTTTTCAATCCTTCTTATCCGCTTGCCCCGCATTCCGATCACAACAGAGCGCGTCACTGAAATCGCGAGCGTGGATTTAAAGGGCTTCTTCCAGGAAGTCTTTCCTTACTCCGCTTTTGAAGCGCTCCAAAAAGGCTCCTTTTTGCTGCCGGCCTTTGTCTTTGCCCTTATAATCGGATTTGGCTGCTGCATGAACCACACAAACATCAAGCCGGTCATTTCGCTGACCGACGGCTTGAGCGAGCTTTTTTACAATGTGTCCACAGTTTTCACGGAACTTTTTTCCGCCGGAATCGTTTTCGTAATGTGCAGCTGGACGCTTCAATTCAAGAGCGTGATAAAAAGCGGCGTGTTCACTCCGTTGATAATAATGCTTTGCGCGCAATTCATCGTCTTGGCCGGAATTGTGTATCCGCTTGTCACCCGCTTTGTTTGCCGCAACGGAAAGCCGTTAAAAATACTGCGCGCTTCGATAGCTCCTTTTTTTGTGGCCCTATTTTCGGGCGACACAAACTTGGCGCTTCCTGTTGAAATTCGCCTTGGAAAGGAAACTCTTGGAATCCGCCAGCGCGTCAACGGCTTTGCCTTCCCGCTTTTTTCGATTTTCGCGCGAGGAGGAACGGCGCTGGTCTCAATCATTTGCTTTGTCGTAATTTGGAGATCTTATTCAACATTGAACATTGAATTCTTTGACATGCTGGCCATTTCGCTTACGGCCTTCGCGCTTTCATTTGTGATGGGCAATTTGCCTGTAGGCGGAACTTTCATGACATTGACCGTCTTGTGCTCAATGTTCGGGCGCGGAATGGAAACCGGCTACTTGCTCTTGCGTCCGGCCGCCGCCATCATCGGCTCTTTCGCCGCCCTTATAGACGCGGCCACGGCCATGTTCGGCTGCTACATTGTGGCCAACAACACGCGCACGATTGAGCGCCACAGAAGTTGATGGAATAACAAAAAAACGCTCTCGCGAGAACCCAACCGCCCGCAAACGAGGTACTTTTAGGGCAAAGAGATTAGCTTAACGTGTCCTAAGTTTGCGTCGGTCGGAACCTTGCTACGCGTTTTTTTTATTGTTTCAAATAATGTGGCGCTCAGCACGCTTTACGAAATCTCTTCCGGCTCGTCGTCTTTTGGCGGCGCGTCGTCGCGGAAATATTTTTTGTTCTTGTCCAAAAAGGCGTACGACGAAACCGGCTTTCCAAAGAAAAATCCCTGAAACTTGTCGGGCTTGAGCTTTGAAAGAATCTCAACGTCGGCTTCCGACTCAATTCCTTCAAGACAAACTTTCATTCCCAAGTCATGCGCCATGTTGATGATGTGCTCAATGACGCGCCGCTCGCTGTCTCCGTCCTTTCCCATCACGGCCTTGTGGACAAAAGTGTAGTCCAGCTTTAGCGTGTTGGCGTGCAGGTTTTGCAAGTAGCGCAAATTTGAGTATCCTGTTCCAAAGTCGTCGATGTCAACGTTCAGGCCCAACTTGTGCAGCTCGTCAAAAAGGCGCTGCAGCTCGTCGTGGTCTATGTAGCCCGATTCGGTTATCTCAAGCGTGATGTTGTTGGGGTTGACCTTTGTTTTTTCCAAGGCGCACTCAACGTCAAAGAGAATGTCGCTCCGTTCAATCTGAACATAGCTAAGGTTCACGCTCATGTGGAAATTCTTGTCGTACTGGTTCCAAATGTGGCACTGGTTGAAGGCCTTCATCAAAATCCAGCGGCCAACCGGCGCCATAAGGCCCGTCTCTTCCAAGACCGGAATCACTTGGTCGGCCGGCAGCTTTTCGGAATTGGGCGGACCCCAGCGCAAAAGGGCTTCGGCGCCGATGACATGCACTTGCTGCGCGCCTGTCTTTGGATTGAACTGGGTCGCGTCGATGACCGGCTGGTAGTAAATTTCAAATCCGCTAAAATTGTTCTTGACCGACTCGCGCAGCTTGTCGCGCAAGTCCAGCTTGTTTATGTGGCGCGAGTATTCCGAATTGTTGAAGAAATACAAGTTGTTCTTGCCGCTCTTCTTTCCCATTGAAAGGGAGAAGTCCGCCTTTTTGATCAAGTCCCTAAGCTCGCTCATGTCGTTGATGAAGGCGACGATTCCAGCGGAAATCGTAAAGACGACCGAATAGTCCAAGTCAAATTCAATGTCGCTTATGCGGCGCTTTAAATTCTGGTAAAGGGTTTGCGCGTCGGTGGCCGTTCCGCCGCCCAAGTTAAGGAGCGCGATTTTGTTTCCGCTTATTCTGTAGGCGCGCGTTTTTTCGTCTTGCTCGTCAAGGCAAGTCTTGGCCACAACGCTAAAAATGTTGTCGCCCACTTCAAGTCCAAGGCTTGCGTTGATGTGCTCCAAGCCTTCTATGCGGATTGCCAAAATAAAGCCGGACACGCTTCCTTGCGCGCGCCGAACGTCGTTGTAGTCGGCGACCATTTGCGCTTCTAGCGGAAGGCCGGTCACGTCGTCCTTTTGGCTTGAGGTCAAGAAAATCGTTCCTGTCAAAAGGTTGGCTTTTGGAATGAATTTGGCGCGCAGAGCCACTTGGACATAAGCGCCGCTGGGCGAGAGCATTCGACATTCAATCGCAAAGTCGTTTGTGTTGTTTGCTTTGTCCTTAAGCTCGTCAAAGCACTTTGCGAAAAATTTTTGGTCGTCGGGGTGAACCACATTTGTGATTGTTTTGACCGCGTCCCAAAAATTCGCCGACGGAAGCTTTATGAATTTCACACATTCGTCGCTGACGGAACAGGTGTCTTGGTTGAGATCTATTAAAAATATAAAGTCGTTGAGGCC
>ONET01000069.1 GCA_900316905.1 uncultured Treponema sp.
ATATACGGGAATATTGCACGGTCGTTCATGACGGCCAGAAAAGACCATTTTTCAGAATCCCGTGTTCTGGAGATGGTCTTTTTTATTTTCCAAAGTTGAAAACCGATTAAACCTTGGCGGGCAGAGATTGGTTTTCAACTTTGGCTTAAAATCCGAGGTGATTTATGGTTATTACGTTTTCATCGCTCAAAGGCGGAGTTGGCAAGACGACCAACGCGATTCTTACCGCGAACAATCTTGCGGCGAGAGGTTACAAGGTTCTGTTCTTCGACTTGGACACGAACAATTCGGGGACGATGTTCTACACGCAAGGCTTGCCGAACATTATCGAAACAATCGAAGAAAAGAACGTATTCGAGGCTCTTTCGCACAACAACATCGAAAGATATAGCGTCGAATCAAGAATCGAAAAAGTTGACATCATTCCAAGCCACTTGAACATTTTCAAGCTGCGCGGAATCGGCTACAACGAGCTTCAAAAAACAATCAGAAGCGTCGGCGATAAATACGACTACATCGTAATTGACACCGCTCCCACCTACGACAACTTGGTGATTAACGCCTTGCTTGCCTCCGATATAATCTTAACCCCAATAAAGTTTTCAAGCTTCGACTACACGACCTCAAAATTTTTGGAAAAGCAGCTGGTTGACGATTGCCCCGGCCAGCTTGAAAAATGGTATTTGCTTTATTCGGATTTCCAGCAGAAATTCGCAAACCTCGAAACCGCGCCGCAAACGCAGTTCGTAAAATTCTTTGAGAAAAACTTCAGCAATATCCTTAAGATTTACATTCCGCGAACGGAAGCCGCTTCGCGATACACGCAGATGGACGAACGCTTGAGCGTCACGGCCAAAAATCCGACGACAGCGAAAAAGCTCGCCGAAGAAGTCAACAAGCTCGTTGACATGCTCACCGGCGAAAAGACCACAGAGCATTGGGCGGAGAAGTTTTAGTTATGAGATATGAAGATTTGCCACGATATTGTTTTAATTGCGGCGAGTTGATGACTTTCCAGCATTATGACGACTATGGAACTTGTTACTTTATTTGCACCCATTGCGGTTCACGATTAGGAGATTAAAATGGCAAAAGCGAAAAAACTTAGCATAGTGACAAACGAATCCAGCCTTCCGGTTCAAAACCAGGGCTTGAAGCTTTCAAAGATGATTCCGATTGACAAAATTGAAGAGCACGAAAAGTTCAAGGAGCTTTACGCGATTGACGAGGACTTGCTTGAAAGAATCGCCGAAAACATGAAGGCAAATAAATTCGACGAAAGCCAGCCTGTCCATTTGTGGCTCTTGGAGGACGAAGGCGGCGTTGAGCATTTCTACCTTATCGACGGATACACGCGCGTCCGGGCCGCGAAGATGGCGGGACTAAAGGCCATTCCGTATTTCGAGCACAAATTCGACTCGTTCGACGAGGCGCATAGATACGCGCTTCATCTTCAAGTTGACAGGCGAAACTTGGACGGAACCGAGCTTCTGAAAAACATCGAGGCCTTGATGGGAAGCGAATACATTCAAAACCTCAAGGGCAACAAGAACGCCGCGATTGGCGAAATGCTCGGCGTTTCGGAAAAGACGGTCGAGCGCGCGAAGTTCGTAGAAAAGAACGCCAGCGAAGAGCAGATGGAAGCCATTGAATCGGGCGACGCCACAATCAATTCCACTTACGACGAAATTAAGGCGGAAAAGAAAAAGAAGAAGCAGAATCCGTCCGCTTCAGACGGCGAAGCGGACGAGGACGACTTGTCGGACGCTTTGGACGACACAAGCGGCGATCCGAAGCAAATTTTCACTCCGCACAGCCGCGACATGAGCGAACACCTTGCCGACCACATTGAAAGCTCGGAATACGACAACAGGCTCATAGAGCGCTTTAAATACGGTTTCGGAGAAGGCTTCCGCAA
Organism: uncultured Treponema sp.; assembly: GCA_900316905.1. Classification (GTDB taxonomy): domain Bacteria; phylum Spirochaetota; class Spirochaetia; order Treponematales; family Treponemataceae; genus Treponema_D. The sequence continues at coordinate 1,919 of ONET01000069.1, forward strand.
AGGATTCGGCGAGTCGGTTGATTTGGTTCTGGAAAAAATTCTTGAAATGCTTCGCGAGGGAATGTCCGCCGACGAAATCGAGAACAGCGACACGTTCGCGGATTTGTCGTTCGACGCGGTTGCCGGAAAGCTCGGCGTTCCGACTGACGCTTCGGAAATTGCCAAGAAATATAACAAGTAAGGAAGTTTTTTTATGAGCTTTATGAGTCAAATTTCAATATTTATATCACTGATAGCGCTTGTCTTTAACATTATAGTGCTTTGTGTTGCCAAAAAAGAACACGACGAGGCAAGTCAAAGCGAAGAGGTGAACGGAAAATGAAAGTTCTTGATTATTATGACGAAAAAATGGTCGAAAAGGCATGCCCTGTTAGTTGGAGAATGTTGCTTGGCGTGGCCGCCGGAAGCTACATGGCGGCCATAATATGGGGAATTGTTTACAAAGGAAAGAGTCTGTCGGAAATTCCGATTGATTCTATCATTTTGATCGCTGTATGTTTGATTTCTTTTACCGTCTGTTTATGGTTTGGATATATAAATACAGACACCACACCTCGGTCGGACGTTCAAGAAAATCTTAAGGAATACAGGCGATTAAGAAAGGAAACATTGGAACAGCATCCTTACAAGTATTCCATCTTTACTGGTTACGAACATCCAAACGAAGAGATACTTTGCGACGCATTTTTTGTAAAAAATAACGGCGAAGCCGCAGCAGTTTCACCCTATATATTGGTAAATGAAATAACCAATGTCAAATGGAAAAACTATCTTTTCATTATTGACAACACAGACGGCCATAAAATGCTTGCCAAAGAGCTTAATGCGTTTCTTGTGGAAGATAAATCGAAAAACAGAAGTCGCTCAGCTTTAAGAAAAGGAGCCGCAAAATGACATCAGCATTGGCGGCAGCGTTGCGGACAAACGGCTACATCAAGGCGGAAAAGCCCATTAGCATTTGCGAGCGGAACCCCTCGGAAGAAAAGATTTCCGTCGATGATTTCGTCGCTCAAATCACGACTATATTTCTGCCGCATTTGCCGTCGGAAATATCCGACCGGGATTTTTTTGGCCTTGAAAAATCCGTCAAAGCCGTCGCGATAAAATTCAAGAGAGGAAATGTAAAATGAAAGTTCCTAAATATATCAAGAAATATCTCAAGCTTCGAGAGCATCATGCGATGATGACAATTACATATGACAATAAAGTTTGCACTTGGCTTGAAAATAACGGCGCCGAATCTTTGATGTTTGACGATGAGACTTCGGGCTTATTTAACACCGGCGCTATTTCCTTATGCGAGAATGGCTCTCATTTGAGCGCTATCAGCGCCATTGAGAATTTTCAACCAAAAAAGAGAGTGTCAAAATGAAAAAGCTTAACATTGTCGATATGTTCTGCGGAGGCGGCGGCGAGTCAACAGGTCTTATAGAAGCAGCACATGATTATAATTTTGAAATAAATCTAAGTGCTATTAATCATTGGAAAAGAGCAATTGAGACCCATTCTCATAACTATCCATTTGCTGAACATTACTGTAAGAACGTACAGGATATTGAACCCGGAAAATTATCAGCGTCAAAGGACTGTGACCTTATGTGGGCAAGTCCGGGATGCCAGCATTTTTCAATTGCACGAGGCAGAAAACCTCGTTCTGAAGACATGAGAAGTCCTGCATGGGAAGTTTTGCGCTTTGCAGAGGAATTGAGGCCGAAAAGAATAATCATTGAGAATGTTCCTGAATTCCAGACCTGGGGACCGCTTGATCCGGACGGGCATGTGATTAAGGAGTGTAAGGGAAAGATATTCAATGTATTCATTGCAGGACTCCGCTCTCTGAATTACATCGTGGACTGGCGTGTTTTATGTGCTGCTGACTACGGTGCGCCGACTTCCAGAAGAAGGCTTTTCATTCAGTGTGTAAGAAAAGACTGCGGAAAGAAAGTTATCTGGCCACAGCCGACAAATGTAAAAGGTGGCGACCTTATACTGCCTGACTGGCATTCAGCGGCTGAAATCATTGACTGGACAATTCCGAGCAAATTGATAAGCGCGCGGAAGAAGCCTCTTGCTCCTGCGACTTTGCGCCGTATCGAATACGGAATCCGTGAGTTCTGGGGAGATGCTGCCGTGCCGTTCATTGCAAAGCTCTACGGAACTTCCAATGCGGAAAGCATAGAAAAGCCGCTCTCGACAATTTCTTGCAGCGGCGGACATCACATGCTTATCACGCCGTTCTTATGCAGATACAACAAAGGAAACAACCGCGTCCACTCAATCGACGAGCCGGTATCAGCCATAGGCCAAACGTCCGCGCGGCAGAGGAACAGAAAATTGAGCGAGCCGCTTTCCACAATCTGCACAAAGCAGGAGCATTGTTTGGTCACGCCAATGCTAATACAGTATTACGGCAACGGACACGCGGTGCCGCTGGACGAGCCGATTCCTACGTTGACGACAAAAGAGCGCTACGCGCTTTTAAGCGCGGACGCTCGTGGAATTGAGCTTGGCTTCAGAATGTTGCAGCCTAACGAGCTGGCCGCCGCTACAGGCTTCCCAAAGGATTATGTTTTCACAGGAACGAAGGTTGACGTTGTAAAGCAAATCGGCAACGCCGTTCCGCCGAATTTCGCAAAAGCGATGTTCAGCCAGATATTGAGCGAGATGACTGCGTAAGGAAAATAAGGGGGGACTGATTATGAAAAAGAAAAGATCCGTTTCATGCGAAGCTACAAAAACAAATGAAGAAATTATTAAACACTTATCAAACAGAGGGAAGATTATGCAATGAAATACATAGCATGCGAATCAGAACTGAATGACTGGCTAGATAGTAAAGGAATATTCAATGAATGTGCCTGCGGAGATCATTCATGTTTATTTAATACGGGAACTGAAGTTTTTACTCCGGGAAATGCCGCTACAACAATTGAATATCTTGAAAGTTTAAAAGATTAGATAAGAAGGAGAAATAAATTATGGCAAAAAATTTGATTATCAGCGGTATTGTTGAGAAAAAACGGCATTCGTTTCGAATCAGCGTAAGCGACAGTTTATATAGAGCAATTAAATATCATGCAGTAGAACGAAACTTTACTACAGCTGGAGCAGCAGAAGATATGCTTGAAAAGTCTATGCTAAAACTTCCGATAATTTATGACTTTTATGCGGATGAAGATACGAATATAATCAACAACATTAAATATTACCTTGAGGAAATAAAAAAGAATGTTAGAGATTCCGTTTTAATATTTCACGATGAAAGTTACGGTCATGTTGCAGAAAATTTTATCAGCCTTCTTGAACCTTTATCGAGTAATCCGATGTCATGTTTTAATTCCAGCAACCTTGCAAGAATTGAAAAAGAATTTATGAATATCCTCTTGGAAGCCTACGATGCATGGCAAAGCTCAAGGATTTCTGTATTTCCACTGGTAGAATCTTATTTTTATAGATTTTTGTATTTATGCAGAAAATTAGTTGAAAATAAAAATGGAATTAAAAATGAATAAGCGAACAAAAAAAAATATTCAGTATGTTTTAGATTTAGAACATCATTTTTACCACTGGGTACTTAATCTGGAGTTTAAACATTCAACAGATGAATATAAATTGAATTCTTCAGAGATGAGATTTTTACTGGAAGTTAGTGATTTCAATAATTTTTTAAGATTTTTTATTTTTGATGCAAAAGTTTTTTCAAAAGCAAATAAAAAAGTCGTTTTTGAAAATGCAGAAAATAGAATCGCACGTTATATTGAGCTTCTTAAAAATGAAGAATACAGAAAAAGGCTTGGAATTAATACAAATGAAAGAATACAGGCATGGATTAATTATATTTCATCAGAAGAATATTTAAAAAAACTTGAAGAAATAAAAGCTGATATAAAGGAGACAAAATAAATATGAATAAAATAGAAATTTTAAGGTTTTTAAGCTATTGGTGTGTATCGTGTGTAGCGGGATTCTTTATTTATGCATGGCTGATTGACGGAATAAAAGAAATAAACAGGAAAAAACTGATTTTACCTGTCACGCTTGCTATTTTGGCTACTATATTTATAATCCAAAAAAATACTGAAGAAAAAAAAGCAGAACAGATTGCAGCAGAAAAAGCTGACCAAATGTACTATGAAGAAATGTTTCCACAGCCAAAGATGAACCTGTTCACAAGGAACCCGACTATCATTATACCAGCCCATGACGAAATGTTTATTTTAAGGCATCCTGAACTTAAGACATATTTTGTTAGAGAAGTTTCGCCTTTAGAAATATTTTCTCCTAAATCTAAATTAAACATAGATTTCAGTGACGGCACATGGCAACTTTCAGTAGATGAACGCACCACTGAACTAGTAAAAGCACAGTTCTCAAAAGACGGCAAATTTGTCCTTGTCAGCGGAATGAAAGAAGGAAATTCAATCATTAATATTTCAAGGGAAGATGAAGCTTATAGTTTTTCTATTTTTGTAAAAGTCGAAGAACCTGAAGAATGGTATGAGAAGTTGCAGGAAGAGATGAAATTTGAGCATCTACCTATGCCTTCCTCTCAGAAAGAGGAAGTAAAATATCTTTACCCGAAAACAATAAATAGGACAGAGGATTTTCCTGAAAGTTTCTTTGACTTGAAAACAACAGTAGCATTTGAGGTATTGGAAAATGACAGGTGTATCATCACTATTTCTAAAGGTAGAGCATTTACTCCGGGAAAAAAGAGCAACCGATATAGATTGAAAATTGATGAAAGTAGAAATGAGCGTAGGAATGAGAAAATATTGGATTATTTTATCTGCCCTTATTCCGAATTTAACAAAGCCTTGGAAGTATTTTATAAAAAAACACAGCATAAAAAAGGAACTGTGCAAATTTTTCAGAAAATACAATAAAAGAGGACTAGATTATGAAAAAGAAAAGATCCGTTTCATGCGAAGCTTCAAAGACAATTGAATCGTGTCTGTTGTTTAACAAATCAGAGGATTATTCAATTCTGGGGTTTATCAGTATAGCAGCAATTATTTGCCTAATATGCTTTTGTATATCTGGTGAGTTTGAATGTGTTCCTTACTGTAGTGCAACAGTTATTTGTTGTTTTATTCTCATTTTTACCATGCATAAATGTAAGCAGAACAGGATAAATAGATTCATAGAAAGTAACAAAAGTAATTTCATTTATAGAATTGATGGTAGTATATACGAATTTGCATGTGAATCACCAAAAGAATATTATCAACTTAAAAATAAAGAGAACAGTTTTATAGTATTAACCAATCAGTTTTCTGTTAACGGCAATGGCGTTGCCTATGTAATCAGAGACAAAAGAACTTTGTCTGACCCCGATGCAAAAATATACATGGATCAGAGTTGTTCAGAAGAAATAAGAATTTTTTACGACCAGATTACCGAGATGAAAACAGGAAAAATTCTCACTGCAGCAGAATTAAAACAGTTCTTGAAAAGTAAGGAGAGTAACTAATTGGAAAAAGCTATTTTGTTTCTTGGTATTGGAGTAACGTTTATTTTCATTCCGTCAACAGCATTGATACTTAGTGCAATTTTTAAAAGAAAACCTAGCAATATTGAATGTTTGTATGTGGGTATTCATTGTATTGCAGGACTTGCTTTTATAATGGCCGGGTTATTCTTTATGACCAGCAGCCCAAACTAATCTGGATTTTCAGGAGATAAAATTGAATACGGAAGACACAAATCAGATGAAGGCAGAGCTTTTGGAACGTCTTATTAATATCGAACAGATTAAAACTGTTTTCGCAAGGAATCTGTTTCCTCGCCCATGTCAGGATTATAAAAAACACTTTAAGAAATATTATGGAAATAAATTGGTGTTCTCAGATTCAGGATCTATGTTTCTTTATCTCGTGTTTGACAATCTGCATAACATTCCTGAACTGATTAAAGTTCTTGTAAAATGCGAAAACTTTGCGGATATAGATGTATTTCCTTTTTCATTGGTTTTAAATTGCCTTAAGGATTTGTATAAACTGATTAATGAAGAAAATTACAGGAAGACATTGGGAATAAATGAGTCTAACAATGTTTCTATTTGGATAAGTCTGCTTTGTAATATTAAGCGTGAGATTCCTGCAATCCAGAAACTTTTCAATCTTGATGAGAATAATAATTCTTTAGATATAAGTTCACTTAATGATTATCTTACAGAAATATTTAAGAGGAGTGGAGAATAATAATAAAATGAAAAATTACATTATTACAGGTGTTGTTGAAAAACCACGTCATACGATTCGTATAACCGTAAGCGACAGCATTTATAGAAAAATAAAGTGTCACGCAGTAGACCGTAATCTTACAGTTTCTGCTGCGGCAGAAGATATGCTTGAAAAACTCGTAAAGAAACCTCTTGTGGTTTTTGACCCAAGGGCGGAGAATCAAGAGGCAAACAGAATAAACAATGTAAAATATCTTCTTAATGCCGTAAAAGAAAATGTCAGAAATTCGCTTTCATTAATAACAAATAGTGAAAATTACAGTCAGCAAGCAGAAAGTTTTATCAGCTTTCTTGATTCATTGCTTATTAATCCAGTTTTATGTTTTACTTCAGGCAACCGTACCAGAATTGAAAAAGAATGTTCTGCAATGCTTCTTGCAGCTTATGATGCCGCAATAAAAGCAAATCTTGCAGTGTTTCCACTTTATGAATCATATTTTTATGAACTTTTGCATTGCTGCAAAAATAAATACTCTGATGAAGATAAAGGAGCGAAAAAAAAGATGAAACTTTCATTTGGAAACTTGATATTCGAGGACGGCGACGTTCTTCACATTGAGGACAAGTTCGGCAAGGAAACTTGCGTGGCAAAGAAAGGGTGCGATTGCGGCAAATGCGAATTTTTCGTCATCTGCGACAGACGCAAGCCGAACAACACGTTCGTTAAATATTGCCAGGAAACACACTTTGAGAAAGAGTAGAAAATGAGTGGCTCCAGACTTAAAGACGACAACTTCATTCAAATCTCAGCATGGATGCTCACAGAGCTTGAATTGAAAGGCAACGAGCTTTTAATCTACGCTTTGATTCATGGATTTTCGCAGGACGGAAAGAGCGAATTCCACGGAAGCCTTACTTACATGGCGGCGTGGACAAACTCAACAAAAGCCGGAGTCATTAAAGTCTTGAAGTCGCTCTTGGCGAAAGACTTGATCCAAAAGCAAGCCGTCGTCAAGAACGGAATCCAAGAAATCCATTATTGGTCGTCTAAGTCTAGGGAGCAAGCGAGGGGGTCAACAAAGTTTACCGCTACACAAAAAACAAGCGGTAAACAAAGTTTACCCAATAAAGATAAGGATAATATAACAAATTCTACTTCTTCGCCTTCAAAAAGCGAAACAAAAGCGAATGAAACGCAAGAAGAAGCAGAAGAATTTCTAAAAACAAAGTTAAAAGACATTTTTGGCGGACATTTTGTCTTTGACGAAAGCTTCATCCCGCAAATCATCGTCCTAGCTGAGTCGTTCAAGCTCGAAAGGCAAAGGCTCTCGGACTACCTAGACTTCGCTTTTGAGCGGGCCAAAGGGAAAAAGCCGGCCTCGCTGACCAACATGTTCTTCAAAATGGCAAAGTCTCCGGCGATGATGCAGGATTTTGTCTTGAGCCAAGGCGAAAAGGCTGCGGAAACCGAACAGTCAACGCCTTGTCCGATTTGCGGCGTGAACGCGAAAGCGTTCGGCGTTTGTCCGAATTGCGGCTTTGACATGTCCGAACGAAAGAACGCAAAGGCCGTTTCGCTGCAACGACAAATCTTGTCCATGCCGGAAAACACAAAGTTAAGTTTTCAGCGGGAATACGACGCAATAATCAAACGGCATAACTCGTTCGGACTTTCCGCCTTGGTCAGCAATCCGGCGCTAAAGGAAAAATTCGATTTCGAACTTAATGAAATTTACCGCAAATACAACATAGCGGTTTAAGGAGCGAAAAAATGTTCAAGAAAAAAGACAGCGACTTGTTTTTGAAAATGTTCGAGGACGAGAACAGCTTTTTAGGAGAGGACATTACAATCTTTGATTTCATAAAAGGATTCGGAATGATGCCTCCGCGAGTTAAAATCGTTTGGATTGTTCGCATACTTGCATGGGCGGCGCTGATTGGTGTAGGCGTTTACGGCTTTATTTTAAAAGCCACAAAAAAATGGTAAAAGCCGCTTGTGCGGTTGGAATATAAAAACAAAGGAGTTTTTTATGGCAGAGATGAACCACATCTTTTTGTTTGGACGCGTTGTTAAGGACGCGGAGTTGAAGAAAACCGCGAGCGGATTGAGCGTGGCGGTTTTCTCAATCGCCAACAACCGTTCCGTCAAAAAAAATGACGGAACATACGAAAGCAAGGGCAACTTCTTTCCGCTGGCTGTATACGGAAGCTACGCGGAAAAGATTTTTCGTTTCTTGAAGAAAGGTCAAAAGCTTAACATCGAGGGCTACTTGAAGCAAGACAAGTGGGAAAAAGAAGGCGCGAGGCGCAGCGCGACCGCAATAGGAATCCGCTCAATACAATTCATATTCGATTCAAAAACGCCGAACGCGCCGGAAGAGGACACTTTTGTGACAGAAGAGGACATCCCGGACGACGAGTCGTTTGAAATGTCCGAAGAGCAAATGGCTGGATACGGGGAGATTTACAGTTAATGGCCGCCCACGCCGCCATTCGATTGCTAAGGCCATTAATGCGATTCGCGGAGCGGGAATTGTCCGCCGCAATCGCGTTTTTGAGCCGTCATTATACGTTTTTGGCCGTTATGGTCTTGTCAATCGTTGGCGGCGTCTTTTTCTTCGTCGAGTGCTATTTGTCAAGATACAGGCATTGGAACTATTGGCTTTGGAAAAGACGCGCTGTTACAAAAACGATAAACCTCGCCGCGATTTTATTCGCGCTTAAACTAATGATAGGAGGAATGTAAAAATGAACGTGATTACCGTTCACGGCAAAGTGGTCAAACCGGCAGAAATGAAGCTCATAAACCTAAAGGGCGAGCCTAACGCGATGGCCGTGTTTACGGTCGTAGATTTGGGCTTGCCGAACCAACAAGCAGAGCCGATTTTCTTCACCGTAAACTATCCGAAAGACGCGGCGGCCTTAATCGCCGACTACCTTGTTGAAGGAAAAGAAGTGAACATTGTCGGAACCATGAGGCAAAGGTTTCACAAAGGGCCGGACGGAAAGAAAGTTCCATACACTTTTCTTCAAGCCGACATTGTGGAGCTTTTGCCTGTTTTCGCCGCAAAAAGAAAAACCAACGCGGAGGCCGCCTCGTGAATCGACAGAATGTGTATGCGACGCTGAGGGTTCACTTTGAGATTTCGGAAAGCGACGCGGAGCTTTTGGCAAGAATTGTAAACGACACCGACGACGAGGAGCTTCGCGACTTTTGCGAATCGCTTTTGAAGGAAACCGCGATTGCGGCAGAATCGGCGCGCGACGCGGCTGTAGGAATATTGGAAAAAAATCCGTTCTCATTTTGGGAGCGGAACGAACAAAAGAAATTATAAGGAGAAAGAAAATGAAAAGCTTTAAATCATTCCAGCACCAAAGAATTTTGTTGGAGGACAACACAATCGCCCACGGAGAATACATTGTTGACGGCATGGCCGTAAGAATCAAGGACGGTTGGCTTGACGACAGCCTTGACGAAGAAGGCAATCTCATTCCGGCAATAGAAAGCGAGACAGGAAGCCACATCGAGCATTGGCGAAACGG
>ONET01000072.1 GCA_900316905.1 uncultured Treponema sp.
ACCGCGAGATGATAGAAGAACTGCCAGCTCCAAAAGACGATGAAATCCAGACGGTTGAACATCACATTTTTGGAAAAGGCCGAGTGGTCAGTTTTGACAGCAAGCGCAAGGTTTATTCTGTGCAATTTGACGGATTGAAAGAGCCGCGCGCAATCAACGCTGATTATTTTAGCCAGAAGCGCGAGCCGCCGACACCTGAAATTCCCGATAAACTCCGAAAAAAACTTGTAAACTCTCCGAACTATTGGAACGATTCTGACTTTCCTAAGACCGGATGGGTTTGCGCTGGCGTAACCGATTTGGAATCGCCGTCAGGCATCTGCCAGATGTGCGGCTTTCAGATAATCCGTTACGTTCACCACATGCATCATGTGAAAACTGGACGACGGTTGGATTGCGGCTGTGTTTGCGCGGGAAAACTCGAAGGAGACATAGACCTTGAAGATTAAGGATCACGTAATCGTAATCTTTTATCACAATAATTCTGGAAGGTGGAATTTCTCATTGGATGATGTTTTCAACAAAAAGGCCTATAAGACTCGCGAGGAATGCATTGAAGCCGCATTTAACGCTCTAGAGGAATTGCTGTATATTTGACCGTTCCTACTTCACTCCGCCTATCGGAGCAAAGCCAAAATGAACCAAAGCGTCGTTCACATCGTCAACGGAATAAGGGCCGTTTTTAAAGCAAAATTCAAAAATCAAATCCTGCTTCACGCCGCTAAGAGAAAGCCCCGCGCGGGAAAGCAAGTCCGCCGCCTCGTCAAGATTAAGGCCAAGCGCCAAAGCCAGCGCCACGACCGACTCCTTTTTGGGAGCCTTTGTTTTACCGCTTATAATTTTTGAAAAACAATCCGGCGTCATTCCCGCCGCGTTGTAAACCTGCGGATGGCTCATTCCCTTTTCGTTTATGTAATAAATCAGCCGCGAAATAAAATCCTCGCAATTGGGAGCTGAGAGCTTTTTCTCAAGCTCCCCAAAGTTTGGATGATGCCGGGGGCTCATTGTGACGACAGGATTTATGCGAATGGTTTTCTTTATCGTCTCGTCACTCTCCCACAAATGCCCTTTGCGGGTATCGGCGGCGTCTTTTTCACCTGCCTTTTCTTTTATATACGCCTCAAGCGCAGAAATGTCAATTTTCATGTTTGTCCACTTACTCTATTATAAAACTAATTAAAATACGGCGCAAGAGTTTATGTTAAACATCTTGCGCCGTAGCAATTAGTTACATAATGATTAATAAAAAAAGTTAGTGTTTCACAAAATCAACATCAACTGCATTACGCTTCCATTTTAAGAATTGTTCTTGTCTTTGTTTTTGGGCTTCCAAAGTTTCTTTTTGCAAAGAAAGATTTTTCTCAATTTCTTTTAATTGAGGAGCAAACATTTCAATATATTTCTCAGTTTCCATTGCCTCGTCACAGACCTCTTTGATGTAACTGGAAATCATTTCTTCAAGGTTTTGTTTTGTTTTTAGGAATTTGTTTTTTTCGATATTCTGCTTTACAACCTCTATAACATTCATTCCAACATCAATTCCCGCTCCAACAAACGGCAAAACTTTAGTAAGCCCGCTTGCAAGCTTTGTTATTCCCCACGGCTTAAATTTTATCGTTGCGCCAAAAATTTTTCCTAAAGCATCTCTTCCAAGAACAATTGCATTTTTCATCTGAGCGATAGGAACTTTGCCTGCAGCCTTGAGGGCTAACGACATACTTGTTGCGCTCGATTTCAATGCTGCATTAAGAACTTCATCTTGCTTTGAGTTTTGTCTTTCAATGCCATCATACAAATCCATAACTTTTTTATTCGCTTCTTCAAAGTATGACTGAGATATAAGTGAAATTTCTTCTTGCACCTTGTAGCCAGCTTGATTGTTTATCACACCAATTTCATCAGATATAAATTCTCCAATATTCTCAAATGTCGTCGCTCGAAGGGCTGCTTTTATTTTTTTTTCATAACTGCGCAAATCACGCACATAACTAGCTCTTTTACTTAAAATCTGCTTTTTGGCAGCCTCAAAATCTTTTTCATTTCGTCTTAACGTCTCTTCTAGTTCCGGGACAACATCATTCGCAAGAATACTGATTTGATTGTCAATCAACTCCACATTTTCACGAACAATTCGCTCAAGAACATCACAGCCAGTTTTTGCAATTAAATCCGAAGTAGAAGTGTTTTTTAGCACATCATTTGTAGCGATTTCCAAATCGTTTATGCGAGATCGTTGTTCATAATCATCTCTATGTTCAATCCAAAAATCAAAACCTTTTTCATTTGGATTGGATGTAATACAAACTATATTTAAAGCGTTGGCCTCTTTTTCAGAAAGACTGGCAATTTCTTTGACCTTATTTCTCAATGTTTCCTTCTTTATTTTTGCCATGTCCTTAAAGTCTTTGTTGTCGGTAATGTCTGCAACAGAATCCATTTTGTTAATTACAAAGATTGTTGTTTCTATTTTATGCAAATCTTTGAGAATCCAGCGAACTGTTTCTTTATGGCTATCCTTAATAGGATTTTTTGCGTCCACAACATATAAAATAATATTTGCTTGATCAATATATTTTTTTGTTACATCAGAAAGTTTTACAACACTTCCATCTTCTATTTCTTTTTCTTTGGTTCCAAACAAGCCTGGAGTATCTATAATCTCACACCTCTCAGGAAGATTCGAGGGCTTGTAAATTTCCAGTTGATCAGAGGATTCATCGCTGTCAATCTTCATTGAATCAGTTTTTTCTCCTAACCAGCCAGCAATTACACTCGTTTTTCCGTCAGAAAATGACCCCACAAGAACAATGGAGATCAATTCATTGTCTAACGACTTTACTGTTTCTTCTAGTTTATCAAACGCGTCTGAACAATCAAAACCCATCGCCTGCAATTTTTCAAGGTCACCCTTTATAGCATCGATTTTCTTTAAGAGTTTTTCCTTTTCCAACTTATAAGAACTAAAGTGTTCCATATTTCATCTCCTTAAGTTTTGTCTCTTTTAGTTTAATATATTTCACCAATTTATTCAAATTATTCTCAAGTAATTTAAATTTTTCCATCTCCGCATCACAATAAGACTGAATTTTAGCAGACGAAGCTTCTACATTTTCAACCGCCATTTTAGTTTGGAATTTTTTCTTCAATTCGCTCGTTATATGATCGATAACAGTATCGAAAACTTCTTTTGCCTTGTTTTTTGACTTAGCAATACGCCTTTCTTTTCCACCTATAAAACCTAAAACAGCAAATAAAATACCGACCACGGCGCCAATTGCAGCTCCTACAATACCGCCTAATCCAGGAACTAAATTCCCCAAAAAGAATCCCGATGAAGCCAAACTACCGACTGTCACAAACGCTTCTGAAACCTGATTCCCTAATAAGTTTTTTGGAAATGAAATCTTGTCCAAATTCATTGAATGCAATGCGGGAAAGTCAACAGATGCATATTTTAACATATTTGCAATATCTTTTCCAAATCGTTTCTGCGCTTCGTCAACAGACGCATTAAAGTCCAAAACAGCGTTTTCATAATCCTTTTTCATTTTTTCTTGAATAGCATTTTTTATTTCTTCTTCTCTACTTCTAAAAAAGGATTCATAATCTTCTTTTCCTACCTTTCCTTCTTTGACCTCAATAATCTTATACATTTCATTCAACTTGTCGAACAAGACATCTTGAACAGCATTTTCTATGTATCCGCGTTTAATGTTAGAAACAAAGTCTTTTTTTGCAGAATCAACCCTATTTTTCATCTCCTTGTAGCCATCAATAAATTTACCACAACATTTTAACGAATCTCTTTTTAATGCGCTTATTTCATTATATGATTTATGCAATCTGGCGATAAGTTTTTTCTTGTTGCTTTCGATAATGAATTCCTGAAAATTTTCAGCATGAGCATCAATAACATCTGTTACATATTTTATGCGGCTATCTTTTTTCATCAATTCAACATCATCATCATATTCATTCAAGAATTTTTGTTGATTCTTATAAAGATTTTTATCTTCCGTATCTGGAATAACTGTTGACAATGATGAACTCTCGTCAAATGCGCAGGCAGAGAATGACAGCAATCCGTTCAGCAAAACTCCATCCTTATAATTTTTCCCGAGAACTTCTTTTAAAGTCTTTTCCGTCTGAGGCTTTATAGATTTACTATCTTTTTGATACGCCAAGCTCAATTCGTCTTGATATGTTCCGTCAATCTCAACGTTTCTTTTCGCTTTTGGCGGCAGATGAACATTTATGATGGAGTATACATCAGTATCATTTCGCAAATACTTTTTAATTTTTTCAGCAGTTTTTTGCTCAACTTTCTTGGTATCACTATTTACATAAAAAACAAGATGGGCCTTGTTAACCGCACTTTGTATGCACTCCTCATAATCTTTTTCATTTCCTTCTATACCTGGCACATCATACAGAACAAACTTCTTGCCCTTGTTAATCAAAGCATATCCTGTAACATCTTGCGTATAGTCGCTGCGACCAGTTCCTATTATCTCTCCGTCAACCGCCTTTTCATGTATTTTTGATGATAAAGCCTTTTGAATACATTCAGAATTATTTTCTAAACTTTCAAGAAAACTAACGAACTCAAAGTTATTTTTCATATTACCAACCAATTAACTGACATATTTTTTCAAACACGCCGTTAATAAATATAAACGAAACCGTGATGATGGTAAGAGCGATAGCGAAAATAAGTGTTCCGACAGAAACTGTTTTCTTTTTATTTTTTATAAAACCATTCAATTTTTGCGTTTGCTCTATAAGTGATTTATAGGCTTCCGTATTCTCAGAAATTGCATCTTGCATGTTTCTTTGATTTTCGAGGATTTTTTGCAATCTAGTCTCCTCGTTATATATAATGCGCAAGGACTCAATTATAGTTGATTTTCCTGCATTGGTCTCTCCAAAAAAAGATATGCAAAATTTGTCCCATTCTGAGTTTTGCTCAAGCTCATCTATTTCCGCTTTAAATATATCATTAAGGTCTGAAAGCCGCTTCTTGACATTTTCAGCAAACGCATTTTCTTCTTCACTGTTATATTCTTCAGAAAAGGAGCTTTCCAGAGCTTCTGAAATAACATTCTTGACATCACTATAGTGCTTTTCTATTTTTTCCTTAGTCATAATTTCATTATATCCTTTATTATTATAAACATACAAGAGGAATATTGCTTATCTTGCCAAGCTAAATTTCCCCTCGTCCTCACCCCGTCACAAAATCCATGTAATTTTCCCGCGTCACAACGGAAAAAGGAATTTCTGGGTAGTTTTTGGAAAATGTCACGGGACATTTTGCGGAGGACTTTTTGGGATTGTATTTAAATTCAAAGGCCCTAAAAGAGCCGTCAAGTTCTTCTGGCAATTTTGTTGTGAAAGGCGTTGTTCTTGACCCGTTCGCTCACCAAAAAATTTTCCCACAAGATTCCCATGTCGCCCCGCAGCTCGCAAGGAGAAAAATTTGAAAGGAGCGCGTTTCGGACTCCGTTGTCGTAAAAATAAATTTTCACGCTCTTTTTCAACTCGTTCCGCGCGTTCCTGCTGTAAGAATGAAGGTGAAAAATTATATAAGCCTTTTCAAGCAAATCAACATATCGCTGGACTGTCGCGCTGTCTACGCCCAACATATTCCCTAACTCATTGAACGACACTTCGCTCCCCACTTGCAGGGCAAGCGCTTGGACAAGTTTTTCTATGACCGCAGGCTTTCGTATGTCTTGGAATTCAAAAACGTCCTTGTACAAATAGCTTGAAACAATGTTTAAAAGAATTTCTTTTTCGTCGCCGGGATTGTTCACAACGTCGGGATAAAAGCCGTAGACAAGCCTCGTCTCCAAGCGCCGAGCCTCTTCCAACAAGGCGCTGTTGGCAACCAATTCGTTTGTTGAAAACGGAAAAAGGTTGTATTCAAATTTGCGGCCGGTCAACGGCTCGTTGATGGTGTTCGACAAATCAAGCGAAGATGAGCCTGTGACCGCAAACTGGACGTTTGGAAAATTGTCACAAAGAATTTTAAGCGAAAGCCCAATGTCCTTCACGCGCTGGGCTTCGTCAATCACGATGAACTTTGACTTTCCCACAAGCGAACTAAAGCGCGCCGAAGAATTTTGTGACAGCAAGGCGCGGACGTCGCTTTCGTCGCAATTCCAGTACTGCGAAAAATCCTTGAAGCGGGATTTTGAAAGCATCGTTTTAAAAAGCGTCGTCTTCCCCACTTGGCGGGGGCCAATTAAGACCAGAACCTTTCCTTTGCCGATTTTTGAGGCTAATATCGCCTCTAAGTCCCTTTTTATTCCGCTCATAGGCTAAATATTATAATATTTTTCGATTATAGTCAAGAAATATTATAATATTTTTGGATTACCCTGCATTTTCCCCTACTTCACCATGCTTTCCAGCGTGGCAAAGAGCGCGTCCGGCTCGACGGGCTTGCTTAGGTGCGCGTTTAGGCCTGCCTGCAGGCTGCGCTGCACGTCTTCGTCAAAGGCCTTGGCCGTGAGCGCGATGATTGGAATCGTCTTTGCGTCCTCCCTTTCAAGCGCTCGGATTTTCATCGTGGCCTCAAGGCCGTCCATCTCGGGCATGTTCATGTCCATCAAAATCGCGTCGTAATAATTTTCTTGGCTCTTGGAGAACATTTCAAGCGCCTCGCGGCCGTTCGCCGCGCACTCGACTTGCATCTCGCGCATGTTCAAGACCATGACCATAATTTCGGCGTTGACTTCCATGTCTTCGGCAAGAAGGATTCGCTTGCCCTTTAGGTCGGCCTTTGCTTCCTCCGCGTTGGCGGCCTTTTTCTTTCCAATCGCGTGGCGGAATTCTTCCACCACGTTGGAAGCGAAAAGCGGCTTTGCCAAAAAGCTGTCGACGCCGGCCGCGCGCGCCTCATCGGTTATGTCGTCCCAATTGTAGGCGGTGAGAATGATTATGGCCGACTCGGTTCCGACAATCGATCGGATGCGGCGGGTTGTCTCAACGCCGTCCATCTCCGGCATTTTCCAGTCAATCAAAATCAAGTTGTAAGGCTCGCGGCGCGCGTGGCGAATCTTTACCATCTCAATCGCCTGCTCTCCCGAAAGCGCGGTCTCGCACAAAAGGCCAAGGTTTCCCAAAGAAATCTTCGCGTTTTCGCAGGCAATCGCGTCGTCGTCAACGACAAGCGCGGTCATTCCCTTAAAGTCAACCTCGCCCATTTTTTTTACCGAGTCGTTCTTTTCGGAATCCAAAAGCGTTATCGTAACTGTGATTTCCGTTCCCTCGCCCTTCTTGCTCTTTACGGAAATGTCGCCGTTCATCATGTCGACCAAATTTTTCACGATCGCCATTCCAAGGCCAGAGCTTCCGTACTTGTTTCCGCCCGCCTGCTTTTCCTGCGCGAATGTGTCAAAAATTTTTGGAAGGAATTCCTCGCTCATTCCGATTCCGGTGTCGCGGACTGTAAAGCGGATCGTAGACTTTCCGGCAAAGCGGGCCACGCGCTCAACGCACAAATTCACTTCTCCGCCCGTCGGCGTGAACTTGACGGCGTTGCTCAAAGTGTTTATGAGAATTTGGCGCAGCTTTGTGTTGTCGCCGATGTAGTAGTCGTCCAAAGTTCCGTTTATGTGGCAGCTGTAGTTCAACTGCTTTTCGCTGCATTGGCCGATAAAAAGCGTGTTGATGCTTTCGATGAATTTTGGGAAGGAGAACTCCTCGTTGTTTAGCGCCATGCTGCCCGACTCGATGCGCGACATGTCAAGGATGTCGTTTATCAAGTTTAGGAGGTGCTTGGCCGACACTCCGATTTTTTCCAAGTAGTCGCGCGTCTTTTCTGAAATGTCCGGGTCGTTGAGCGCGATGTTGTCCAGTCCTATGATGGCGTTCATCGGGGTTCGTATTTCGTGGCTCATGTTTGAAAGGAAGACGGTCTTAGCCTTGTTGGCGTCTTCGGCGGCGGCAAGCGCGTCGCTTAGGGCTTGGTTCTTTTGGAGCGAGTCGCGCATTTCCGCGTCGATGTCAACGAAGCCGATTCCGACTTTGTGAATCTCTCTGTCGTGGTCGTCCTCGTTTCGCTTTACGCCGGCCATCTTTACCATGCCGTAACGGTCAACGCCGCCGCGCCTTGTCACAAAGCGATATGAAATGACCGCCTCTTTTTTTAGCGCGGCCTTGATGTTTTCCTTGCTCACGAATTTCAGGAACTCGTCGCGCTTGTCTTCGATTATGTAAGTGTTTGCGTATTTGGTGAAATTTTTTGTAAAGGGGAAGGTTTGCCCTTCGTCGACGTTGCCCTTTAGGAACTTGTCCTTTCTGTAGCAAACGCCTTCATCCTTGTCAAGGTCAACGTAGTAAACGCTTCTGTAGTCCGACGAAAGCGCGTTTATCATGTTGTCCTTTTCTTTTTCAACTTCAAGCGCGGCGTTCCTTTTTATTTGAACGACAATCACCGCGAACATTGCGAGGAAGACAAAGAAAACGATTACTGTCAAGACAAGGCTTCGCGTAAGCATTTCCTTTGAGACCGAACTTATCTCTTCGCTTATGACGCTGTCGCGAATCAAGTAAGTCAGCATCCAGTCCGTTCCTTGTATCGGAACGTAAGAAAGCGTCTCTTCGATTCCGCCGTAGTCAAAGGCGACCACGCCCTTTTTGCCCGAAGAAAATTCGCTCAAGAATTTTTCGATGGAATAGCCTTCCTTAAAGTCGGCGTTTTTCATCGCCTCCAAAAGGTTGTCCTCGCTGGCCAAGCCGCCCAAAACCATGTTGGTCAAAGCCTCGCCCTTTCGCGTGTAAATGTTGCAAAAGGTTGTGTCGTTGTTGTCGGACTGAAGGGAAACGCCTTGCAGCATGTTGGCCATTCCGATTTCCATAAAGCAAACCAAAAGCTTTTTTCCGTTAAGGCTCATGTTCTGGACGGGAATCGCAATGATGACTTTTTTGTCGCCGCTTTTAACGTCCTTGACCGAAATTTCGGGCTTTGACAAAGAGATGTGGTCAAAATTGTATTCGCCGATGTTTCTTTGCGTTCCGAGCGAAGTGTAAATCAAGCCGTCCTCGTCGACAAAGGCGAACTTTTCAAGGCCGTAGAGCTTTTTCATCCGCGCCTGGTAGGCTCTAAGCCGCTCCTCGCCGCTAAGGTCTGAACTGTCCATAAGGCTTGTGGCCACATAGATTTTGTCGATGTTGTTCTTTAGCGCGGTGGCGACTACTTGCTCGCGGCGGCCGGCCAGCTCGTCAAGGTACAAAAAGCTTACGGCTCGGACGGCCTTTTCGGTGTCGGACGAGGCTTTTTTTCCGACCAAAAAAGTTCCGACGACGATGATAAAAAGCGCGGCGACTCCGCCCGCGATTACAGGAAAAAGTAAATTTGTCTTTTTGTTTCTCATAGCGCCTTCAGTTCGTTTCGTTTTTCAAGAATTTTTTGGACAAGCGGACTGTAGTCCATTTGGGTCTTGCCTCTCAAAAGCTCGACGATTTCGCAAATCGGCTCGTGGATCGGACTAAGCGCCAGGTTAGCCAAAACGCCCTTAAGCGCGTGGGCCGCGTCAAAGGCCGCGCCAAGGTCTCCTTCTTTTACCGCGCCTTCAAGCTTTTCAAAGGAATCGTTTTGCGCGGCTTTTGCCACCATCTTAAGATAAAAGCCCTCGTTGTTCATGCAACGGCGAAGGCCTTCGTCAACGTTGGCCCCAAATGATTTCAACGCGTCGACAGTCATCAGTTCTTTCCTCCCAATTCTTTTTTTAAAAGCGCGGCAAAGTCGTCCGCCGGAAGCGGCTTTGAAAAATAATAGCCCTGGATTATGTCGCAGCCCATTTTTTTCAGCGCCTCAACTTGGCTCGCGTCCTCAACTCCTTCGGCCACGACAGGAACGTTCAGGAATTTGGCGATGCTGATCACAAGCTCCACAAGCTTAAGGCACTTTTCGTCCTTGTTCATGTTGCGCACAAAGCTCATGTCCATTTTGAGGACGTCAATCGGAATCGTCGTGATCATGTTCAACGAAGAGTAGCCGCTTCCAAAATCGTCCATCTCAATCTTAAAGCCCTTGTCGCGCAAATGGTTCACGGCCTCTATCAAGCGCGCCGCGTCCTCGGAGTAAGCCGACTCGGTTATCTCAAGGTATATGTCGGCTGGCGTAAGATTCTTTTCTTTTAAAAGCGAGTTGACGCGCTCTTCAAAGCCTTCGTCGTAAATGTCGATGCGGGAAACGTTCACTGACACAGGAACAGCGGCGCCGATTGTGTCCTTCCATTCCCTGATTCTGTCGGCCGCCTCACGCCACACAAAATGGTCAACCTTTTGAATGAGGCCGTTTTCCTCAAACAAGGGAATGAAGTCGCCGGGGCTTATCATTCCAAGCTTTGGGTGCTTCCATCTTACCAAAGCCTCGGCGCTTTTTAGGACAGGCTTCTCGCCAAGGATTCCGTACTTGGGCTGAAAGTAAACTTGCAAGTCGCGGTTTTTTATCGCGCCCTCGATGTCGTTTATCAAGCGCTCGTGGTAAAGGTCCGCGTCGTTGAGCTCCTTTGTGTAAAAGAAAATTTGCTTTGTGTAGTCGCCCTTGATTCTGTCGCAGGCAAGCTTCGCGTGGTCAAACCATGTTTCCATCGGAGCGTCTTTGTCCACGTTTTGGTAGATGCCTACCCTAAAGTGAATCTTTGGAATTTGCGTCACGCGCGAAAGTTCCTCTTGAAGATCGTTGAAAATGGAAACGTAATCGTCCCTGTGGAAGCCGCACATAAAAAAGTGGTCTGAGTCTGTGCGGCACTCGATGTAAGAGTTTTCAAAAGCCTTCATCAAAAGCTCCGCCGTAGTCTTTAAAACGTTGTCGCCGATTTTTCGTCCGTAGCTTTCGTTAAGAATGTGGAAGTGGTCGATGTTGAGCGCGAGCGCGTCAATGCTCTTGTTTTTGTTGCAGTCTTCCATCTGGTGAATGTATTCAAAAAAGAATTCGCGGTTAAAAAGGCCGGTAAGGGAATCTTTCTCCGCCGCCTTGATGATGCTTTGGTCTTCGTAAAGCGTGATGATTCGCTCGCAGCGCGCCAAAATCACTTCGGGCATGTCAAAGGGCTTTGTGATGAAGTCGGCCGCTCCCAGTTTTATGCTCTTGACTTCGGCGGGCTTTTCGGAAGTCATCACGATTATCGGAACGGCCCTCAGCCTTTCGTCCGCCTGAATTTTTTCCAAAAGCTCAAGGCCCGACATTATCGGCATAAGAAGGTCCAAAAGAACTAGCGAATAATGCGCGTTCCTGTCAAAAAGCTTTTCAAGCGCCTCCTCTCCGTTGGCAGCGTAAGAAACTTCGTAATGCTCCGAAAGAATGTTCCCCAAAAGCTCGCGGTTAACGTCCTCGTCGTCGACTACAAGAACCCTTCTTTTTAGTCCGTTTTTTTCCATCAAGACTTCCATATCGCCCTCATCCTATTTTACCGTAAACTCAACAACTTTTTCCATTCCCGCGGCGCGGACCACAAGACTTCCCTTGCCCTTCTTTCCAATACTGCGAACATAGCAGGCGCAAGTTCCCGCGCGGAAGGCCGCCTCGCTTGGGCCGTAGACTTCCACCGCTCCCCGCGCCTCAAAAAAGACCGGCTCCGCAAAGTAAGGCAAAACGTTTCCGTAATTGTCGCGCGCGCGGACGCGGACCATCGCCGCGTCGTAGCTTTCTTCCTCATGCAAAATGGAAGAAGAAACGTCGGCGCTCAGCTCTATCGACTGGACCGGCCCCTTAAAGACGGTCTTCACAACCTTTCCGCCCTTCACCGCCTCAAACTTAAAGACCGAAGCCTCGCCGCCCCAAAGTCCCACGAACTTTGTGTAAAGATCGGTGATCTTCGCGCGGTTGATTCCTCGCGCCAAAAGGCGGACATACGAGAGCGCCTGGCTAAAGCCCACGGCGTTTTGTCCGTAAAGCGCGATGTGGTTCAAAATGTTTTTCGCGTCCCGGGCGGCGGAGGCGGAAAGGCCCGCTTCGCTTGCCAAACGGTCTCCGACATAGTCGTCAATCAAAATCGGCCCGTGCGGAATGTTCTTGTAAGGCGAATCCGCGCGCGAAAATTCATGTATGAATTTTCCGTTAAGGTACATCTTTACCGAATCGGCGTTTGTGAAAATCCAGTTTTTTCCGCGCGCGCTGGCCGGATGCTCGCCTACGTCCATCGAAGAAGAAATTTCCAAAACCGGAATTTTTTCCTGCTGGCTTTGGTAGACCGCCGCCGCAAGCTTGGGGTTTCTGAACATGTCCATCACGCCGTGATAGCATACCCCGTCTCCGCTTCCAAAATCCTTGTGGGTGTTGTAGTCAAAGGCGCACCAGGCAAAGCTTCCGGCAACGCCTTTAGCGGCGGCGACGGCGTCAATCACGTTGGCGTGGCGCAGCGCGTGCTCGGTCCTGTGGATTTCGTCGTCAAAATTTTTTGTGGGGAACATGTGGCCCGCGTACTCTGAAATCAAGTAAGGCTTGTTATTGTCGCGCGCGCGGACGACGGCGGATTTTTTTGAGCAGCCGGCGTTGTTTCCTTCGTGGATAAAGTCGTTGAAAGTGTAAACGTCTTCAAGCAAATGGGATTTTTTTATGCAGCGCACTCCGCCGGTCGGACGGCTTGGATCAAGCGCGCGGCAAAGCGCGTTGGTCTTTTGGTAAAGCTCGTCGTCGTCCGGCGACTCGTTTATGCGGACTCCCCACAAAAAAATCGAAGGGTGGTTCCTGTACTGCTCCACCATCTCGCGGACATTTTGAACGGCTTGGCTCCTCCATTTGTCGGAAGAGCCGATATGCTGCCAGCCTGGAATTTCGGTAAAGACCAAAAGGCCCAGCTCGTCGCAGCGGTCGACAAAGTCCTGCGACTGCGGATAGTGGCTTGTGCGGACGGCGTTAAGGCCAAGCTCGTTTTTAAGAATGTCCGCGTCAAGCTTTTGCATGCTGGCAGGCATCGCGTAGCCAACGTAAGGAAAGCTTTGGTGCCTGTCGATTCCGCGCAAAAGCGTTTTCTTTCCGTTCACAAAAAGGCCGTCCGCCTTCATCTCTATGTCGCGGAATCCAAAGCGGACAGTTTTTGTGTCAATCAAATTCTTTCCGTAATAAAGGCTCGCTTCCAATTCGTAAAGAGCGGGACTTTCGGGCGACCACAATTCCACGTCCAGCGGCTCTGAGGCGGCCGTCAAAGCGTCTCCGTCCTTAAGCTCGTTCTCTTTTTGGAAAATGATTTTTTTGTCGCCGGCCTTGCGCAGCGCAAGACGGACAAGCGCGTCGGTCTTTTTGTCAAGGCTGATCTTGGCGCTAAAAGCCTTTCCTTTTGTCGTTACAAAAACGTCGCTGATGAAATTTTCGTTGGAAACTTCCAGGCAAACGCCGCGATAAAGGCCGCCGTAAGTCATGTAATCAATCACAAAGCCAAATGGCGGAACGTCCAAATTTTCGCGCGAGTCAAGCTTAACCGCCAAAACGTTTGTCTTTCCCGCAGGCGCGAGAAAATCGGTAAGCTCAAATTTAAACGCCGTGTAGCCGCAAGAGTGGACGCCGAGTCTTTTTCCGTTAATCCAAACTTCCGCCTCGTGCGCGGCCGCAAGGAAAGTGACAAAAACGCGCTTGTCCTTCCAAGACTTTTGGGTCTTGAACTCGCGCCTGTAGCCTGAAAGCATTTGGTAGCTTGAAGCCGTAAAATAGTTTGCGGGCGTAACAGCCACGCTGTGCGGCAAACGTACTTTTTGCAAGGATTTTTTTAGCGCTGAATTTTTTATTTGGGCTGAACAAAGTTCCGCCTGAAATTTGGGAGTCCAAAGCCATTGGTCATTTAAATTGATTCTTTCCATACTTATATTGTAAATTGTTTAAAAAAATATTACAATAGCAATAACCTTTTTGACGCTAGAGCGTTTATATAGCATAAGGAAAGAAGAATTTATGAAAAAATCGATATTGTTGGCGACGAGCCTTTTGACATTCGCGCCGCTTTTTTTTGGCTGCCAGTCAGTTCCCGAAAACATTCCTGACGACCTTGACGCGCGCCAGTTGATTCAGCTTGGACAGGACAATTACGACGCCCACCACTACCTTGCGGCGAAAAAATACTACAACACAGTCTTGGAACGCTTTGGCGACGACCCCAAGCACTACATCGAAGCCAAATACGAGTTGGGCCACCTTTTCCTAAAGCAAAAAAATTACCAAATGGCCTACTTTAATTTTACGGAAATTTTGGAAATCTACAAAAACGTTCCGGCAGGACTTCCGGCCTCATACAAAATTTTGTGCGGAATTGAGCTGGCAAAAATTCCCAAGGAAAAAACAGCGGAATTTGAGGCCATGGCCAACAAAAACAGGGAAGAAGAGCGCAAGGCCCAAGAGGCTGCGGAAGCCGAGCTGGAAAGGCAAAAAGAAGAGCAGGCCAAAAAAGAGCGCGAGGCCGCGGCTGCAAGAGCGGCGTTTGAAGAAGCGCAAAATGTCCAGGAACCAAGCGCCCCGGACGAAAGCGAAAGCGAGCCTGAAGCGAAGCTCGAGGCAAAGGCAGAAAGCCCCGAAAACGAATAGATCCTTAATCGCCGCGCGGCTTTTTACCTGCCCCTGCGGCCCTTGTCGTCAGGCGTGATGATTGCGGTAATGCTGACGTTCTTTTCGCGGGCGGTCTTTTCAACCAATTCCTTTGAATACTTTCCGCTGCGGCGCGGCGTGGGATGAGGCTCGGCGTCGCCAATCAAGATTATTTTTTTGCTTGCGTCGTCGCGCCACTTGTAAAAGTCCATCGAAGCGAAAAGAGCCTCGTAAACAGGCTCAGGAATGTCGCCGCCTTCCGTTCCGATAATCTTGAACGAATTTAAATTTTTTATAAAGTCGTCAAGCGACTTTGTGAAGTCATAAAATTTTACAGGAAGGCCGCGCGTCCAAAAATTGTCGCCGTAGTCGCGGTAAAGCAAAAGTCCAAAGCGAACGTCGCCAAAGCCCGCCAGCTCTTGAGTCAAGCGCGGAACCAATTTTTCGCGCAGCATCTCTATGTCGTCCTTCATGCTGCCTGTCGCGTCAATCGCAAACACAACGTCAACTATGTCCTTTGGATTGACGGTGGCAAGGGCGGCGGAAATGTCGTCAAGCAAGGAATCAGGCCCCTTGGAATAAATGACCATGTCGGAAAACTCTTTAAACTTGTCGGCGGCCAACGGATTGTAGTCGTCGGTAAGAACAACTTCTTCCGGCTCCGGCTCAGGTTCGGCTTCCGTTTCCGGCTCAACTTCCTCCGCGACCAAAACAGGCGGAGGCGTCGGACGAGGCCGCCTTCTTTTTTCCAAGTTGAACATATATGGGTTGTCAAAATAAGCGCCGGTGTAGTCGCAATATTTTTTTTCAAAGCCGCGGATGTTGACAAAAGTTCCTTTTCCAACTTGAACAGTTCCGTTGCGGCTCCAATCGTATCCGTAAACAATTTGGTCTGGAATGAAAATCACAAAGGCCTTTCCAAACTGGGCGTCGTCTTGCGCGTTTGAGTCAATCAAAAAATAAAGGCCTCTTTCCTTGGAATCCAAAAAATCTCCGTCAAGAATGCGCTTTTCGTCGCCGTTGACAGGGTTCCATTCGCGCGCGCGGTAGGCGTAATTGTCTTCCTTTCCAAGCGGATCTTTTGTTGTTTCGGTAAGCATTACGGATTCAAGTCCCGGCTTTTTCCGTATGAACAAGTTGCTTCCGCCTTCAACTTTTTCAATCCGCAAATCGGCGGGCGATATCAACAGGGCGTTTTGTCCCGCGCCTTGCGAAAAAAGCGGAAGAAAGCCCGACAAGAGAACAATCGAAATCGCGAAAAACTTTTTCATGTTTCTATTTTCGGCAAAAAATTAAATAATATGACAAGAATTTCCGATAAAAGACGGGAGGAAAAAAATGGCTTCTAAAAAAGGTTTAAAAGTAAATTTTGACGCGCGCGCCTCAATAGCGTTTTGCGCCGTATCGGTCTTGATTTTTGTGTTGGACTCTTTCGCCATAAAAAACTACAGCCTTGTCCAAAACATTTTTTCAGCGCCAGGAGCCAAGGGCGCGGCGCAAGCCTTTGACTTTTCGTCGCCCGCAAGCTACGCGCGCCTGATTCTGTTTGTCTTTGGAAGCAAAAACTTTTTGAACTTGCTATTTTCGTTGGCCTTCATACTGCCCTTTGGCGCGCTCATGGAAGAACGATACGGCTCGCCAGCCGTTATCCTTATGACGGCGCTGTCATCTTTTGTGGCCGGCGTGCTGAACGCGTGCCTGCTTCCTCAAAACTTATGCGGAGCGGCCAGCGTCGCGCTAATGCTGATTCTGCTTTCATCAATCACTTCTTTGGCAAAAAATGAGATTCCGCTTTCAAGCCTTTTGACGCTGGCGATCTGCGTTTCGGGAAACCTTTACTTGTCGGCGATTGACGGCGGCCTTACACGCTTTGCCGTAAT
>ONET01000119.1 GCA_900316905.1 uncultured Treponema sp.
CTTGTCTTCGGCCAACTGGTCGTCGGAGCAAACGCTGGAAGGAATTTGCTTGTCGATGTAGCGCTCGATTACGGGCAAGTCGTAAACGTCTTTTTCTGAACAGAAGGTGTAGGCCTTGCCGCTTTTTCCGGCGCGGGCCGTGCGTCCGATTCTGTGCACGTAGTTTTCAGGCTCGTTGGGAAGGTCGTAGTTAACGACCATCGCCAAATCGTTGACGTCGATTCCGCGCGCGGCGACGTCGGTGGCCACCAAGATGGAAAATTTACCGGCCTTAAAGTTGTTCAAGGTTTCAAGGCGCTTTGACTGCTGCATGTCGCCGATGATAAAGCCCGACTTAAAGCCGTTTATCTTAAGGCGCTTTCCAAGAATTTCGCAGCCCTTCTTTGTGTTGCAGAAAATCAAGACGCTTTCGGGCTTGTCGCGGTTCAGGATTCCCAAAAGGAGCGGAAGCTTTTTGTCGCTTGAAACGTGAATCAAGGACTGGTCGATTTCGTCAACCGTGATGTTTTCGGCCTCGATCGTGATTTCCTTTGCGTCGCGCGTGTATTCCCAAGCCAAGTTCTTTACGTAAGTGTTGAGAGTGGCGCTAAAGAGCATCGTCTGGCGCGCCTCGGGGTTGGGAATGAACTTTAGGATTTCGCGAAGGTCGGGATAAAAGCCCATGTCGAACATTCGGTCGGCCTCGTCGATTACAAGGAAGCCCACGCCGCTCAAGTCCAGTTGGCCGCCCTTCTTAAGGTCGATGATGCGGCCCGGCGTTCCAACGATAAAGTCAACGCCCTTTTCAATCGCCTCAACCTGGGCCTTGTAGCCCACGCCGCCGTAAAAGCTAAAGGCCTTTAGGCTTGTTCCCGAAAGAAGCTTTTTGGCTTCGTCCTCAACCTGGACGGCAAGCTCGCGCGTGGGAACCAAAACAAGAGTCTTTTTTCCATCGTTCTCAGGGTTTGAAAGGCGTTCCTGAATTATGGAAACCAAATAGGCGGCCGTTTTTCCAGTGCCGGTCTGGGACTGCACGTACAAATCGTCCCCGGCAAGAGAGGTCTTTAAAACCTGTTCCTGAACAGGAGTGCATGTTTCATAGCCGGCCTGGGCTATGCCTTTAAGAAGGTCCTCATGCAAGGCAAATTCTGTAAAATTCATAGGGAAATATTATAATGGAATGAATCTTTTTATTCAAGCACGGAAGCGCGGCCAAAGGCTCTATACAAACGAAAAGAAAAATTTTAAAATGATCCAAAAATTTATTGCGATTTTTTCAAAAAAACGCTAAATTTTGCGCAAAAATATATATCTTATATATGACGGAGGAAAACATGGCAAGACCAATAAGGGAAACGCCAATTTTGTTTGGCGAAGACGCGCGGCGTTTTGAAGAAAACATGCGCAATGTAAAATGTGACATCACCCGCAAAGAATATGACGAAATGATGTCAAGCTACAAGGCTGTAAGGGCAAGCCTTGAACGCGGTGAGGCGGCGCGAATGGCGCGGCTGGCGGCAAGACAAGGCGGAGCAAGTTGATAACGTTTGAAAAATTCAACGAACAATATGACGTTCAAAAACTTGAGCGCGACGACATCGCCATCGGTGACTTCGACTGCGGCGATTCTGATTTGAATGACTTTATAAAAAACAAAGTTCACTTTTACAGAAAACAACTGTTGGCGATGCCGTATGTTTTGACAAATAAAAACAGAACCGATAGAATTCTAGCCTACTTTACCTTGTCAAACGATAAGATCGCCGTGACTGATTTTCCGTCAAACAATCAATTCAACAAATTCAAAAAAGAAAATTTTAACAAGGAAAAATTTTTGCGCAGCTACCCATCCGCAAAAATCGGGCGGCTTGCGATACATAAAGACTTTCAAAAAATTGGAATCGGCACACACATTTTGCGCTTCATAAAAATGTTCTTTCTTGCTGAAAACAAAACCGGATGCCGCTTTATAACGCTTGACGCGTACAAGGGTGCGATTGACTTTTACAAGCGCAACGGTTTTATTTTTTTGCAAGCAAAGGAAACAAAACCGACGCGCCTAATGTACTTTGACTTAAAGCGATTGCCCAGCGGCGCTTAGCCCCGCCCCCTCCGCCCAAAGGCGCCTAGCCGAAAGGCCGCGAAATCACGGGAACAGCCTTACGGCGCGGACGGACCACTTCTTTCCTCTCCAGAAAGAGCTTTCGCTGCCCCCATTTAAAAGATTCGTCCCATAAATTACATTCGTACCTGTCGCGCAATGATAAATATTGGCATTGTCAGAGTCCGTTGAGCCTACGGCTATTTTAACCGCGGAAGAGCCAATCGCGTCAAAAGCTGAGTTAATCGTCGCTCTATTCGCATGAATGGCCTTAAGCTCCTCTTTGCCGGGAAGATACCATCCGCTGTTGTAGGGCGACGGAAGAGCCGCGCTCTCTCCGCCTATCTTGTCGGAACCTTCTCCGTAATGCTCCGCCCAATAGAAAACCGGAGAGTCAGGAATGATTCCCACCGCGACATTATACTCAGGCACATTCTCCTTCATCAAAGCCAAAGTCAACAAGCCATTCTTTTGATGCTCAATAATAGTATCATGCTCATTTGGCACAATGATTTTATCCGCTCCAATTCCAGTTGGCTCAGCTGTAGAATCAGAAGGCGCGTTGATTGACCATTTGGGCGTCGTGCCGGCCGTTCCGTTCAAGCCAAGCGATTGATTATACTTCCATTCCTTGATTCCAACGCCAAGGGTCTTTTCGCCAAGGTCATAGGTATAGGCGCTGCCATATCCAGTGTAATAAATCACTGCGATCGCGCGGGCTTTTTGCGCGTCGTTCAGCGTCAATCCGGCCGCATAAGGCGTCGCGCTTCCGTCGTCAAAAACAATGTCGCCCACCGCAAGGGCTTCGCCCGGCTCCTTGCTTCCGCAATATGTTGGCAAAACATAGCTTGTCGCCGTGTCCTCGGAGCGGACGACGCGCAGACCGTTGGAAACGCTTCTATAGCTCGGGCCTTGGTTGCCCCGTCCATAGACCGTAAGCAGATCTTGGGTTTGATTGTTGCCATAACTGCCGCCGCGGCAGGCCCGATTGCCGCCTGATTCAGGCCCCGTCATCGGCGTGTCTGTGGACAGAGTTCCGAGATAATAGTCCCAGCACCACTCAAAAACGTTTCCGCTCATGTCGTATAGCTGCAGCGAGTTGGGGGCTTTTGTCCTAACATCTTGCGGCGACATTGGCGTAATCGTAATGTTGCTGGAACACCAGCATACTTCGTTTATATTGTCGCTTCCGCTGTATTGTGTTTGTCCGGTCGCGGACAAGTTTCCGCCGCGGGCAAGGTATTCCCATTCCGCCTCGGTGGGAAGGCGCCAGCCGTTGGCGTTCCAATCGCAGGTTACAGCGCTGTACGCGGCGTAGGTTTGCTTTGAGCTGCTTGTCGGAATTTCCCCCCAGTCGTTCGGATTTGTTGCTCGATGCCCTTCGGGACATTTTACTATGAGCCGCTCAGGGATTCCAAAAATGTCGTCGCCCTCGCGGTAACCTATGTTGGAAGTTCCCGCCTGGTCCCGCAAGGTCTTTCCTGTCGCCTCGAACCATTCTTTTTGGGTAACCTGATGGTCGCAGGCGATGAGGCTCTTTATTTTTATCTTTCTTCCGCTGATGAACACGCCTGAATTTTGAACGGCGGAACTTCCGTCAAAGCTCGTCCCGGCGACGCTCACAAGCGGGTTCTTGACCTTGTAGACAAAGGAAGCGTGGTTTCCTACGCCCAAGAAGTCAGCCGTAATTCTTAGCGAGTAGTCGTACTCCAAATCCATTGCCGGAACTTCGGCGGTCAAGCCGCTTGCGCTTGAGCTTATCGGAACGTCGCAGGCCTTGCTTGTTCCTGCGTAAAGCGCGGCGGTCCAAGAGACTTTGTTGTAGTCAGGGTCGCCCGCCCTGTCCTCCACGGCCAGCGTCACAAAGGTGTCTTCCAAGTAAAGCTTTCTGTCGGCCGGGTTGTAGTAAAGTCTTGTCGTCGGCGGGGTCGAGCCGGCCGGCTCCTTTCGCGTGACGGTCGTCGTCAAGGCGACGCTCTTGGCCTCGCCTGGGGCGACCACAACGCTCGGAGCGCTTGTCGTTATCGTGTAGTCGTAGGGGCCGTACATGCCGCCGGAACTTACGGCAAAGGCGGCTTCTCCGGCATCCGTGACGCCGCTTGGAATCGCGGCCACGCCGTAGTCGTTTTCAGAGACAAACACGCTTCCGGGCGTGGCCGGGTTGGCGTAAGAAGGCGTCGCGTAGCCTGTCGTAAAGACGACCGGCGTTTCTTTGGTCGGCTTTGTGGTGTCGTTAAAGGGCATCGTCACGCCAATCTTTGAGCCGCTTATGTTAGCGCCTACGGTTATCTTTTTTCCATACGGAACGTAGAGGTTGCGCTGCGTTCCGTCGGACATCTTGTTGTCGTAAATCGTGTTCGCGCCCTTTAGGATGAGGCCAGAAGCCGACGAGCCTTCATATATCTCAACGCCCGCCTTGCCGGTGTTGCCTGTAATCGTGCAGCCGTTAAAAATCGTGGGGCTTGACGCAATGTACACGGTGGTATGGCTGCCAGAATTGTTTCCGCTTATTTCAACGCCCGTAAGCGTTACGTTGACCGCGCTCGATCCGCTTGCGCTGAACGGGACGCCTGTGTTTCCAGTTATTGAGCCGCCAGTCATAGTAAAGTCAACGCCGCTGTGGTCAGACACGCACACGACTGACACGGGGCTGTACGCAGGGCCCGAAAGCGTTTTGTGGCCTGAAATATCCGTGTTTGTCAGCGTGGCGGAGCCGCCCCATTGGTCCACGCCGTACAATTTGACATATGTAAAGCCAGTCGGGTTGTCCAAAGTGTTGTCTTGAATCTGCGAGTCGTTCGCCACAAGTGTTCCCTCGGAACGAATTACATAGAAGTTGCTGTTGGTGACGACGACGTTAAAGGCGTTCTGGTAAATCTTAGAGCTGTTTAGGTTCAGCTCCGCGCCGCTTGCCACGAACAGCAAATAGGTGTTGTTCGCGTTGGATCCGCCGCCTGTCAAATTCAAGTTTTGAATCACAGTCTTTCCGACGGCGGCGTTGACCAACTTGCGGACGGCGCTTCCGGCCTGCGCGGCGCTGATGGTCTTTGTTCCGCCAAGGCCCGAAACCTTTATCGTTGCGGAAGCCAGGCTTGAGTCGGCCACGTTCAATAGATATCCGCCATGCGCGCTAAAGTCGTAGCTGTCCGGCGTGGTCAAGTCCGTCATCACGCGGATGTCGCAAAGGCTGTCGGCAACGCAGTCGCCGCTTGCGATTCCGTCCACAAAGGCGTCCACGGCGCGCTGTATCGTCCTGAAGGGCTTTTTCCTTGAGCCTTCAGCGCTGTCGTCGCCCTCCTCCGAAACATAGAACCTTGTGAAGACAGCGCGGCACTTCCACATTATGACTTCGCTGTCGGAATACAAGGGCTTTCTGACATAGGCGCGGACAAAGCTTGTTCCGGCCGGAATTGAAATAGTTCCCTGCAAGCCGTTTATTTTTCCGGCGCCCACAAGGCTTGAGCAGGCTTCGTCGCGGTAGACTTCCCACATGACGCAGGCGTCGCTCTTGTCGTAGTCGTAGGAATCCACATGCTTTGTCTCGCCGGTCACAGGGTCGGTGTAGTCAACGCTGGCTGTCTTGGCCTCGGCCTTTATGGCGACGTAAACGCTGTCGTCCTCGTCCTGCTCCACGCTGTTCTTTGTTCCGTCGGGATCGGCGCTGTCGTATATCTTGAACTTGTTGGCAAACTGCGTGTCGGTCTTGGCGAAAGCGTCGGGGGAGCCAAGCTTGAAGCCGCGCGTGCTTACGGCAAGGCTTGAAGAAAGGCCGGCCTTGTCGGTCACGACCACCGTGTAAATCTTTTCCTTTTCGTCGGCCTCGTCGCCGGTCAAAAAGTAGGCGGCGTTTTCGTCAGCGTTAAAGCTAAGGCCTGTGTTTTGGTTTGCCACGATGCTTGCCGGAGCGACAGTCGAAATTCCTGAGCCGGCCTCATAAGAAACAGTTCCGTCGGCGGCAACAGTCGCGGCGAATGTTTTTCCGTTTACGGCCACGCTCTCTATGTCGTTGTGGTAGGCCTGGACCATCGCCTTTGAAGGCAGGTTGAAGCACAAAACCCAGCGCGAGGGAGTTTCCGTCGTCTGCATCGTAAGGGCTCCGCCAACC
>ONET01000105.1 GCA_900316905.1 uncultured Treponema sp.
TCCGGCCTTGCCGCCAAGAATGGCGTGACTGTATTGAACACGCCCGGAACGATTGACTCGGACTATCGCGGCGAGCTAAAAGTCATTCTAATAAATCTAGGAAAGGAAAAGTTCACCGTTAATCCGGGCGACAGAATCGCTCAAATCATCGTCGCTCCGGTGACGCGCGGCCGTTTTGTGGTCGTGGAAGAGCTTGACCAAACCGAGCGCGGTTCCGGCGGCTTTGGTTCCACAGGAAAGTGATGGACATTCAAGAAATAGTCCTGGAAACGCTTGAAGCCGCCAAAAAACGATTCCGCCTTTTTGCGGCCTCCCTTCTAAAAAAAATACTTCAGTACAAAAAAACCAGGGCGGCCTATGCCTTTGCGCGGGAAAAATTTTTCGCCGCAAAAAAAACTTACGTCCAGTTGCAGTTTAAAAGGCGCAATTGGCGCGAAAAGAAGCTTATGCGCTACATCGTCAAGCAGTTGGCGGCGTATTTTCTTGTAATGTATCTTTTTTTCTTTTTGATATTTTTTGTAAACCAAATCATGCTTTTCATGAAGCAGCTTTTGGGAAAGCGCATTCCCCTTGGCGACGCGATGAAGCTGATGTTTTATTCACTTCCATTTGTGCTGGCGCAGTCCGCGCCCTTTGCCACGCTGACAGGCTTTTTGATGTGCCTGGGGCGCATGAACACCGACAACGAGATTTTGATTTTCAAGGCTTCCGGCTACCACTTGGGAAAGCTTTTGCTTCGCCCGATTTTGATTATGGGCACGGTCATTTCAATCTTTTCTTTTTTCATGAACGACTATCTTTTGCCCTTGGGCACTTCAAAAACGCGCGACCAGCTTAGACAGAGCATCTCAAAAAATCCTACGATGGAAATTGAGCCAAGGACAGTTAAGCGCATGAACAACACGACTGTCGTTTTGGGCGACGTCAAGGACAAGGACGTGAGCGACTTGATACTCTTTGACCTTGACGAGTCCGGAAACCAGCGCGTGATCGCGGCGGGAGCCACGCATGTGGACTCCGGCGAATACAAGGGCGTGAGCATGCGCTTTGAGATGAACGACGCGACCGTGATTGTGATTGACAAGGACAAGCGCAACGACTTTGACATCCTTAAGTCAAAAGTCATGTCGCTGCATCTTTTTGAAAGCACGGTCTTTAACTTTGACCGCCACTTGTCGCCGTCGGAATTGACCAGCCACGATTTGGGCGTTAAAATTCGGCAAATGAAAAAGGACCCAAGGACGATTCCCCGCGAGCTTA
Source organism: uncultured Treponema sp. (assembly GCA_900316905.1). Classification (GTDB taxonomy): domain Bacteria; phylum Spirochaetota; class Spirochaetia; order Treponematales; family Treponemataceae; genus Treponema_D. The sequence goes on from ONET01000105.1 coordinate 1,261, forward strand.
ACATGAACGTTTTGGAATACAACAAAAAATTTTCGCTTCCGTTCGGCTCCTTTTTCTTCGCGTTTTTGGCGATGCCTTTGGCCCTTCTTTTTGGAAAGGTCAACGGACAGACAATCGGCTTGGTCGTTGGAATTTTCATCTCCTTTTTGTATTGGGCCATGATGACAGTCGGAATCCAGCTTGGCTACAGGAACGGCTTTAACGGCTTTGTCTTGATGTGGCTTCCAAACGCGGTTGTGGCTTTGGCCGCATTTATCTTTTACTTTTTTGCCAGAAAAAAATGAAGCTAGTTTTTTATATTTTCAGGCTTTTTCTTCCTCTTTTTGTCGGGTCGATGGTGACCTTTGCCTTTATTTTGGAGCTAGTCGACTTGATGATGAACATTTGGAAGTACATTTTCAACTTTGTTCCGCCGGCGGTTGTTGGAACAATCATGCTGAACTTTCTTCCAAAAACATTCACTTGGGCGGTTCCGCTTAGCGTGCTTTTTGCCTCTTGCTTTATGCTAAGCTCCCTTTATTCAAAGAACGAGCTTACGGCGCTTTTCGCGTCGGGCGTTTCATTGATCAGGTGGTCAATGCCGCTGATTTTGTTTTCCGCCGCGCTTTCAGTGGGCCTTTTTTTCTTCCAAGACAAGGTGGTCGTCAAGACAAGCCTAAAATACGACGAGCTAAAGGACAAGGCGCTGCGCCAGCAAAAGAACAAGAGCAACGACCACATAGTGATCATAAGCGAAGACGGAAAGCGCGTTTACAAGGCGGAATTTTACGACGACGAGCAGAGGCGCATTTACGAGCTTTATGTGGTTGACAGGAACGAAAAGCGCGAGCTTGTTTCGATCATTTACGCGCCGCAGGCCTTGTGGCTTGAAGACGCCGGCCATTGGGTTGCCGAAAGGGGCGTGGAATACACTTACGAAAACGGCGAGCTAAAAAGCGGCACGGTCAACTCCGTGTCGGAGCTGGAGCTTACCGAGCCTCCCGAAACTTTTAGGAACAACACGATTTCGGTGGAGTCGGCGACGGTGGCCGAAAGCAAGGCTTACATAGAGCATTTGCAAAAGGCCGGCTTGCCCTTTGCCGAAAGCCTTAGCCAATACTACAACAAGTTTTCGTTTCCCTTTGTCGTCCTTATCGTGGCCTTTTTGTCAATCGGAATCTCCGGAAAGAGCCAGCGGAACGTCTTTGTAATAAGCCTCACGCTGTCGTTGGGAATGGCGGTCTTGTTCTACGTTACGCAAATGATTACGATGCTGATGGCAAAGTTTGGAATGCTTCCGCCCTTGGTCGGGGCTTGGGCGCCCGTAGTGATTTTTATAGGAATTAGCGTGGTTTTGCTAAAATACACGCACACTTGATTTTTTTATAGGCGGAATATGAACTCTATTTTTAAGATAAAAACAAAATGCCAAAAAACCAGGGCCAGAACCGGCGAGCTTTTTTTGCCGCACGGAACTGTCCAAACGCCGGTCTTTATGCCTGTGGGAACAAACGGAACCGTAAAGGCCGTGAGCAAGGACGACCTTGAGGAAATCGGCTTTGAAATCATTTTGGCAAACACATACCACATGTACTTGCGGCCGGGAAGCCCGCTTGTGCGCGAGGCAGGCGGCTTGCACGGCTTTACAGGCTGGAAGCGGAATTTTTTGACCGACTCGGGCGGCTTTCAAGTCTTTAGCCTTTCAAAAATCCGTAAAATTATGGAGGAGGGCGTCCGCTTCCAAAGCACGGTCGACGGCTCCTACCATTTGTTCACTCCCGAAAGCGTCGTCCGCACGCAAGCCGACTTTAACTCCGACATACAAATGCAGCTGGACGTTTGCGCCGCCTATGGCGTGGACAAAAAGGAAGCCGAGAACGCGCTTGGAATTACAAGCCGATGGCTTGAGCGCGCGGTGGCCGAATGGAAAAAAGTCCAGGAAGAGGAAGGCTACAAGGGAATCCTTTTTCCAATAGTGCAGGGAAATTTTTTTGAGGACTTGCGAAAGCAAAGCGCGGAGTTTGTGGCAAGCCTTGACTTGCCCGGAATAGCCATCGGCGGCCTAAGCGTAGGAGAGCCGGCGGACGTCTTTGCCCGCTACTTGCAACACACCGTTCAGTATTTGCCCGAAGAAAAGCCCAAGTACGTGATGGGAATCGGAACGCCCCAGTACATCTTTGAGGCGGTGGCCGACGGAATCGACATGTTTGACTGCGTTCTTCCAACAAGAAACGCTAGGAACGGAAGCTACTTTACCCACGACGGAATGTTGAGCATAAAGCAAGAGCGCTTTACCCATGACTTTGGCCCGATAGACCCGGAGTGCGACTGCAAGGTTTGCAAAAACTACAGCCGCGCCTACCTTCGCCACATTTACAAGAGCCAGGAAATTCTTTCTTCGATGCTTTCAAGCTGCCACAACCTTTATTTTTTACATTCCTTGATAAAAAAAATCCGTAACTCAATTGAAGAAGGTAGGTTTGAAGAATATAGGAAGAGCTTCCTAGACAGATTTACCCGCGGTGAGGTAAAATAAACCATGAAACTTTTGGCTTTTTTGACACTTTTTCTTTTGTGTTTTTCTGTTGAACTTTTCGCGCAAGAGGCGGCGCGGTCAGCCGACGATTTGCAGGAAAGCCAGTCTGTCTTGGACGCGGCCGGCGAGAAAATCTTGGGAACTGTCGAGGCGCAGGAAGACGCCGGAGAGCCAGCCGAAGCCGCCGAGCCTGCCGAAGATGCCGAGCCTGCCGAGCCAAAAGCGCAAGAAATAGTCGTTGACAATCCGGAAGAGCTGGACATAAAAAGCGGCGATTCAAAAAGTTCCGGCAAAAAAGACTCCGACGAAAAGCCAAAAATTCAGCTTGCCGGAATTAGCGAAGTTCCGCCCGCAAAAAGGCCCAAAAAGCCCGACGCAAAAAAAGCGGAGGAAGCCGCCAAAAAAGACGAAAAGGATTCGGACCAAAAAAGACGCGACACGATAAAATACGGAATAGAGCCGGAGATTAACGAGCTTGTGAAAAAGCTTATCGAAAACGACGACCCGCGCTATTCCGACGAGCTTTACGACTTGTTCCAAGAGACAAAAAGCCCCGCCGTGCGCGAAAGAATTTTGGAATACTTCACCAAGTTTGAGGACCCTTGCCTGGAAGACTACGCCGTCACAATTTTAAACGACCCCTACGACGTCCGCTCGTCGACGGTGGAGCAAGTGTTCAAATACACCGCCGCGCTAAAGACCAAGGCCGCCATTCCGGCCGTGGTGACTCTTTTGGAAAGCGAAAACGAAAGTTATTTTTCGCCCGCGCTCACGACCTTGGGCGAGCTGGGCGACGAAGCTGAGGCGGAATACTTGGTGCAGTTCCTTGACCGCTCCGACTTGACCACCGCGCAGCGGCAGGCCTTGATGAAAGTTTTGGGAAAAATCAACGCCTCGCAAACTTGGGACGCGCTTGTTGAGATTGCGCAAGACGACGGCGAAAACATTTTTGTGCGCGCCTACGCCGCCGAAGCGATTGGCGCGATGAAAAAGCCCGAGTCGGTGGAAATTCTTTCAAAGCTTTATGAGGAACAAGACCCTACGCTTCGTTGCTACGCGGTCAAGGGCTTGGCTTACTTTGAGACGAAGGAGGCGGCGAGCGTCGTCGTTCAGGCTATAAAGGACAGCCAGTATAAGGTCCGCCTTGACGCGATTGACGCCGCTTCAAAGATGAAATTGAAGGATTCGATTCCTTACATTATTCACCGCGCGAAAAGCGACCCCGAGGCCAGCGTAAAAAAGAAGGCCTACGAAAAGCTCGCCGCCTTTGGAGACGCGGATGCCGACAAATTTTTGGTCGGCCAAATTGAAGACAAAAAGACAAGCGACGCCGTAAAGCGGCAGTCTGCCGAAGCCCTGTTGAAGCACGGAAAGGCCGGCCGCTCGGAAATAGGAAAGTGGGCCGAAGGCTTGGCTTCCGACGACACTAAGAAAGCCTTTAGAAAGGAAGTGGGAAAGTTGTTGGCCCGCTATCCAGACTCGGCCTTTAGCGGCGCCTGCGCGGCCTTTTTGGCAAGCCAAGACAGGGACACTTGCTCCGTTGGCCTTGACATTTACGCGGCCGGAAAATTTTCTTCCTGCGAGCCAAAAGTCCGCGCGATTGCCGGCGACTCCAAGGCCGGCTTGAACAAAAAGCGCGCGATGAACATTCTTGGTATCGAGGAAGAAGAAGAAAAACCTATTGCATTAATCGCCGTTCCAATGACATCAAACGGGCCGCGCTGTCGCTGGCCAAAAATTCAAGGCTCGCGGCGCTTTCTGAAATCGCCGTCGAAAAGCCGCGCGAAACCTTGAACCAGTATGAGCCGCGTTGGTCGGTGTAGAGCGCGGCAAAGCCCATCTCGCGGCCCTTTGCCTTGGCCTGCGCCACTTTCATAAGGGAGCGCAAATTCTTGCAAAGGACGGCGGCCGCGCCTTCCTGCGTCAAGTCGATGTTGAGCTTCCTGTCAAAATTCTTTTCGTCAACCGGCGAAAAGCCAAAGAGCTTTGCCGCCTTTACGATTGTCACAAGCTTTTCGCCGTCCATAAGCTTTAGGCCGCCGTCCAAAAGAACGCGGCCGCGCAGGCCTTGCGAACGCGCTTCAAGCGCCTCCATGTCGTAAGGCTCGACGGCGGATTGCAGTTCCCGCCAAGGAAGAACGACGACTTTTTTGCCCTTGATTTTTTCAATGGCGAAGGCTGATTTGCCAAGCGACCAAGCGGCCGCTTTTTGGTCTTGCGCCTTGTCTTGGCCGCGCCCGTCGCCTTTTTGGCCTTTCTTTCCGTCCCGGCCGCGCGCCTTTTGGTCTTGTCTGTCGTCGCGGTCTCCTTTCTTTTTGCGGGCGGCCTCAAGCTTGGCCTCCAAGTCGGGGTCGATTTTGTTGATAAGCTTTTTTGTAAGCGGAGAAACGCTCATCGCGAACATTCGGCTTGTGCGGACAATCTCGCCCGCGACAATGTAAAGCGGGTCTGTCCTAAAGAGCGACGAGCCCGGGTGAATCGAAATGTGGCCTTCTGTCAGCGTCCTAAAATTGTCGCGGCCCTCTCGGACGGCCACAAACTGTATCATTCCCGATGCGATCGCGCAAAGGCAGTCGTCGTAAGAGCCGCCGCCTGAAATCGGAATCTTTTGGTCGCTCACGATTTGGCTAAGCTGCTCGTAAATGTTTTGAATCTCCGCCATGACCTTGTAGTCAAGGTAGTTTTTTTGGCAGAAATTTTCCTTTTCTTCTTCCGTTTGGAATTTTTCGTAAATGCGGTAAAGCTTTATGTAGCCGATAAAGTCGCCCTGAATGTCGTTGAAGCGGTGGTGGGCGGCGCGGGCCTCCATTTCTTCCCCCGGAGGAAGGACAAAAGGCGAGTGCGTTGACAAGAAAGAGGAGACGATTATCGCTTCCTGCAAAATGTCGGGATAGCGCAAAATCGCCTCGACTATTATGCGGCTGATTCGCGGCAAAAGCGGAAACCAAACCATCATCTTTCCGATGTCGCTGAGCGTCCGGTCGGCGTTCAGTGCCTTTAGCATGAACAAGGTTTCCATCGCGCCCTTGATTCCTTCCAAAGACGGCTTAGAGATAAAGTCAAATTTTTCAAAGTCCTTAATGCCAAGCTCGGCCATTCTAAGGACTACCTCGCTTAGGTCGGCGCGGAAAATTTCTTCGGTCGTGTATTCCTGGCGCATCTCAAAGTCCCGGCGGGGGTAGAGGCGGTAGCAGGAACCGGGCGCGGTCCGTCCGGCCCGCCCGCGCCTTTGCTGGCAGCTTGCGCGCGAAATGGGCGTTTCAATAAGGCTTGAAGTGAACGTGCGCGGGCTGTAAAAGTTAAGCTTCGCAAGGCCTGAGTCTATTACCGTGGTGATTCCGTCAATCGTGACAGAAGTTTCGGCGATGTTGGTGGAAACTACAACCTTTATCTTTCCCTTGGGCGCGGGAACAAAAATGCGTTCCTGCTCCTCTTTTGGAAGCCTGCCGTACAAGTGCTGGACAAAAAGGCGGCGGCCGTAGTAGCTGTGTTCCAGCCTGCGAACGCAATCGTGAATGGCCTTTTCGCCCGGAAGGAATATCAAAATGCCGCCTTCCTCGCCGTTGTCCAAGACGCGCCCGATCGTGTCCTCAATCTTTGCCAGCATCGCCTCCATCGCCGCCTCGGTCAACGTGCTTGCCGGAAGCGCGGGCGGGTCGTACAAAAGCGTTACCGGGAATGTTTGCGTTTCTATCGTTACGATTGGAGCTCCGCCAAAATATTTTGAAAAGGCCTCGGCGTTCATCGTGGCCGAAGAAACAACGACCTTTAGGTCCTTGCGGACTTCAAGACAGCGCTTTAATAGGCCAAGCACAAAGTCAATGTTAAGGCTCCGCTCGTGCGCCTCGTCAACCATGATGACAGAATACTTCATCATCATCGGGTCAAGCTTCATCTCTTGCAAAAGAATTCCGTCGGTCATGATTTTTATTTTTGTCGTAAGGTCGGTCTTGTCCTCAAAGCGCATTTTGTAGCCGACAAGTCCTGGATATGTCGTTCCCAGCTGCTTTGAGATGAACTCGCTCACGCTAAGCGCTGCGATTCTGCGCGGCTGGGTCACGGCTATCACGCCGTTTTGGGAGTAGCCCGCCTCGTGGAGAATGACCGGAATCTGCGTCGTCTTTCCGCTTCCTGTGGGGCTTTGAACGACAATCACTTGGTTTTGCTCCAAGCAGTCCAAAATTTTTTGCTTGTGCTCGTATACGGGAAGCTTTTTGTAGTCTATCGCCATGTCCAAATTTCCTTAATTTTTTTGAGCGCTT
>ONET01000040.1 GCA_900316905.1 uncultured Treponema sp.
ACTGGGGATTGGCAGTTAATCAGTTTGCAATATTATTTGACGGGCGTGTCCCCGGCTTTAATTAATCCCTGCCATTTACACAGAATTTATGACAGGGTCCAAAAATAAAACGCCAGATTATACACGCTGCTCTTTATATAATCTGGCAGATTTTATAGATTAGTTCCTAAATTTTATCTTTTCAGAACCAGGTTTTGTGTTTTCCTCAAACTGAATCTTATCTTTATACATGTTTTTCAATGTTGGCATTAGTTTTCCGTGAACCTTCTTTCCTAGAATGTTCTTGAGTTGAATACCGACTTGAGAAACTAAGACAAATTCATTTTGACCACTGCAAAGTGACTTTTGAGTCTTTATAATAGCTTTTGATATTTGTTCCCATGTAAAAGGATTAGATATAGTCTCTGAGTTTTGAATTTTATCAGAGTCAAAGACATCATCATTCTTTTTTTCTGAATTATTATTAGAAAGCGTTTCATTGATTTTATCAAAGCAATCAGTCTTCATTTTTTGAAGATTTGAAATATTGATTGTAAAATCAGCGCTGTCTAATAATTCAGAAGATGCCTTTGTGTTGCCAAGATTTACGCCATTAAAGTCCATGTAAACTACACACACTTTAACGGCCTCGGCGTTTTTTAATCCTCTAGTAAGGGGAACAAAATCAGAATCACCAGCGAATAAAACAAGATAATCATACGACGCTTTATTTTGATAAAAATCTTTTGTGGCATTAAAAACCAAATTTGTATCAACTGCATCTTCTTTTAATCCCTTGACGCCACTGCCCTTTAAGGGAGTTGCGTGTTTTGATATTCCTGCATGATCTAAACTATTGTAAAAATAATCCCTGTCTTGATCGGTGGTCAAGCTTTTTGTTCCAACAAAATAGTGAGATTCGAGAACACAGTTCCTCTTGTCTTTTTCCTCCTTGCAAATTATTTCCTTGATATAATCAATCAGTTTTATCCAATTGATTTCCAACTTTAGGGTCTTGGCTAAATAATTAAATATGTGGAAAGTGAAATTTCCATCAATATATAACCCGGCCCTAATTTTGTCATTGCTCATAGGCAATTCTCCTTGAGCAGCGTTTTTCTTTTCACTCCAATGTGGGGTTTTAGAATTTAGAAAAGTCCTTTTGCCGTTGCTTAATCAATAATTACAGCAGTTCCGCTGACCGTCACCATAAGCATTCCGTTTGTTTGTCCTAAAACCTCATAATCAATATCAACGCCAACAATTGCGTTTGCGCCTATTTCTAAAGCGCGCGATTCCATTTCTTTCATCGCCTTTTCTCTAGCATTTATAAGCTCGTACTCGTAAGTTTGGGAACGTCCTCCAAAAAAATCGCGGACATTTGCCAGCATATCAGAAATAATATTTACGCCAGAAATAACTTCGCCAAAAACAATTTTTTTATACTCTATGATGTTATGCCCATTTATGGACGGAGTAGTTGTAACTATCATATCTTCCTCTTTATGTTAATCATAGTGCAATGCTTTTGTTTTTTCAATGTAATCAAAAAAACTATTCCGTCTCCTTATACACCCCGGAATAATCAATCACGCACATATAGTTAAAGGCCTTGTGCTTGTCGGCGTAGCCAACGCCTGCTGTCGTGAAGCTTTTGTTCATAATGTTTTTGCGGTGGCCGCGGCTTTTAACGCCATCGTCAACCAAGAGGGAGACGACGATTTCGCGGGCGGAAGAGCAGCCGTAGTCGATGTTTTCGCCGGCGGTCATAAACGAGCCGTATCTTTTCATTCTTTCAAATGGGTCGCTGCCGTCCGTTCCTGCGTGGCCGACTTGGTTTGTCAATGATTGGGTTGAGGAATGGTCTTTTGCCGCCTGGGTCAATCCTTTTGAGGGCTTAAGGACTTGAAGGGCGCGCTGCGCGTTCATAAAACTGACGCATTCTTTTACGACAGCCGCCCCTTCTTGCGTCATAAGTTTTCCGTTGTAAATGTTTCCGCTGAAGCGCTTTGTTCGTGGCTCAATGTAAAGCTCGGCGTATTTTTTAGGATTGCTCCGCGCCATGTTCATTTCAAGAATCACGTTCTTTTCGACTTCGTACATATAGTCAACATTTCGGGCGGTGTCCAATTTTGACAAGTCCCAAACCGTTTCGTCGATTTTGTCTTTTGTGTATCTTGGCTCCTTCGCGTTTGAAGGACTGTCCGCTTGCGAACCGTTTGTTTGCTGAGAAACGCTTCCGCCGCCAGAAAATAGTTCCGCTATGCTGTCCATTGTCTCGCAGCTTGTCAGCGCCAACGCCGCCGCGATTGTGATTGCAAAGATTGATTTTGTTTTCATTGTTTGCCTCCGTGTGATGGGTTATTTTTTAGTAACTAGTATTATTCCCAATCATCATCGTCATCGTCGTCCCAATCCATAGCTAGCTCGTTCGCTCGTCTTTGAGCTTCCGTAACTTCAAATGCAGCGTCTGAAGCTTCCTTTAGTAACGAACTGCATATAGGGCAAATTAAAATTTTTTTATCAAACTTGAATCCTAAGCTTGAGATTTTAAATCCTGAATTGTCGAAATACTTATTGGTAAAATCTTTTTCGATGAAAAAAGTTTTTATTTTTTCAATTTCTGACTTTCTGTATAAAAGATTTTCTATCCTGCATTTGTTTTTATTCATTTCGTTTGCGTATTTGTCTTCGGTTGGCTCTTGCAGGAATTTTTCTATTGCGTCAGCTACGTTTTTAAATGAATAACTAAACTTTTCACAATAATCAAGAATCACTTTTAAATTTGGTTCTAGTTGCAAGAAATTTTCTTTGTTTTCCTGAACTGCGGAAAGCGTCATTTTTGTGTAGACATCTTGTATTTTCTTTGCGGCACTTTTTGATTCCTCTGTGAAGCCAAGTTTTTCAGCGGTAGCGTTGCGAATGTTTTTCTCAAACGCCTCAGATTCTTGCAGTTCTTTTTCTATTGATTCTAGCAATTCTTTCTTTTGGTTTAAGAAATATCCTTCTGTGTTTTTGCAAATCCAACATTGTTTTATCATAAAGCATCCCCTTGTAACTATAGTGAATATGTGATTTTATTGTTTTTCTCTTTTTTTATTTTTCCCTTTTTGTGTAGTTCGTTCATGATGTTATCTATGTCAACAATTGTCCATTTATCTTTTGCTGAAAATGTTTGAATGTAAGCTTTTAAAGCCTTTTCGCTTTTTGGTCTTTTTGATGCCGCAATAGTTTTTAACTTATCTATGGTTTTCTTGGTTTTATCTTGAATGTTTTCATTCAATTTTGTTTTTTGTTGTTTTTTATTTGATTTTACTTCTGCTGTTTTTTTCTGTACTTCATTTATGTTTACAATTCTTTTAGCAATTTTTGACTTCTTAGTTTTATTTATAAAATTAATCAAAGGATCAAAGCCTTTGTCTTTTGACCAGATGCAATGAATAACATCTTTTTCAGAATCGTTTTTTGCTAAATAATACGCGATGTAGAAGTCTAAAGCATTTTTTCCCGTACCTTCTACTTGTATAAACTCTACATTGCTTTCATTGCTTGCCATAGCTAATGTAGCGGGTATCTTTTTTTGATTTGCTCCAATAAAGATATAATATTTTCCGTCAATTTTTGGGAAAGTTTTTGCATTGTTCATATTTTCGTAGTCAACATAAACATAAATTTTCATTTTAGTCTCCTATGGTAAAAATATACCTCAGATATGTTTTTATGTCAATATTATATTTTCTATAGTTCTTAAATATACCTACGCTTTCTTTCGATTGCCTTTTTCCCCATTTTATGCCATAATAGCTCTATGGAGAACATAGAAATCTCAATTCAAAAAATATTTGGCTCATGTGTTCAAAAATATAGAAAAAAATACGAATTCACACAGACGGAACTTGCTGAAAAATTAGGTGTTTCGCAAAAGCACTTGTCTGATATTGAAAACGGCATAAAATTTCCTTCTCCAGCCTTAATTGAAAAACTGTCAAAAGAACTTAATGTAATGCCCGCTCTTCTTTTTGACGGTTCTAATATTGATCCTAACAATTTAAGCAACAAGGTTGCAAATCTAGTGATGATGAATCTTCAACCCAAAATAAATGTTATTGCCAAGGATCTTTATGAAATAAAAACAATGCTAAAAAACATGAAGATTACGGTCAATACGAATTTGGATGAATCACCAAATCCTTATTCTCAACTATAGTGCCTAAAATTGAAGAATTCTCTGCTTCAAATAGTATGACGAATCTTGTATACCGGTTTATAATTTTTACCATATAGATGTCCATGACAGTTTCTTTTCTTGTAAGTTTTTAAAATATATTTTAAAAATCCTGGCCTATTCCTCCTTGGGAAGGTGAGGGGGTGTTGCAGTTCAAGTTTCATAGGTCACCCCCTCTTTTAGCTCCAAGTACGATGATGTTTATTCTATTCCTGCGTTTTTCATTATTTCTATTGCATCTTCACTTCCCATACTTCTTGCATATTCAAGGTATTCTTTGGCTTTTTTTGTGTCTTTCTCAACGCCCTTTCCGTTTAAATAGCACAAGGCTAGGTTGGTGAAACCGTAGATGTAATTCTTATCAACCAAGCTTTTGTATATATTTGCTGCCTTACATTCATCTTTTGGAACGCCTTTTCCAGTCATATACATATTGCCAAGGAAATTTTGCGCTTCAAGATTTCCTTTGTTTGAAAGTTTTTCTATCCAATATTTTGCGTCGTCTGTTTCTGTCAATTGTTCAAGTCCTACATTGAACATATATGCCATGGCAATATGTTCCGCCGCAATCGGATATCCCGCTTGCGCTGATTTTCTGAACAAGTCAAGCGCTTTTTGGGAATTTGCCTCAACGCCTACTCCGTGTGAATAGCATAAACCTAACTGGTCTAGGCTTACCGGGTTTTCACTGGCTGCTGATTTTTCAAGCCAATAAAAGGCCTCTTGCTCTTTTTCGTTTTCAAAATACATAGCGCCCAGCAGTCGCATTGCGTCTAAGTTTCCTGACTCCGCTCCAATTTTTAAGACTTCTTCAGCTCTGTCATTCATTCCATATAGCAGGAAAAGTTCTGCTTCTGGCATAATGCATTCATCAGGAATTTTTTCTTGAATGACGGCGCTGTCATCTTTTTCATTCTCTTGCTTGTCTGGAATTAGTTCTATGTCGTTGTCCGTATTATTGCTGTCTTCCACTTTATAGAACCATAAGCCAGTGTAATTTTTGCCGTTGCGGGAACCGTAGACAGAAAGCGTGTCGATGTCGGCGGGAATCTCTGTTTCCAATTCAAACTTGTTTCCGTTTTTTGCGAATGGAACTATGCTTCCATCGATTACAATTCCGATTCCTGTAAAGTCTTGCGACTCTACTTCAAAGCGTTGGGCGGAACCGCGCGGTAAAATTCCTGCAATTGGCGATATTACATGCGTGTTGCTAGTTTCATTGTAAGAAGTGTAAGTTGTGGGATATTTTACAACGCCATCTCCAAAACCCTTGTAGCCGTTTGAGGCCTTTATGTCAAAATAAAAGACATGCTCAAAGTTTCCTGTATTTTCGTCCAGCAATTTTAGAATTTTTGTGACGGCGTTGTTGCGCGGGTAGGCGAACAAGTCTTCGGCAAGATAGTATCGGCCGTTTTCTTGGACCTTAAAATACGCGGCCTCTAAAAAGTCATATTCCGTTTGGGTGACTTTCTTTTGGGCTACCAATTGTTGCGCTTGCGGCAAAATTTTTTGCTCAAATTCCGGAATGTAGAATTGCTCGGGATTTTTTACTTCACCGCGATTTCTTGCGTAAAGGTAAACTCTATGTTGTTTCTCATTTGGAACATCTACATTGACAGTGACTTTGTTTCCTATTCTGTCTGTCCAAATCGCGTTTTGAACAAGCGCGCTTTTTTCGTCGCGTTCGTACAAGTCGGAAATCACTGAAACCCCAGTTTTGTTCAGCTTAAAGTCAAACATGGTTTCGCCTTCGATTTCGTTTGAATAGTTAGGAGCGATTTTTCCAAGCGCAAGGCCGTAATCAAAGAATGCGCCCGCAATGTATGGATCTTGGACAAATTGCTCTTTTGTTTTTATTTCCTTTAAATATTGATATTCGTTTTTTTCGGGCAAGTGGGAATAGATGAACTGTTCCGGCGTTCTGTAAAGCCATTCAGTGGAGTAGCGCTTGACGAAAGTTTTGTAGTCAACATAGCCTGCGTCCCAGCAAACGTCAATAAGCTGCCACTTGTTTCCCAAGTTCACGGCGTTCCACTCGTGGTCGGTTTTGTCCAACTTTCCGCGATAGCCAAAGCCTTTTGAATATCCGTGGATGCCTATAGATTCAATGCCTGCAAGACGGCACATTTCGTTCATAAGGCTTGCGTAGCCAGAGCAAACGCCCTTTTTCTTTTTGAGCACGCTTTCGTAATCTTGCTTGCTCACGCGGCCTGAAAAATACATGTCCGTGTCGTAGGCTATGTTGTCGCAAATCCAGTCGTGCATCGCTTTTACTTTTGCGGAATTACTGGAGGCGCTTGCCGTTAGGTGCTTGACCACTTGCGGAAGTCCTTCTTTTGGTTTCTTGAACACAAGCTCCGCAGTTGGAGCGGGAACGCTTCTGACTTTTGAATCCATCGTTGCGGAAAAAGCGGAGCTCGTCATGACAGTAATTAAGAACACGGCGATAATAGCGGGCATTTTTTTCATAAAAATTCCTCCAAAAGATGTAATATCACCTATTATACACCCTGAATGGCAAAAACACAACCTTTTATTAGGGTATAGACCTAAAAATAGGATATTTGGTTTGGTTTCTAACCTTAAAGGTTGGGTTTATAATTGCGGCGATGGATATAAAGAAGATTTTTGGGGCTAATTTGCGGAAATACAGAAAGGAGCGCTCGCTTTCGCAGGAGCAGCTGGCGGAAAGGGCCGGCGTAAGCGTAAAGCACATTGGCGCCCTTGAAAGCGGCTCGTCCTTTGTGAGCGCGGAATTGCTCCAAGATTTTTGCGCCGTCCTTGGCGTTCCTGCGCATTTCTTCTTTATGGAAGAAAGTTCCATCGACCTGGGCGGCTTTCCGCTTGGCCAAATCGACCAAATCGTTCACGGCCTTTTAATCCGCGACGCCAATATCATCAGCAACGAAATAAAGCGAAAAATCCTGGCCTATTCCTCTTTGGGGCGGTGAGGGGGCGTTGCGGGGCGCTCCCCGCAGTGGGGGTAGGCGCAAATGAGGAGCAAATCTTTCTTGCCATTGCGCCTTGCGCTTTCCTCGAAATTCCAATAGAATGAAAAAAAGCGCTTGAGCGTTGGCGCTTTTTGGAGGAGAACGTGAAATTTTTTAAATGCAAAAAATGCGGAAAGGTGATTGCGGTGATTAAGGCTTCCGCGTGCGGAACTTTTTGCTGCGATGAGGAAATGGCGGAATTGGTTGCCGGAACTACGGACGCCGCCGTTGAAAAGCATGTTCCTGTGGCGACTGTGAACGGAAGCGAGGTTGCCGTCGCGGTCGGCTCTGTGGCGCACCCGATGGAAGAGAAGCACTTCATTGAATGGATTGCCGTAGAGTCGGAGCAGGGCATTCAAATAAAGAATTTAAAGCCTGGCCAAGAGCCAAAGGCAAGCTTTGCGCTGGCGTCAGGCGACAAGTTTGTAAAGGCCTACGCCTACTGCAACTTGCACGGCCTTTGGGCTTCAAAATAGAATTATAAATAAAGGAGAAAAAAATGGATTCAGTTACAATCGCAAAATTGTTGGCGTTTGTCATTTACCTTGCGGCGATGGTCTTTGTGGGACTGTCGAGCGCGAGCAAGAACAACAACGCCTCGGACTTTTTCTTGGGCGGCCGAAAGCTGGGCCCTTGGTTCACGGCGCTTAGTGCGGAGGCTTCGGATTCCAGCGCGTGGCTTTTGATGGGCTTGCCCGGACTTTGCTACCTTGGCGGATTCAAGGAAACTTTTTGGACCGCGCTCGGCTTGATTTTGGGAACATACCTCAGCTGGCTTTTTGTCGCCAAAGCTTTGCGCAAGTGTTCAATCGCGTTTGGCGACTCAATCACGATTCCGGAATTTTTGACCAACCGCTTTAAGGACAAGAGCCGCGTGCTTTCTGTCGTGTCGGTTGTCTTCATCGTTTTGTTCTTTACAATTTATGTTGCCAGCGGCTTTGTCGCTTGCGCCAAATTGTTCAACTCCGTCTTTGGGCTTCCCTACAACGTGGGCCTTGCGATTGGCCTTGTCGTTATTTTGTCTTACACAATCATGGGCGGCTACCTTGCCGTTTGCACGACGGACTTCATTCAGGGAACCTTGATTTTTGTGGCCTTTGTCGTTTCTTCAGTCGTGATTGTCGTCAGCTTGGGCGGAGCGGGAAACGCCATCGGCCAGGCCCAGGACTTTATGGGCAAGGCTCTCAACGGAAACTTTGGCGACGAGCTTCTTAAAAAGTTCACGGCCAACAAAAATTTCAGCGTAACTTCTATCATAAGCGCCTTGGCTTGGGGCTTGGGCTATTTTGGAATGCCTCACGTAATCGTCCGCTTTATGGGAATTAGAAGCAACAAGGAAGTGACAACCGCGCGCCGCGTGGGCATCACTTGGATGATTGTTTCTTACATCGGAACGTTCATAATCGGAACGTTGGGAACCGCTTACTTGCTCCCCAACGTTTTGTCGGGCGGAGCGGCGGAAACCGTTTTCAGCGTGACAATGATGAAAATGTATCCTGCCTTCATCGCGGGCCTTTTCTTGTGCGCGATTTTGGCCGCCTCTATGAGCACAGCCGACAGCCAGCTTTTGGTCGCCTCTAGCGCCGTAAGCCAGGACATTTTCAAGGGCCTAATCAATCCCAACGCCGACGAAAAGACTGTCCTTAAAATCAGCCGCGTCACCGTTTTCTTGATCGCTGCCGTCGCCTTTGTCCTTTCGCTTGACCAGACAAGCACAATCTTTGGCTTGGTAAGCTACGCTTGGGCGGGCTTTGGCGGAAGCTTTGGCCCCCTCATCTTGCTGGCTCTTTACTGGCGCGGAATCACCAACAAGGGCGCCATCGCGGGCCTTGTCGTTGGCGGCGTGACTGTCGTGGCTTGGCACAATCTTAGCGGCGGAATTTTTGACATCTACGAAATTCTTCCGGCCTTTGTCTTTAACTTGATTGTCGCCGTCGTAGTGAGCCTTTTGGACAAGAACAAGGACGCCCAGATGCTCGCGGAATTTGACAACTACAAAAAGATGGCTGACTAACAATTCAAGCGCAAAATCAATTGGATTTTGCGCTTGAATCTTGCAAAAGCGTTGATGATTTCAATACAATTATTAAAAAAAGAAAACACTGACGAGGCCCTTTTATTTTTGCAGCCTTACGAATCTGAATGCGTGAACCTTGCCTCGGAAATTTTGCGGGGCGCGACGGATTGCTGGGCGCTTTACTATGCGGAACCGTCGCAAGCTAGCGGCACTGAAAACGAAAGCAAGCCAGCAATGCTAGATTGCCGCATAAGCCGCAACATTACGGCGTTGCCGTTTTGCGCAAAGAAGTTATCTACTTGCTCGCTTAAGCGAGCGGGCAATCGCGCTCACGACCAAGTTCGCGCGAACAGCGGCAGTGATTTGCAGGGCCAAAAACTCGCCGGCCTCATCGCCCTGCGAAAAAAGCGCTCGCTATTCTTTTGCCTGCCCTTTGCCAAATACAAAAGCGCCTTTGACAAAAAAGTTTGCAGCGAGGCGCAGCGTCCCTTGATGGAATTTTTTGAAAGCCGCGAGCCCTTTTGCGTTAACGGAGAAGCTGCCGGCGCCATCTTTTTGCGCAACATCCTAAAGAACAAAAAAAGTCCGATGCATCCCAGCGTGACCAACAAGTATTTTTTGATGGTTAGCGGCGAGGTTTTGCAAGACCTTAACGCGGGCGGCGGCTCTGGGGCAAATTGCGGCTTGCGTGTTGTCCAAGCGACGGCCGCGGACTTCGACAGTCTTCTCCCGCTTGAGTTGGGCTACCAGCGCGAGGAAGTTGTTCCAAAATCGTTTGACATAAGCGACGCGGCGCTTGGGGCGGCCTTTAAGCATGAGCTTGGCCAAGGCCTTACCTTCGCGCTTTACGACGGCGAACGTCCAATCGCAAAAGCCCGCGTATCCGCGCGCGGCCTGCGCCATTGCATGCTTGGCGGCGTTTACACAATTCCATCCGAGCGCAAAAAAGGCCGCGCCGCCTTTTTGGTCAGGCAAATAATCGCGCTCTTTGAAAACGGGCTTGACGGCCAGCGCCAAAATGCGGGCGGCCAAAATTGTTTACAAGCCCGAGAAGGGGCGTCGCAAAACAAAAAGGCTTTCCACGCCCAAAACGCTGGCGGCGGCTCCATCGATTCCGGCAAGCCAAGCTTTTGCCTTTACGCCAAGCAAGAAAACGCCGCCGCTCTGGCGCTCTACAAGTCGCTGGGCTTTGTTCCGCGCGGCGAGTATTTGTTGGTATATTATTGAGGCGTTTTCTTCCAAAAACTTAGGACAGAGCGCGGCATTTTTTGTTTTTATTCCGTAAATCCATATTCATTTAATATTTCGGAAATTGTAGAAAGCAAGTTTTTACAGAATTCATTGTTCCTTTTTTTTGTAATAAAATCACTGCGCGCGGCTGCCCTGCCATCAAGAAATAAAAGATAGGCAGGAATTTTTAGCGCTGTTGAAATATTCTCTATCATCTCAATGGAAGGAAACTTCTGGCCTCGTTCAATTTCACTAAGATAATTTGTCGCCATGTCACATTTTTCAGCCAATTGCTGTTGGCTGAAACCATTGGTTTTTCTGTAGAATTTTAAATTTTCAATAAAAATAGTTTTAAGAGTCATATTTATAATGCTATCAGCGTGTTATTTTTCTTGACACAAGCCTAAGGCGTGTGTTATAATCTGAGTAATGCTATTGGCTTTAAAAAATACTTCTTTTAAAGCCTTTTTTAAATGTTTGAAAAGTGTATGCGAGTTTGCCCCTTTTGCAAAGCAGAAATAAGCGATTTTGATTCTCAATGTGAATATTGCGGGAAGGAAATTCCTTTGGATCCTGAATGCGAAACAATTCTTCAAGACGCGGAATTTGTTTTGCAAAAGGCGGAGAACGCGGTAAATGAAAATTCGGGTGGATCAAAGAAAATAAAAGACGTGATGGAATCTGTGGCTCGCAAAATCGACTTTCTAAAGCAATTTGAAGATGTTGAGAGAATAAAAAAATTGCTAAATTCTCTTGCCAAAAATCAAGAACTTTTGGAGCAAAAATTTATTTCTATTCGGAAGAAAGAAAAGAGAAGGGCGATAATATTTTCAATTTTCGCGGAGATTTCTATCTTTTTATTTTTATTCCTTGCGTCAAATTTTGAAGCGGAATCCGTTGAAACTTTTATTTATGGTTTTTTTGGCTTCATATTCGTGGTGATAGGCATTGCGCTGTCAAAAAATTTTTGGATAGGGTTGGTAGCCGGAGCGTTGATGGCTGCATTGTTATTTTGGTGTGTGACATCTTTCATAGGGAAAATTCTGCTCGTTTTAATCTGGACGATTTCAATAATAATTTTTGATGTAATTGCAATGGGGGATATAGATTAATGGCTATCGCAAATGTAATACGTTGCAATGTTCAAGAACCTACGCTTATTTGGAAATGGCATGACGATGAGTATTCAAAACGCCAAGATGAGGTTAGGTTGGGGTCCCAACTTGTGGTGGCGGAAAATCAAGAAGCAATTTTTGTAAAAGGAGGAAAGATTTGCGATGTCTTTCCGACGGGGCAATACACGCTTGCTGTAGCAAACCTTCCTATTTTATCTGAACTTCTAGGTTCGGTTTTTTCAGGAAATTCCCCCTTTGTCGCTTCGATTTATTTTGTTAATAAATCAGTCATAATGAACAATAAATTCGGGTTGACGCCATTTAATTTGATAGAGCCAAGTTTTAAGGTTCCTATTCCAGTTTCTGCTCGCGGAAGTTATGCGTTAAAAATTACAGACGCGAAGACGCTGTTTGTGCAGATTGCGGGGAATCTATCTGAACTTTCTGCAGAGAATATAAAGTCATATTTTAAGGATCTTGTTTGCGCCGCTGTGAAAAAATCGATCATAAGCATTGAGCAATCTCTTGGAATTAGTCCGATTGAACTTGAAACAAAAATAGATGAAGTCGCTAAAACCTCAAAAGAGAGTGTTGAAAAGATTTTTTCGGAATACGGTTTATTGACAAAGCATTTTGTTGTGGAAGCTATTCCAATTATTGATAATGATGAACGGGTAAAAAATGTTGTTTCAAAACTTCGTCAAATTTGGGCGGAAGATGTTGAAGAAAAAATGAAGTTCAAGCGCCATTCTGAAAATCTAGATATTTATAAGACAGAAAGGATGTATGACACGGCTCGCGCTGCCGCAGAAAATCTTGGTGGCAATGGAATTGCCGGCGCTTTTATGGGGTTAAATGCAAGCTCTTCTGTAGGCAGCGCGCTTGGTGTTATGGTTGGAAACGCTTTGAATCCTAATATGCGGTCCGCTGGCATTAAATGTGATAAATGTGGAGCGGAATCCCCGTTAGGAACAAAGTTTTGCGTTAAATGCGGAGATGCGTTCATTGTATGCCCTTCATGCAAAAAGGACAATCCAAGCCAAACAAAGTTTTGCATTTTTTGCGGTTCGCCGATGGAATTGGTCTGTAAAAATTGCGGCGCAAAATATATAGCTGGCAGTGTTTTTTGCGGAGAGTGCGGACAAAAATTAAATTAGCAATTGTTCAAAGAAATTCTTTGAATAAAAAAATAGGAGGACATGAAAAATGTCAGGACAATTTGACAATGCCATGACTATGGCGATGGACGCTTACAAAGCGGGAAACAAGGATGAATGCACAAGTTTTTGCAATCAAGCGCTAACTGTGGATCCAAAATCAGCGAATGCCAAGGCTTTAAAAGGTTCTGCGGTTTTGCTGTCATTCACTTTGGCGGGTGCGGAAAGCGAAGGCGCTCAGGCAATCGAAATTTGGAAGTCAATTAGCGATGTTTCATCGTTGTCTGATGAATTCAAGGACATTGTCATTGAAGCCGCTTTTTCTTTTAGAAGCAATTGGCTTTCTGCCGCGGAAGCTCATTACAATGAATTTAGCAGCGTTTCTGGCGCTAAAGATGAATACAAGCGAGTCAAAGAGTGTTATGCCCTCTTTATGGAAAATGTTGCCGCTCTTTCTTGGATTCAAAGTTATCCGAAATTCCTGCAATTAACACTTGGTCTTGTAAAAGAGCAAATAGCCAGCTTAAAAGAGGTGACATTTGCAGAATATTTGATAAGTGTGAACAAGGATAAAGGCGGCGAAATCGGCGATATTACAAAACAAATTGAGGAAGCTCTTGCAAAGTTGAAAAAGCGTCGTTTAATAAAGTGGGGCATTATTATTGGCGCGGCCGCAATTTTCCTCATTATCTGCGCAATAAGGAATAATTCTTAAAATGAAACTAAAAGTAATTATTTCTTCGATTGCATTGTCAATACTGGCCGCAGCCTTGCTCTTTGCGTATACTTGCCCCACTTGCGATGGAGAAGGTGAAGTTGTTTGTTACGCTTGTGACGGCGAAGGAACCATTCCCTATACAGACAAAATATGCTCTATGTGTGGCGGCGAGGGCGTTATAACATGTCCAAGCTGCGGTGGTAGAGGCGAAAGGTGAGTTTTTAATAAACGTAGATTATAATCTTCGTTTTCTCCTTATTTTAAGCCATGTTTTCATTGAGAAGGCATGGCTTTTCTTTTTAGCCTTTACGCCAAGCAAGAAAACGCCGCCGCCCTGGCGCTCTACAAGTCGCTGGGCTTTACACCCCGCGGCGAGTATTTGTTGGTGTATTATTGAAAAAGCGGTAAGCTTGTGTTATACTAACAGTATGAACGCGGCAAAAATTGTTCAAGCGGCAAAAATTCTCAAAGACGCAGGTTGCTCCGAAATTTATATTTTTGGCTCGCAAGCGACTGGTCGCGCCAATGAAAATTCAGACTTGGATTTGGGCGTGCGCGGTTTGCCGCAAGGCTCTTTTTTTGGCATTCATTATGATTTGGAGCGGGCGTTGCGAATGCCTGTTGATTTGGTGGATTTTGATTTTCAAAAAGATTTTTTTGAATTGTTGCGGCGCGTTGGGGAGTTGAAGCAAATTGGATGACGCAACAAAACAAAAAGCCGCTTAGAGAGTATCTTGGATTTCGTCACGTGTTCAGACATTCATACGGATACGAGTTGGATTGGAAGCGCATGCAACCATTGTTTTTTGCTTTGCCAGAAAACTGGGCGGCAGTGAAAAACGCGCTGAATAATTTTTTCAACATTTCATAACTTTCAACGTTCCTTCCTCACAAAAAAAATCTCTTGCAAAACGTCCAGACTTGGCGCATAATGTAAGAAAGGAGTTTGTATGACAAACAACGAAGCGATTAAAGTTCTAAAGGAACTAAAAACCTATTGCGCGGCGAACTCGTTGGACGCGGTTCACTACGCGATTGCGGTTATCGAGCATTTGGAAAAGGCGGGCGTGAGCGCTCCCTTGTTGGCTGATTTTTCCCAAGTTAAAAATTAGAAGCGGAGGAATTTAATGACAGGAAGTTTTCTATCGCTTGTGCCCGCGATTGTAGCGATCGCGCTGGCATTGATTACAAAGGAAGTTTATTCTTCGCTTTTCATCGGAATCGCCATCGGCGGCGCCTTTTACGCAGTGGGAACGGCCGCGGGCTTTACCGGCTTTTTCAACCACATTTTTAAGGACGGAATGATTGCCCAGCTTAGCGACAGTTGGAACGTCGGCATTTTGGTTTTTCTTGTAGTCTTGGGAACGATGGTCGCGCTTATGAACAAGGCCGGCGGCTCCCAGGCTTTTGGCGAATGGGCCAAAAAGCATATCAAGACAAAGGCGGGCGCTCAAATCGCCACAATCTTTTTGGGAATCTTGATTTTCATCGACGACTACTTTAACTGCCTTACGGTCGGCTCGGTCATGAAGCCGGTCACTGACAAGTACAAGGTTTCGCGCGAAAAGCTGGCTTACTTGATTGACGCGACCGCCGCGCCGATTTGCATCATCGCGCCCATCAGCTCTTGGGCCGCCGCCGTTTCAGGCTTTGTCACCGAAGGCGAGAACGGAATCGCGCTTTTTTGCAAGGCCATTCCCTTTAACTTTTACGCTTTCTTTACAATCGCCATGACGCTTTTCCTTGCCGCCAAAAATTTTGAATTTGGACCTATGGCCAAGGCCGAAAAGGAAATGCTTGACAAGTCAGAAAAAGAATACGAAGAGTCCGAAAACCCCAAGGCTTCGGTCATAGACTTGGTTTTGCCGATCGCGGCCTTGATTGTCTTCTGCGTTTTGGGAATGATTTACACCGGAAACTTCTTTGCCGCCCAGGTTGCCGGCGAGGCCGAAGGAGAGATGGTGGCCAATCCCGCTTACCTTAACTTTGTCGAAGCCTTTGCCGCAAGCGACGCTTCGGTTGGCTTGGTGCTCGGTTCCTTTGCCGCGCTTGTGATTACGGTTGTCTTCTACCTTTGCAGAAGAATCATTTCGTTCAAGTCGATTATGTCTTGCCTGCCCGACGGCTTTAAGGCGATGGTTCCCGCGATTTTGATTCTTACGCTTGCCTGGACCCTTAAGTCTATGACCGACTCGCTTGGCGCCAAAGAATATGTCGCCGGCCTTGTAGGCGGAAGCGCGCAGGGGCTCAAGAACATGCTGCCCGCGATAATCTTTGCAATCGCTTGCGGCCTTGCCTTTGCCACCGGAACTTCTTGGGGAACCTTTGGCATTTTGATTCCGATTTGCATCGCGGCTTTCCCGGTTGCGAGCGACCCGATAAGAATCATCAGCATTTCCGCCTGCATGGCCGGAGCCGTTTGCGGAGACCATATCTCGCCAATCAGCGACACGACGATTATGGCCAGCGCCGGCGCCAACTGCGACCACGTAAAGCACGTGTCCACGCAGCTGCCCTACGCGCTTTTGGTCGCCGCCGTTTCGTTCGTCACCTACATAGTGGCGGGCTTTACCCAAGGTCTGGGAATCGTGGCCAGCGGAATCATCAGCTGGATAATAGGACTAGCCGCCTTGTTCGCGACCTTGTTGTACATGAAAAAGAAAGCGGCGAACTAATAGGGCAGCGTCCGGGCAACGCCTTGGGGACGCGGTGAAAGCCTAGAAACCGGCCCTCGCGGGCCGGTTTTTTTATAGACCAGTTTTTTTTACTTATAAAAAAGTTTTTGGATTGAATTCCAAAAACTACTTGATTTTTATTAATTTTAGGATTATAATCCTATTATGGAAAATGAAGCGAAATTTGAGTTTGAACGCGTTCTCCGAAAGGAATATCTTGGGCGGCTGAATAATTTAAAGCATAAAAAAATAATAAAAATCGTAACTGGAATTCGCCGTTGCGGAAAGTCTACGCTTTTGGAAATTTTTCGCGATCAACTCTTAAGAGACGGCGTGGATGAAAAGCAAATCACTTTCATAAATTTTGAAGATTACGAAAACAAAGAATTGCGCAATCCAGATAGCTTGCATAAATACATAAAGAAACGCCTGGTTTCAAAAATGAATTACATAATTCTCGATGAGATTCAGCGCGTTGAAGATTTTCCTGACATTGTGGACAGCCTTTACATAAAAAAGAACGTTGACTTGTATCTTACCGGCTCAAACTCGTCGCTTCTTTCTAGCGAAATAGCGACTTTAATAAGCGGCCGCTATGTGGAAATAAAAATGCTTCCTCTTTCTTTCAAGGAATTTGTAGGAGCGACACGACAGGAGGAAAATCTTTCTAAAGCCTACAAGCAATATGTAAGCGCAAGCTCTTTTCCGTATGTGTTGGAACTTTTGGAAGCGCCGCAAGAAATCAATCCTTACCTTGAAGGCATATACAACACAATTTTGGTCAAGGACATCATTGACAGAAAAAAAATTACAGACACGACAGTTTTAAAAAGCGTCACCCAATTTTTGTTCGACAATATAGGGCTGGAGCTTTCTTCAAAAAAAGTGTCGGACACGCTTACTTCCAACAGCAGAAAGTCAGATCCTAAAACAATAGAAAAATACATTGGCGCTCTTGAAGAAAGTTTTATTGTGTATTGCGCTGGCCGTTACAACATAAAGGGCAAAGAGTATCTTAAGAGTTTGCAAAAATATTATGTGGCGGACATCGGCTTGCGGAATTTTATGCTTGGCAAAAAAGGTATGGATGTTGGCCATGTTTTGGAAAATGTTGTTTACTTAGAACTTTTGCGACGCGGATATGATGTTTATGTTGGAAAAATTGACGCGCAAGAAGTTGATTTTGTCGCTCAAACACAAGACGGAAACACTTACATTCAAGTCGCGGCCAGTGTTCGGGACGAGCGGACGTTGGAGCGTGAATTAAAACCATTAAAGGCAATAAAAGACAATTACCCAAAATTGCTTTTGACTTTGGACGATGACCCTCAAGGCGATTACGACGGAATTGTAAGGCAAAACGCTTTGGAATGGTTGATGAAGAATTAAGGCAAACTTCATAGGCGCGGTGGTCCTGAGGAACAGCTTTTTAGTATAGAAAAAACTTGAAAATTTCAATTGCATGCGCTAAAATAGTTATATTATGAAAGTTTGGCGCATGACGGAAAAAGTTGAAATTTTCTCAAAAACTAACCAAAACCGCTTGACAAAAAATCTGCGCGTATCGCACGATCACTCAATCACTCAATCACTCAATCACTCAATCACTCAATCACTCAATAGAAAAATAATCTTTAAAACCTCGAACTACAGCCCTCTGGCAAGGACAACCACGCCCTTTGCAGAGGGCTTTATGTATTTAAAATCAGTAAAGACGGAGGAAGTATATGAACGATTTTTCTAAGAAATTGCGTCGCGGCGCGGAAGTGACGACTTGCTTGCTTGCATTAGCCTTGTGCGCCTCTTTTGCGCTTGGCCTAACGTCGTGCGAAAACGGCACGGCTGCGCCAATGATTATAACCGCGCCTGCCACGACAACGCCCGCAACAGGCGGAGAGGATAATGGCGGTGAAAACAGCGGAGGCCAGAGCGCCAGCGAAGAGCCAACTTTGAATTTTCTTGAAGACTGGGAAAAGATGGAATTTCTTTATATAAACAATAGCGGCACTCTTGATTTTTCAATTGCAGCGCCGTGGAATAAGAATGCCTCGCTTACTCTTATGTCGGACTCTATTTGCTATGACGTAAAAAAGAATGACGGCTGGCAAATGGCATTTTCCTTAATGAACAAAGATGGATATCCAGACGCAAATTATTTTGGTTTGTATAACAAATTTTTGGGAATCTTGCGAATTTATTATTATTGCAATGTTGACGTTGCTGGTTCTGGTTCTGACTTTGCCTTTGAAGTTATTTTAGAGACAGAAAGCGGCAATAGCGGTGCTTTATATAATTCTTTACGTTTTGGAATTCCCGCAAATTTGACAGTCAGCCAAAATAAGGATTTACTGAATAACGGTGTTAATAAAACATTCCATTTTTTGTTAACGCCATATTCAGAAATAGGGCAGACAACGCTACGCAGGGGGTGGCATGCTTTTGACATAGACCTTTCCTCATATACTGGAAGTCATTTTATAACTGACGGCGCGTCCATACAGATTGCCTGCAAGACAGTGTCAAATTCATCTGTAAGTCTTGGAACTCAGATTACCGGAAAAATTGACGGAGATATGTCTGCGACGATAAAGAAAGATGAAGCGATGGCAAAGGCAAGCGGTTTTGGTGGACTTCTTTCCAAACTTGATAGTTTTTTGGGCAGCGACAAAAGTTCGTCAGCGCTTGCAAGCATTGAATCGTCGCTTTGCAAGGGTTTTTTTGGAAGCCTGAATAAATATCAACTATGGGCCCACTCCGTCATCAATGCTTTTGGATTTGTGTCCGATCTTCTTACTGGAGCAGAGCCAGAAACCCCTGAGCCTGACAAATACACGTTGAACGGAACTTTCGATTTAAAACTAAACGCTGTTGCCGAAACAACCGGTTATATAACTGCGTCGGCCGCAAACAACATTCCTCAAGTAACAGTAAGAAAGGAAGCTCTTAATCAGAATTCAAATATCGGAAGCGGCGTATGGCAGATAACAAATTCTCCTGTGATTTATTTCTTAAGCGACAGAGTTTTATCAAAAAGCCATTCGGCAGAATTTGATAACGATGCGGGATTTTTGAGCTGGTATTATACAGTTGGCGATTTTTCAGCGCCGAGTTACTATGGTTTTACCGATTATGGTTTTATCGCTTCAAGTCCAGAAGTCGCTGAGGAAATGCGGTTGCCATATTTTTATGACCCGACATCTTTTGAAGTTTCGATAAATCCTGAGGTTTTCCCAGACGCTAGGAATGTAAAGGTTCTTTCATATTGCGGCATATATGTGAATCAAAGCGCTCTTGTTGCTACTGAGTTTAGAAATTTTGTGGGCTTGGGAAAACCCGAGGTAAATAAAATTTTTTATTGTGACAGCAGAGGGTTGGGGTGTCCTGCTACGGGAACGATTAGAAAGTTTAAGGATTCTTCCGTAGAAAACTACGCCAATTTATCGATTAAATTTTATGAGGAAGGACAAGCTTTGCCTTACAGATCTTGCGGACAGGAAAATGAAATTCATTATTATGGACAAGTTGCAGAATACGAGAAGGGCTCAACATTTAATTTTATGATTGAGCCGCAGATTTTTTATCCATACAACGGAATATATAAAACCTATATGGACTCAGAAGTTGAAAAAACTTTATACAGCCATTCTTATATTACAGAAATACCTGAAATGTATGTTGTCGTAGTCCTTCAGTTTGAAGCTGGCGATGACAACCGCAGATATGTTTTCTCACGTGTTTATCTGCCTGATTATAAAAACGTAGATTATGTTTCGGCTTGTACTATTGCAAATCAAATTAAATCCCGCACAAATGCTCGCGGCAATATAGTAATGGCAAACGAATATGTTACTTCTATAAATAATCGCTTGCAAATTTTGGGACAGTAAGACACGGGTAACGGTGTTTTCAACTGGCCTTCTCGCCTCATCGCGGGAAGGCCAGTTTTTTACTGCGGCAACCACTCTATCTTTTGCCCGTTAAGCGCGCTCAACGCTCCTTTGAGGCCTTTGCTTGCGTAAGCCTTGCCGCTTGCGTCAACCAAAACGCATTCAAAGTTGCCGGCCAGCGCGCTTTTTTTTATCTCGGGGATTTTTTCCATTCCCAAAACAAAAAGGCTTGTGCTTAGCGCGTCGGCGACCATGCTGTTGTGGCTTACAATCGTCACGCTTTCCAAGCCGCTTTGGGCCGGAAAGCCTGTGGCCGGGTCAAGGATGTGGCCGTATCTTCTTCCGTCTTGCTCAAAAAAGCGCTCGTAGGCGCCGCTTGTCACGACCGTCGCGTCGCGAGTCTTTAGCATAAATGCGTTTTGGCCCGGCTTTGAAGGGTCGCGGATGGCCACGCTCCACAAGGCGCCGCCGGGCTTTTTTCCGTAGACGTAAACGTTTCCGCCTAGGGAAAGCGAGGCGCGTTTTACTCCGCGCTCGCGCAAAATGTCAACCAGGCAGTCGGCCGCGTAGCCTTTCGCGATCGCGCCGAGGTCCAGGCGGACTCCCTTTTTTGTAAAGCGGACGTACGGTCCGGCGGCGGGATTTTGGTCAGTGAAGCCTTTTGGCTGGCCGGGCGCGTCCTCCGTTTGAGCGCTTTCTTGCAATACAACGCATTGCCAGCCGACAAGTTTTTGCGCGGCCTCGATCTCTTCTTGGCTGGGAACGCGCGGACTTTTTCCAAAGCCCCAAAGCTTTACCAGCGGGCCGACGGTCGGGTCAAAGGCGCCGCCAGTCAAACGCGCAAAGTCCAGCGCCGTTTTTAGGACTACATAAAAATCTTGGCTAACCGCGACCGGCGAGGCGGCGGCTTCACGGTTCACCAGCGAAATTTCTGATGAGTCGGAATAATTGTTGAATATGTCGTTGAGTTCCCGAAGACGGGCAAAAAGCTTTCCGTAAAGCTCCGCGCTTCCGGCTTCGTAAAGATTGATGGAACACACCGTTCCAAAAGTATATTGCGTTTGCGGAGGCAGAGTCCGCGTTCCGCACGAGGCGAGAAAAATTGCGCAAGCCGCCGCCCCGATTAGGGTCTTGCGAACTTTTTTTGTTGCCGCCGCAGTTAGGGTCTTGCGAAAACTTTTATTAAAAAAAAATTGGGCGGCAGCCCAAAAAGAGCGCCGCCCCTTGTTGGCAGGATTCATTATGCCAATACCGTGACTTCTTTGTTGACGATTACAGTCACCAAGTCGATGATCCAGAAAACGCAGGCCACGATTCCAACAAGGCGGTTGTAGCTTGTAAGAACCAGCGAAGCGATTTGGATGATTCCGATTACGATTGGAATCAAGCTTCCGCTTGTGACGCGGCGCAAAATTCCGTAGATGTCGCCGATGATGACCAAAAGGATTTTTACAATCCAATTCAATCCTTTCAAACCTGATTTTGCCATATTATTCCTCCAAGGCATTTATTTAATTGCCGCGCTTGCGGTCAATTTTGCTTTTTTTTGGCGGAGCGTGTGAATTATTTTTCCGCTTCGTCCGCGCTCTTTTTCTTCTTGTCCTTCTTCTCTTTCTTTGGCTTTTCAGCCTTTGGCGCTTTTTCTTTTTTCGCTTCTTTTTTTGCGGGAACGGTTCCGCCTTCGCCTTCAAGAAGCGCCTTGCAGTCGGCCAAGCGGTTCTTGTCGTCGTCGGGCAATTTTGGGAAGCTGGGGTTTATGTCGCGCAAGGTCTGGACCAAAACTTCGCTTACAAGGTATCGCGTGTACCACTTTTGGTCGGCGGGCAAAACGTACCAGGGGCAGTCCTTTGTGCTGGTGGCGTTGATGGCGTCCTCAAAGGCCTCTTGGTATTTGTCCCAGTATGCGCGCTCCTTTATGTCGTTGGGGCTGAACTTCCAGTTCTTTTCCTTGCGGTCGATTCGCTCCAAAAAGCGGCGTTTTTGTTCGTCTTTTGAAAGGTTCAAGAAAAATTTCACGATGCGGTAGCCGTTTCCGTAAAGGTAGTTTTCCCACGAGCAAATGTCCTTGTACTTGTTCTTGATGTAGTCCTTTGTCAGCGTTCGCTTGGGCATTTTGTAGCCCTTCCAAAATTCGTGGACGTTGACGACCAAGACTTCCTCGTAGTAGGAACGGTTGAAAATGCACATGATGCCGCGGCTGGGAAGGCGCTTGTGGTAGCGCCACAAAAAGTCGTGGCTTTCTTCGGTGGAGTTGGGGCCTTTAAAGCTGTGGACGATTATGCCCTGCGGGTTTACGCTGGCAAGAACGTGCTTGATTGTGCTGTCCTTTCCTGCCGCGTCCAAGGCCTGCAAGACAATCAAGACTGATTCCTTTGACTCGGCGTAAAGCTTTTCCTGCAAGTCGGCGATTTCCTGCAAGTTCTTTTCAGTCTGCTTTATCAGCTTTGCCTTTTGTTCTTTGCGGTCGCCGGAATCGTGGCAAACTTTTTTTAGGTTGAGCTTTTCGCTTCCGTCGTAGCGGTATTCATCCAATATGTCAGACATAGACTCTCCTTGGGGCAAGCCCCCAGTCCCCCTTTTTTGGGGGAAAGAAAACCCTGAATATTATTTTATTTTAGCACGGAATTTTGATTAACGCAAATTTTTTCTTGACAAATTTAAAAAGCCGTGTGACAATTTTGGTTATGCTTCAGATGAGCGCAAGACACAGTGAAATTTTCTCAAAAAAATGGCGGAAACCGCTTGACATAAATTCGCGCGGGCCGCACAATCAATCAATCAATCAATCAATCAATCAATCAATCAATCAATCAATCAATCAATCAATCAATCAATCAATCAATCAATCAATCAATCAATCAATCAACTTTGCGCGCGGGCTTTTTGCTTTTAAATTTTTCTTGCTAGGAGGTAGTTTATGAGAAAAATTGCAAAGATCGCCGCGCTTCTTGCGGCTTTTGGATTGGCCTTGTTCGCCGCTGGATGCAGCAATTCCAGCGACCCGCTGCCATACATTCCGTCGGGTGGATCGTCTGGCGGAGGAGGAGGCGGCGGCGGTGAACCGACCGCGAAAACAATCGACCTTTCGACAGTGACGGCCGACACGGTTATCGCCAACAACACAACTGTCACCGGAACGCTTGGCGCCAACGTAAAGATTTCCATTGCAGACGGAGCGACAGTAACATTGAAGGACGTTAAAATCAACGGAACCGATAGCGACAGCTATAAGTGGGCTGGCCTCACTTGCGCGGGCGGCGCCACGATCAATCTTGAAGGAACAAATACAGTAAAAGGATTCCTGAAGTATTACCCCGGACTTTTTGTTCCAAAAGGAAAGACCCTTACCATAAAGGGAAGCGGCTCGCTTGCCGCCAATTCCAACGGATACGGAGCGGGCATCGGCGGCTGCTATGCAGTTGATAGCTCTAGCCACATTCCAAAGGAAGAGGGCAGCTGCGGAACGATTGTCATTGAGGGCGGAACAATCACAGCGACCGGCGGCATGTCAGCCGGCATTGGCTGCAGCCATGGAAGCGATTGCGACGGCGTCACCATAACAGGCGGAACAGTCACTGCTACGGGCGGCACTATGGCGGCCGGCATTGGCTCTGGTGGCGGTAACTCAGTTTGCGGCCCCATCTCAATTTCAGGCGGAACTGTAACCGCGGAGGGCGGCGAATATGCCGCCGGAGTGGGAACCGGATATCTAGCCGACAGCAAGTGCGGCGCCATAACCGTCGCGAATACAGTGACAAAGTTCACGGCCAAAAAAGGAACCAACGCCACTGACAGTGTTGGCCATGGCAAAAATGGCGGAACTTGCGGCGCGGTCACAATCGGCGGCACGGTGTATTGGGACGGCTCGGCCTACCAGAACGATGGCGCCACAGTCCTTGGCGAAAGCCCGTACACTTACCCCAAGATTGTTGATCTTTCAAAAATAACAGCGGACACAGTTATACAGGATGGCTACACGGTTATTGGCTCAACTACTGCGGGTAAAAAAATCCAGATTGCGGATGGCGCTACCGTAACTCTCAAAGGTATAAATATTAAATGCTCAACATATAAGGTAAACGGTATCGAATGTCTTGGAACTGCGACTCTTATCCTTGAAGGGACTAACAAGGTAGAGACAACTAAGCAGGATTATGCCGCAATTTATGCGGGGCCTTCAGGAAAAACGCTCACAATTAAAGGTGACGGCTCTCTGACGGTTAAAGCTTATAACTACGGAGCAGCTATCGGCAGTAACACTTCCAATACTGTTTCTGGTACTGTCTGCGGAAACATTACGATTGAAAGTGGAACGATAGTTGCTACTAGTGGAGCAAATGCAGCTGCAATCGGAGCTGGTTCTAAAGGTCAGTGCGGAAACATAGTTATTAGTGGCGGCACCGTAACCGCAAATGCCAGTGCTTATAATAACCAGTCATCAGGAGCCGCCATAGGTACAGGAACTGATAAAGTTTCGTCATGCGGAACTATAACAATCAGCGGGGACAATACAAAAGTGACGGCTACAAGGCCTACTGTTGAGTCATCTGGACAAGCAGATTGTATAGGAAAGGGACAAGGTACTTGGACTTTGAATCCAGATCAAATGAGTGGTTATTATGATAGACCTACCTGCGG
This sequence comes from uncultured Treponema sp., assembly GCA_900316905.1. Lineage (GTDB taxonomy): Bacteria > Spirochaetota > Spirochaetia > Treponematales > Treponemataceae > Treponema_D. The sequence goes on from ONET01000040.1 coordinate 24,632, forward strand.
TACAGTCACCATTAGAGGAGAGACTGGGTATAAAACAGAAGCTTCGTACACCTACAATCCTTCCGGCAGATAATGCGTGAAGGATTGTAGCCGCAGCCCGAAAAGGCTGTTCCGAAGCGAAAGCGGAGGAATGGAGCGCGGGTAGCGCGGAACGGCGGAAAGCCTGACCGGCTGCGGAACGTAAGTGAAACAGCCGGGCACGCCCGAAAATGAATTATGGCGGTCTTCCCAAAAGGGGAGGCCGCCTTTTTTTTTGTTTGTTTATGCTTGGGTAGGGGCGGCCTCCGCGGCATAAGGTGCGGCTATAGCCTGTGATAAAAAAGTTCTATCGGCCGCTTTGCACGTTTGATATGGCGCAAATATTTTTTTTGTGATACACTCGTTCCCATGCCTATAAAAATTCAGAGCGACTTGCCGGCAAAAAAAGTGCTGGAAAGCGAAAACATATTCGTAATGACAGAAGGCCGCGCCACAACGCAGGACATCCGCCCGCTAAAAATCGCGGTGGCAAACCTTATGCCCACAAAGTCCACGACCGAGACGCAGCTTTTGCGCCTTTTGTCAAACACTCCGCTGCAAGTGGACGTTTCTTTCATCAGCATGGAAAGCCACGCCTACCGCAACGCCTCGCAGGAATACCTTGACCGCTTTTACATACCCTCCGGGGAACTGTTCAAGCACAAGTACGACGGCCTTATCATAACAGGCGCGCCAGTTGAGCAAATTCCTTTTGAACAAGTTGACTATTGGAAAGAGCTTTGCGAGATAATGGACTGGAGCAAGGAAAACATATTTTCCACCCTTTACATTTGCTGGGCGGCGCAGGCCGGCCTTTACCACTTGTTCGGCGCGCCAAAATACGCCCTGGAGCAAAAGAAATTCGGCATATTCAAAAACTGGCGCGCGGACGAAAAGGACGACCCTCTCTTGCGCGGCTTTGACGACGTGTTCATGATTCCCCAGTCGCGCCACACGCAAATTCACGCGGACGACATCGCCGCCCAAAAAGGCCTTGTGGTTTTGGCGCAGTCGGACGAAGGCCCTTCTATAATTAAGACGCAAAACAACCGCGCCGTCTTTGTGACCGGCCACATGGAATACGACACAAACACTTTGGCCGACGAGTACTGGCGCGACAAAAACAAGAACCTTCCGAGACAAATTCCCCAGGACTATTTTCCCGGCGACGACCCCAACAAAAAGCCGCTTTCAACTTGGCGCTCCACGGCATCGCTTTTTTACCGCAACTGGCTCAACTACTACGTCTACCAGGAAACGCCCTACGACTTTGTGAATTAGTCCAGCAAATTTTCGACTTTGGCGGAAACGTTGAAGGCCGTGTCCATGTTGCCGATTTCGACCAAAAAGCGCGCGGTGTCTTGCAAGGACGCGATGTCGTTGTCGGAAACCGTGACCGAAAAATCGTACTTCTTGGCGATTTTTTGAATTTGCTCCGGCGTGATTTTAAGCGCGGCGGAAAGCTTTTCCAGCGTTTGCGCGTCAAGGTTGGGAATGTCCTGGACGGCCTTTTTGTATTGCTCCAAAACGACCTTTATGATTTCCTTGTGGGCGGCAAGGTAGTCCGCGCGGACTACAAAAGCGTTCGTGCCGCGCAAGTTGGTTTCGCTTCCAAGCGCCACAACTTTTGCCGCGCCGCTGTCGACCAAGCGCGTGACGTTAGGCTCCCAAATCACAATCGCGTCGCACAAGCCTGAGGCAAGCGCGTTGGCAGCCTCGCCCGCGGAAACGCTGATGAATTCTATTTGGTCAAATGGAAAACCATTTTTTTCCAGCAATTTCATCGTAAAGTTGTGGCCGGTGGAGCCAAAAACCGTGGCGATTTTCTTACCCTTCATATCCTTGGACGACTTAAAGCTTTTGTCGTCCGCGCGGGCGAGCATTGCGTAAGCGTCCGGGCCGCTTGCCGGAACGCCGACCACTTTCATGTTGTTGCCGGCGGAAAGCGCGGTCACCGTTGGAACGTCGCCGATAACGCCGATGTCGCTCATTTCGGCCGCGAGAGACTGGTTCATCGGAGGGCCGGACTCAAAGTCCTGCCAAACGGCGGCGGCGTTCAAGGGCTTTAGAGCCTCTTCCACGTAGCCCTTGTAGCGGGCGATGTAAAGGGGAATGAAGGCCGCTGACGGCTGTATGGCTATGTTCACGATTTGCGCGTTTTTTGAAACTGATTTTTCTTTGCAAGCGGTTCCCGAAAAAACCAAAAGGGCGGCTAGCGCCAAAAGGACTGACTTTCTCATTCTTCTATTGTATTATAGTTCTTGGTTTTTTGCAAACGATTTTTTGCGCAAATACCCGCAAAAACAACTTTACAGAACGGAAAAGCGCGTATAAAATGAATGTATGCAAAGAGGAAAGCTTGTTAGAAACATTTCGGCGTTGGCGGCTGCGGCTGTAATGGCGCTGGCCGTAACGTTTTTTTTAGTCGTGTTCCAAAGACAGATGACAAATTTGCTTTCGGAAATGTCGCTGCAAAAGGCATTGACGACGAGACGGCCCGTAAAGACCGCCTGAACAAAATCAACGACCAGTTCAAGACGCTTGAGGCGGAGGCCGACTATTTTTACGACGTCGACTTGTTCAATATGGAGCAGTTGAAGGCGCGGGCCAAGTCCGCTGTCGCGGCGGGGGAATTCCTTCGCGTGGCCGTGGCCAACGAAGAAGGCGCGGGCGTGGACTACAACGGAAAGCCCCTTCTTAACGTAAAGAACAAGGAATGGTTTTCCAGCGCGCTGGCGAAAAACACGCGCCAAATTTCCAACAAAATCGAATTGGACGAGCGCCTCAATCCCTGCCTTGCCATCGCCGTTCCTTTTAAGGCCAAGGGCGGCCAGCGGGGCGTTCTTGCGGGATTTTTCTCCTACGACATTATGCGCCAAATTTTTTCGATTCCGATATTTTCAGGCCAAAGCTATTTTTACGTCGTGTCCGGCGACGGCAACATTCTTTTGTTCAACAAGAACAAGGACAAGGCGCTTTACAACATCAACGTTTACGATTACATCGAAAAAGCGTCCGGCAAGGAAAACTTTTCGCTCAGAAAGCTGAAGGTTGACATAATAAAGTCGCAGCCGGGAAACATAACGGTTGACGGGGGCGAAGGCAAAAAGCTTTTCAGCTACGCGCCGCTAAGGATAAACGACTGGGTTTTGATTTCCGTTCTTCCATATTCATACATACAGAACCAGCAGTTCCGCATAAACGCGCTTGTCTACATTCTTCTTGCGTCGGTGGCGCTGGCAATCATCGTCTTTGTCTTTATCGTTTACTTCATTTCAAAGAAAAGCCTTGCGATACGAAAGGACAACGAGCGCCTTACAATCGCGAGCAAGCAGGCGCAGACGATGATTTTTGAATACGACATCGCTTCGGGCCGCATCGACTTTTCCGGCGACACGCAGTTTTTGCTGGGAACGGACAGGAAAAGCTTTCCGGTTGACTTTGTCCGCGCGCAATATTACGGAAGAATTCACCCCGACGACAAAAGCGTTTACGAGCGCATCCAAAAGGCGATGGCGGAAGGCAAGAAAGAAGTCTCCGCTGAATTCCGCTACAAGAATTTTTCGGACGAATACTTTTGGGTGAAGATAAACGGCTCTTCGATTTTAAACGAAGACCTAAAGCCGGTTCAGTTCATCGGAAGCATAACCAACGTCAACAGCCAAGTCTTGCACGAGCAGGAACTTCGCAACATCGCCGACCGCGACAAGCTTTCTTCGCTTTTGAACAAGGCGGCCTTTGAGCGGAACGCCAGCGAATACCTTGCGCGGGAAGGCAAGGACAAAAAAGGCGCGCTCATTATCGTGGACTTGGACAACTTTAAGGAAGTCAACGACAAGCTGGGCCATATGACCGGCGACCTTGCGATAAAGGACGCGGCCAAAAAGATTTCGTTGATATTCTCCGAGCGCGACTTTTTGGGCCGCTTTGGCGGAGACGAATTCTGCGTGCTGATGCGCTTTGAGGACGGGCTGGACAAAGACACGGTTTTAAAAATCGTAAAGTCCAAGGCCGATGACTTGAACCGTTCGCTAAAGGAATGGTACGCCAACGACGAGCAAAACGTTTGCGTTTCGGCCAGCGTCGGAATCGCAACCTATCCCTACAGCGGCGCGGAATACGAACAACTTTTCGCCAAGGCCGACCAAGCGCTTTACGACGTTAAGCAAAAGGGAAAGAACGGCTATAAAATCGCGGAGGAATGATTGTGATGAAAAAGAATTCTTTGAAAGCCATTTGCGCAATTTGCGCCATTTGCGCGGCGCTCCTTTCGCTCGCTTCCTGCAAGGGCAGCCGGGAAAAGAGCGTGTCGCCGGAATTTGTAAAGGGCATGAACTTGGTTTGGGCCGACGAGTTTGACGGAACAAGCGACGAGCCCAATCCCGAATACTGGGACTACAACACGGGCGCCCACGGCTGGGGAAACGCCGAGCGGCAAAACTACACCAAGGACCGCGCAAATTCCTATGTTTCTGACGGAACATTAAAAATCGTCGCGCTTAAAGACGACGACGGAAAATGGACCAGCGCCCGCCTCAAAAGCCAGTGGAAAAAAACTTTTAAATACGGCTACATAGAATTCCGCGCGAAGCTTCCGACGCAAAAAGGCTCATGGCCGGCGCTATGGCTTATGCCCAACCGCGACAATTACGGGACCTGGCCTAGAAGCGGCGAAATCGACGTGATGGAATACGCGCAAAACTTTTGGGGAACCAAGGCCTACGGAACTTGCCACTGCCTTGGCGGAAGCGGCGGGAACGCTCTTGCCAACGCTGGAGTGGATGTAAAGCCCGCCGACAAAAAATGGCATAACTACGGCGTCTTGTGGACCGAAGAAAAAATCGTTTGGATTTACGACGGCGTTGAATTTTTGACGTATGAAAATCCGCATGACGCCGACTACCCGCAAAAGTTCTGGCCCTTTGACCGCGACTTTTACGTTATTATGAACGTCGCGATGGGCGGAACGCTTGGCGGCGACATTCCAAAAGACGTAAAAAAATGTCAAATGGAAGTTGACTACATTCGCTGGTATCAGTAAAATAAACTAACGGTCGTTAGTCATGCCAAAGAAAGCGGTTTCCGCGCAAAGCATTGTGGAGTCGGCGCTTTTTTCCGCATTTAAAAACGGAATGGGCGAGACTTCGCTTGCAGACATCGCGCAGGATTTGGGAATAAAAAAGGCTTCTCTTTACAATTATTATGCGGGCAAGGAAGAAATCCTTAGCGCGCTTTGTTCCTACTGTTCCGACTTTTACGCCCGAGTGAATCTTTTTGAGCAAGAAATTTTTTCCAAGATAAATTCCACCAACTGCGAAAAACTTTTTAAGAAGGCTGTTGACGCTTACATAAAGGCGCACGAGGCGGAACCGCTTTTTCAAATCTACACTTTGATGGCGAGCGAAAAATATTTTGACAAAAATTTTTTGGACATTTACGAGGCGCAGCGGCAGAAGATTTTTGACCAAAGCTTTTTGTTCTTTAAAATCGCGTCGGCGCAAACTCGCGGCAGCGCCCAAAAGTCCGACGAGGATTTAAGGCTTTTTTCAAATTTTTTTGCGGACGGAATTTTGGCGCGATTGGATTTGTACATAGCGCAAAAAAAAGAGACAATCAGGCGCAATCCTGAATGTGACGCCGGAAGCCTTTTCGCGCTTCCAAGCGACGAAAAAGAAATTGCGAAGACGGTTTCTTTTGCGGTTGACATTTTGAAAAATGTAATTTAAATAAAAAAAATATAAGGCGGTCTGGAACATGAACGAAGAAATCTTAAAATTGCAGAACGGAAGCGACATCAGAGGCGTGGCTTTGGAAGGCGTTGAAGGCGAACACGTCAATCTTACGCCGGAGATTGCCAACGTTGTTGGACAAGCTTTTGCCCAATGGCTTTCGGCCAAAACAAACAAAAGCGCCGGCCAGTTGAAGGTTGGCGTTGGAATGGATTCCAGAATCAGCGGCCAAAATTTGATGGTCGCCGTCAGTTCCGGCCTAATAAGCCAGGGCGTTGACGTAAAGTGCTGCGGCTTGGCCACCACGCCCGCCATGTTCATGTCGATTGTTTTTGAGCAGAGCCAGTTTGACGGCTCGGTGATGATTACGGCCAGCCACCTTCCGTTCAACCGCAACGGAATAAAATTTTTTACAAAGGACGGTGGCCTTGAGCATGAGGACATCACCGAGATTCTTAAGCTCGCGCAAGAAAAACAAGCGCTTCCGGTGGATGTTTCGGAAGAAAAGAATTTCGACTTGATTTACTTGTACGCCCAACACTTGCGCGCGGCCATCATGCAAGGCGTGGGAGATTCGCAGCGGCCGCTTGGCGGGCTTAGAATAATTGTTGACGCGGGAAACGGCGCGGGCGGTTTCTTTGCCGAAAAGGTTTTAAAGCCCCTTGGCGCCAACATTGAGGGAAGCCAATTTTTGGAGCCTGACGGCCGCTTTCCAAACCATATTCCGAACCCGGAAAACAAAGAGGCCATGGAGTCAATCCGGCAGGCGGTTCTTGCAAGCCGCGCCGATCTTGGCTTGATCTTTGACACCGACGTTGACAGAATGTCGGCCGTTCTTGACGACGGAAGCGAAATCAACCGAGACGCGATTATCGCCATGATAAGCGCGATTTTGGCTCCCAACAACCGCGGCGCGACAATCATCACCGACAGCGTCACCAGCGACCGCCTTACATATTTCTTGGAGCGCGTTTTGGGCTTGAAGCACTTGCGCTACATGCGCGGCTACAAGAACGTAATCAACAAGCAAAAGGAACTTTGCGCGCAAGGCGAAAACGCGCCGCTTGCTATGGAAACCAGCGGCCACGGCGCGTTAAAGGACAACTACTTTTTGGACGACGGCGCCTTCCTTGCCGTGCAATTGGTCATCGCCTTGGCCAAGGCCGCGCGTCAGGGAAAGAAGCTGCAAAGCTTGATAGAAAAACTTCCGCCGGCCGGAGAGGAAGCCGAGCTTAGATTTAAGATTAACGACGAAAACTTTAAGGAATACGGAAAGAATGTTTTGGAGCAGTTTGCCGAACGCGCCCGCGACGTTGGCTGCATTATGCCGGAGTCCTTTGAGGGCGTGCGCATTTCCTTTAAGGGCGGGCCGGAAGCCGACGGAGCGGAAGGTTGGCTTTTGCTGCGCCTAAGCCTTCACGACCCCGTCATGCCGCTCAACATCGAAGGAACCACGCCCGGTTCTTTGGAAAAGATCAAGCGAGCCGCGGCCCTGCTTTTGCAAGGCTTTGACAAGCTTGACATGAGCGCCTTGAACTAGCGCTCGTTGCTGCCTTCTCCCTTGGGGAGCAGGCCATGTTCCTGCAAGTAGCTGTTGGCCAGCGCTTTGCCGGCTTCGATGTAGTTGAGGCCGGTGATTTGCCAAATTGAATAGGCCTTGAATTGGCCGCCATTGTTGGCCCAAAATTCCTGCGCGCGCGCGAATCCAAAAATGTCCTTGGGCTGCGTCAAGGCCGCTTTTCCAGCTCCAAGCTTTTCGTCAAGAATTTTTTGCGCGTCGTTAAGAACGCATTTGGCGGCCGCGTCTTTGGCTTGCGCCTTTGCGTTGGCGATTGCCGCGTCCTTGTCGCTTCCAGTTTGAACTGAATAGAACAAAATTTTGTCGTTGGCGACGCCTAGTTTTTTGTAAAGCTTCTTTGTTTTGCTTGTAAAGCCAATCGCGCCGCTTGTTTGGTTTGCGGCCGCCTTGTCAAAAAGTTCCACCCACGCCGGAACTTTGGCGCCCTTGTCTTTTCCTTGATAGTCAGAAATCGCAGGCTCCGCAAAAAGCAAGGCTCCGGCAAAAAGCGCGGCAAAAATAAGCGCGCCTTTCTTAAAAATTGTTGTCATAATTATGCCTCCTACTGCATGAATCTTATATATATTAAACAGTTAGGAGGCAAAAAGGCAACAGTTTTTTTTACAAAAGGCTCTCAACGCACTTTTCAACCTCGGCCATTTTGGCTGTAGGCTCAAAGCGCGCCACGACGTTTCCTTCCTTGTCAACGATGAACTTTGTGAAGTTCCACTTGATGTCGGGATTGTTCTGATAGTCCTTGTCGATTTTCTTAAGCATAAGGCCCATCGCGAGCGCTGCGGGGCCTTTTCCAAAGCCTTCAAAGGCTTTTTGCGATTTTAAGTATTTGTAAAGCTCAAGCTGGTTCTCGCCGTTGACGTCGGACTTTTTCATTTGCGGGAACTGCGTGTTGTACTTTAACTGGCAGAACTGGTGGATTTCCTCGTCGGTGCCGGGAGTCTGCCCCGCGAACTGGTTGCAGGGAATGTCGATGACCTCAAAGCCCTTGTCGTGGAACTTTTCGTACATCGCCTCGATGTCCTTGTACTGGGGAGTAAAGCCGCAGCCCGTGGCTGTGTTCACAATCATCATCACCTTTCCCTTGCAGCCAGAAAGCTGAACCTCGTTTCCCTTTGCGTCCAAAACTGAATAATCGTATACGCCCATAAATCGCCTCCTTTCCGCGTTTGCTTTTATGATATTATATTGCGTCAAATATAATTTGTCAAGAGGAATTTTAGTTTTTTTTTGCAAAAAAAAATGCCGCCGCGCAAAAAGGCGGCGGCGGCAGGCGCTGGCAAGCCCTAAAATTGGGCCGGCCAGCCAATCGTTTGCTTTCTACGCCCTTATAAAGTTGGTGAAAACCTTTTTTTCGGCCTCGGGCTGGGGAACGCCGGCGGCCTTTCCAGCTTGAATGCTTTTTAGAATCCAAGCCATGTTGCGGCCGATTGTTTTCATTATCTGGACTCCTTCCTCGTCCTTTAGAACGTCGTTGCCGTTGGAGCCGTGCGTCATGTTCCAGTAGCGGGAAGTGACGACTGGCTGCTGCGCGTAAGTTATGTACTTGTTCAAAACGTCAAGGGTGGCGGTTGTTCCGGCCCTGCGCGCGACAGTCACCGCGGCCGCCGGCTTAAAGCGAAGGTACTTTTCGCCTTCCCAGTAAAGCCTGTCCAAAAAGGCGATCATCTCGCCGGACGGAGAGGCGTAGTAAACCGGCGAGCCCAAAACGATTCCGTCGGCTTCCTGGACTTTTTCCAGCGCCTCGTCAACCAATTCCTTCATCTCGCCAGAAAGCGCTCTGCCGTCAACCCAAAAGATTTCGGCCTCGATTCCGTTTTCGACCAAAGCGTCGGCCACGATTTTTAGCGACGTGTATGTGCTGCCTTTTTCGTTTCTGCTTCCGTTAAAAAGAATTACCTTCATTTTTTCCTCCAAATATAGAGCGGCTTTAGCGCGTCGCCCGCCGCAATTTTTTATTCCTTTCTCAAATACGCCGACGAAACCGGAAACTCAAAGTAAGTGTCGGGATATGGCTCGTCCTTTAGCGTGAAGTGCCACCATTCGCAATCCAGCGGAACAAAGCCGTTTCGCGTCATCGCGTCTTGCAAGAACATTCTGTTTTGGAACTGCTCGCGGCTCACGTCCTTGCAGTCGGGGTGGGATCTCTCGCTAAAAAGGTCAAAGGGGCTTCCCATGTCCACTTCCTTTCCGGTCTTCATGTCAAGCAAAGTTAGGTCTACGGTACTTCCGCGGGTGTGGCTTGAGCGCGCGGCGATGTAGCCCTTTTTGAACAAGTCCTGCTTTTCAACTTGGGGATAAAAGAACTCTTTCATGCGCAAGTCCATGTCTTCCATTCCCCAAAGCTGAAAATGCTTTACCGCGCAAGCGGGCCTGTAGGCGTCAAAAACTTTTAGCCTGTAACCCTGCGCGCAAAGCTCGTTGCTCGCCTCCCGCAAAGCCCGCGCCGCCTCCCTGGTCAAAATCGCGCAAGGCTCCTCGTAGCCGTCAATCCTGTCGCCTATAAAATTGTAAGTGGAATAGTAGCGGATCTCCTGTACAATCTGCGGAACAAAATCCGCCAAGAGAACAAAGCCCGAAGAATCCATCGTCATCTTGTCTGGCATGCAGCCATTATTGCCGACAATCGGGGCGGCTGTCAAGGAAAAAACAAATGTATAGGCTAAGGAGAGAAAATGCATGAAAATTTATTACAATTTTGAAAATTTTGCGCAAAAATCTTGAATAAAATTTATATCTTATATGCAGAAGGGAATCGCAAGAACGCGGTTCCTTTTTTTTATAGGAGGTACGCTATGAGCGAAATTCAAAAAGAGCAGACGTTAGAAGAAAAGTGGGAGAACGCCACTATTGCCAACAACTTCATCTTTTACAAGGTAATGCGCAACAATCCTGACGTATGCCAAGAGCTGCTGGAGATTCTTCTTGAGTTTAAAATCGAGCGGATTGAAATGTCGCAAGAAGAGGAAATCAACGTCGACTTTGGCAGCAAGGGAATCCGAATGGACGTTTATGCCAAGGACGCAGGCGGACAGAAGGTTTACAACATCGAGCTGCAGGCCAAAGACACAAAGGAACTGCCTGAACGCGCCAGGTACTACCAAGGCGTCATGGACGTTGACCTTTTAAAATCAGGGCAAGATTACAAGGATTTAAAGACCACATTCATCGTGTTCATTTGCGTTGACGACATTTTTGAAAAAGGCCTTGCAAAATACACTTTTGAAAATCTTTGCGTCGAAGATCCAAAAATAAAAATGGGCGACAGAGCTTACAAGTACTTTTTTATTTCCCAAAACTGTGATAAACTGTTGGACGAAGAGCAAAAGGCGTTTTTGAAAATGGTTTCTAACAACAAGAGCTCCAACGCCTTTACCGACAAAGTAAAAAAACTTGTGGATAACGCCAAGCGGAACACGCAGTGGAGGAAGCAGTTTATGGATTGGGAACGCGAAAAGACTTATTCTTTTAATAGAGGCTTGGAGCAAGGCGTCCAACAAAAAGCCGTGGAAGACGCGCGAAATTTTCTTAACGAAGGTGTCGCTCCCGAAGTTATCTCGCGCTGCGTCGGCCTGCCCTTGGAACAAGTGCTAGACTTGCAAAAGCAGGCGCGTTAGCCGTCTAAGCGGAAACGCCCATATATGCCACGCACCGCACAATCCTTGAACATTCCGCCTCATTCTGATAGAATGGCATATTATGGAAAAATTGAGCATTCTTTTGGCCAAGGGCCGCATTTATGAATCTGTTTACGAATTGCTGGGAGACGTGGGCATTTCAATTTACTTGCCGGACAGAACCTACTTCCCGATAACAAATCAAAAGGATTTGGCCTTTCAGGTTGTAAAGCCGCAAATCGCAAGCGCGCTTTTGGCGGGAGCCAAGGCCGACGTGGCCTTTAGCGGAAAAGATTGGGTTTACGAAAACGGCGTTCAGTCCAAGGTGACCGAAATCATGGACTTGGGCTTTGACCCGGTTAGAATCGTGGCCGCCGTTCCCAACACAGTGAACTTTGAAAAGCTTTCAAAGCAGCCCGTGACCATCGCGACAGAATACCAAAACCTGAGCAAAAAATGGCTTAAGGACAAAAAGATAAACGGAACGATTTTCCGCACTTGGGGAACAAGCGAGGGCTTTGTCCAGGACAACGAGGCTTCGTTGGCGCAAATCCTGATCGACAACACAAGCACAGGCTCGTCGCTCAAAGCCAACAATCTTAAAATCGTTGACACCTTGATGGAGTCTTCCACAAGAATGTACGCCTCAAAGGAAGCGCTCAAGGACCCGCAAAAAAAGCAAAAAATCATGGAGCTTAAAATGCTCTTTGAAGCGGTGCTTAGCGCCCGCGACCGCGTGATGTTGGAAATGAACGTTTCGCAAAAAGACTTCAACAAGTTGGTCAAAGGCCTTCCTTCGATGAAGAGCCCGACAATCTCGCCGCTTTTTGGCAACAACGGATTCGCGGTAAAGATTGCCGTTCAAAAGTCGGAAGTGCCCACGCTGCTTCCAAAGCTCAAGAGCCTTGGCGCGACGGACATTTTGGAATATGAGCTCAGGAAGGTGATGCCCTAATGGATAGAACAGCAACAATCACTCGCGAAACAGGAGAAACGCAAATCACTCTTACGCTGAACCTTGACGGAAGCGGAAAGTGCGACGTTCAAAATCCAATCGGATTTTTTGACCACATGCTGCGCTCTTTTTGCAAGCACGGTTTGTTTGACCTTAGCGGAACAATCAAGGGCGACTTGAACGTTGACCAGCACCACACGATAGAAGACACCGGAATCGTTTTGGGCCAGTGCTTTGCCAAGGCCTTGGGCGACTGCGCGGGCATTTACCGCAGCGGCTCGTTCTTGTTCCCGATGGACGAAAGCCTTTTGCGCGCGGCGGTTGACTTTGGCGGCCGCCCCTTTTTGGTTTGCGAGGCCGCTCTTACAGGCATTCCGCTTGTGAGCATAGGAGCGGACGGAAAGGAAGCCAGCTTCCAGACAGACTGCTTTGAGGATTTTTGGAACGGCTTTGTCCAGAACGCAAAATGCAACTTGCACTTGGACACAATCCGCGGCCGCAGCGACCACCACAAAATCGAAGGCTTGTTCAAGGCCGCCGCCCGCGCGATTCGCGCCGCGGTGGAAATCGACCCCAGGCGCGGCGGACAAATTCCCAGCGCGAAGGGCGTGATAGTTTAAAATGCCTTTGTCATTTTAAACTGGTCAAGACAAATCAAGCTCGCGCGTTTCAATCGCCGCGTCGGGCCGCAAGTCTTTTACCGCGATTTGAAAGTCGTCTTGGTAAATGATTCGCCCAGGCGGCTCGGCGCAAGTTGAGATGAACAACTTTAGGCCGTACTTTTTGGCCATTGCGCGGTAAAAAGTCATCTGATTGTAAATGTCGTTTCCTTGCGGCGTGTCCTTGAACCAAGTTGTCGCGCGGTCCGGGTTCCCCTTTTCGTAAAAGGGAGGAACCGGCAAGACTTTTTCAAAGTATTCGCGGTTCTTCCAATATTCCGCCGTTTCTTCTTGCGTGAGCGTTTTTGCTTCCACCAACTTTCCTATCGCGGTGAAAAGTCCGCGCGGCTGCTGGGTTATGTAGGCGATGTCCGCCGTGTGAATTCTAAAATAAGCCATTCTGACACTCTTTCCCCAGCCGCGGCGCAATAATACGAGCGGCTAGTTCCTAAAACTATGAATCGGCGCCGGAATGCGGCCCCCACGGTTAATGAAGTCGGCGCAAGAGAATTGGTTGACGTTGATTACCGGGCAGCCGCCAAGCAAGCCGCCAAACTCCACCCATTCGCCGGCCTTTTTTCCGGGAGCGGGAATAAGGCGGACGGCGGTTGTCTTGTTGTTGACCATTCCGATCGCCATTTCGTCGGCCATGATGCCGCTGATTGTGGTGGCCGGAGTGTCGCCGGGAATCGCTATCATGTCTAGGCCGACCGAGCAAACGCAAGTCATGGCCTCCAATTTTTCCAAGCAAATCGAGCCCTGCTTTACGGCGTTTATCATGCCTTCGTCTTCGCTTACGGGAATGAAGGCGCCGCTAAGGCCGCCGACGTTTGTGCTGGCCATTACGCCGCCCTTCTTTACCATGTCGGTGAGCATGGCCAGCGCCGCCGTTGTTCCCGGAGCGCCCGCTCCTTCCAAGCCGATTTCCTCCAAAATGCGGGCAACGCTGTCGCCGACTTCCGGCGTGGGCGCGAGGCTAAGGTCAAGAATTCCGAAATTTGTTCCAAGACGCTTGGCGGCTTCCGTTCCGACAAGCTGGCCCATGCGGGTGATTTTAAATGCCATCTTTTTAATGCCGTCGGCCAGCTCGTTCAATGGCTTGCCTTTAAATTCGCGGGCGGCGGCCAAGATTACGCCCGGGCCAGAAACGCCGACGTTGATTACGGTGTCTCCCTCTCCAGGGCCGTGGAAGGCGCCCGCCATAAAGGGATTGTCTTCCGGGGCGTTTGTAAAGACGACCAATTTGGCGCAGCCGTTTACAGGACAGTTTTTGGAAAGCTCGGCGGTCTTTTTGATTGTCTCGCCCATAAGCTTTACCGCGTCCATGTTGATGCCGCTTTTTGTCGTGCCCACGTTTACGCTTGAGCAAACGTTTTCAGTTTCAGTGAGCGCTTGCGGAATTGAGTCTATCAAGATGCGGTCGGCGGGCGTGATTCCCTTTTGAACCAGGGCGCTAAAGCCTCCGATAAAGTTCACTCCCAATTCCTTGGCGCACTTGTCCAAGGTCTTGCAGTAGTCGACGTAGTTGTCGGCCTTGCTGGCTCCGGCCACAAGCGCGATAGGCGTGACAGAAATTCTTTTGTTGATGATGGGAACTCCAAAATCGCTTTCAATGTCGCGGCCGACTTTTACCAAGTCCTTGGCCTTTGACATGATTTTGTCGTAAATTTTTTGGCAGGCCTTTTTGGGGTCTGGGTCAGCGCAGTCCAAAAGCGAAATGCCCATCGTGATGCAGCGCACGTCAAGCTTTTGGCGCATGAACATATTCACTGTCTCTTCAATTTCTACAGGCGTAAAAAGCATAATCCATTCCTCTAATTTTAGTTTTGCGACAATTTAATTTTGCCGCTAGTAATCTTTGTAATAGTCGCGGCGTTCCGCGGCTTTTTGGGCGTTCCAGCGCGACGACTTTTCTTCTAGCATTTCCGCGTCCTCGCGGCCTTGGAAATTGTTCCATTGGCTGAACTGGCGCTTGTCCAAGGGCGCGGCCTTGTTCTTGTTTTTTTCGCGCAAGTCTTCTTGTCCGTTTGCCATTACTTTTTTCCTTTTGTTTTTGGGGCGCTCTTTTTGGCGGCGCCAGTTTTTGTTGTTGAAGAAGTTTTTTTGGCGGAAGCGCTTTTTGGCTTTCCCGCGCTTTTGGCGGCTCCGGTTTTGGGCTTTGAAGCCTTGTCATTCGCGGGCTTGACCCGCGAATCTTTTTTGGACGCGGGCTTGGCCGCGCTCTTTTTGCTTGCGCTTGGAGCCGCGCGCTTTGCGGTCTTGCTTTCAGTTTTTTTGGCGGTGGCCTTGGGCTTTGAAGCCTTGCCATTCGCGGCCTTTGAAGCTTTGTCATTCGCGGGCTTTGAAGCTTTGTCATTCGCGGGCTTGACCCGCGAATCTTTTTTTGCGGCCTTTAGTTCCGTCTTGGCCTCGCGCTCAATCTGGTCAAAGTCTTCGGTGTCTTCGTCGATGACGTCTGTTTCTGAAACCAATGTGTCTTCGGGAACTGTCTTTTTTACGGGAATTATTATCGCCGGATTTTTTGGCATCTCAATCGTCTTGTTGGGGTCGATGATTTTTTTTGCGGAACTTTGGCGCGATTTTAGTTCCTCCGTGATTTGCAAAAAGCATACGCGGTTCTTTATGGCGGCGCTCAAAATTACGATCACGCAAAAGAAGCGGACGGAACTGTCAAACGAAACAAAATAGTCGTAAAGTCCGTGTATTACAACCGCGTTCAAAAGCGGCCAAAAGTTCAGCCTTAAATTTTTATGGTAATAAATTGTCCATCCGCCAAGACCCGCGCAAAGGGTGTGGGCCAAAAGCGCGGTGAACATTCTAAGGTAAATCAAGTTTAGCGTGACTCCATGCCCGATGTTTTGAATGTCGCGCAAAAAGTAAATGACCGACTCAAAGCTTCCGAAAATCATTCCCGCCAAAAGGGAATAGCAGAGCCAGCGGCTGGGGCTTTCACCCTTTCCGCCGACAAGGAAAAGCAAGAGCGCCTTGAAGATTTCTTCCACCAAGCCCAAAAAAACGATGGAGTAGAGCAAGATGTGGATGGCCTTGCTTTGCTCAAAAAGACGCATGCCGGGAATCGCAAACTGGACTATCGTTATCGGAACAAGCGCGAGCAGTCCGGCGAGCGACGCCACAAGGCCCTTTGGAACGGAAAAGTTGGGGACTAGAATCGCGAACAAGGCAAACATCGTCACAAAAGGAACGAAACATAAAAGAATTGGCGCGAATGTATTCATATTTTAATAGAATACTTTAATTAAAAGCTTTTTTCAAGGGATTTGCGGAATTTGTCGGAACTGAGCAGGTGCTTTTGGCTTTAAAGTTTTTTTCAAAAGCGCTAGAATCGCCGTATGTTTAAAAAAGACATTATGCTTTTTGTTTCGCTCTTGGCGGCGGCGGTCTCTCTTTTTATCACGCCTCCAAGCCGGACTTTGCTTTACAAAATTGACTGGCGGACTTTGGCCACGCTTTTCATGCTGCTTTCGGTTTTGGAAGGCTTTAAGAAGGAACAAATTTTCAATCCGCTTTTAAAAAGAACCGCGCGGATAAAGTCCATGCGCCGTCTTTCTTGTTTTTTCGTCTACTCGGTTTTTTTGTCGTCGATGTTTGTCACAAACGACGTTTCGCTGATTATTTTTGTTCCGCTCACAATCTTTTTGTTCAAGGCCGGCGGAAAAGAGCGCTACATTTTGCCTGTCTTGACTTTTGAGAACATCGCGGCGATTCGCGGCTCTTTGCTGACTCCTTTTGGAAGCCCGCAAAATTTGTTTTTGTTCAGCCAAAGCGGAATAAGCGCGCAGTCCTTTATGCTGATGATGCTGCCCCTGTGGATTTTTAGCGCGGGCCTTTTGTACTTGTTCATTTTGTTTTTGTTCAGGAAGGATGAACGTGAATCTATCGACGCGTACGGCAGCCAAGAATTTGAAGGCTGGGATCCGGCGCGGCGCGGAAAACGAATTCTCTACCTTTCGCTTTTTGTCATAGTTCTTGCGTCTATCGTGACGCGAACCAACTTTTGGCCCTTCGTGGCGCTTTTTGTGGCGCTTTCGCTCTTGATTTTTGACAGAAAAATTTTGCTTCAAACCGACTACGTCTTGCTTTTGACTTTTTTGTGCTTCTTTGTGTTCAGCGCCTCCATTTGCGCCAATCCAGCAGTCTCGGACTTTTTGAGCCGCGCCGTGGGCGGCCATGAATATGTGTGGAGCATCCTTTTAAGCCAGGTCATTTCCAACGTTCCGGCAAGCATAGTCTTGTGGCCTTTTTCAAAAAAATTGCGCGCCTTGATTTACGGCTTGGACAGCGCCGGCCTTTGCTCGATAATCGGCTCGCTTGCAAGCGTGATAAACTTGCGCATTTACGTTCGCGAGTATCCCGGAAGAGGCTGGGCTTTCATCAAGACGTTCACTTGGATAAGCTTGGCGTTTTTTGCGATTGTTGTCCTTCCGCAACTATGGCTGATAGTCTGGGCGGGCTGACGGCCTGCTCTTGTTCTATTGCGGGCCTTGCGTTATAATTTGTCGCATGAAAAAAACAGTTTTCATTTTTTTCGCGCTCCTTGCTTTTGTTTCCGCCTTCGCTTTTTCCCAAGACGGCGATTCCAAAAGCGAACCGCAACTTGTCCAGGATTCCGGCTCCAAAAAGTCTAACGGCTCTTTTTCGTTGACCGTAGAGGCGGCCTATTATCCTGATTCCGCGCCCTTGGCTGGGAACGGCGAGCGCTTCGCTCCGGTTAGCGGAATTTACGGCGGCGCCCAGTTTGGAGTGACGGCCGCCTACGATTATGTCTTTCCCATTCCTGGAAGTTCGGCGCTTACCAAAGACAACAACCTTGCCGTTGGCGCGGACTTTCAAATTTCCCCGGGAACCCTAAAGCCCCACATTTACGCGCGCTACAGTCCGATTGCCTTTTTGGTTTTTGGCGCCGGCGCCAAGGCGGGCACGGGCTGGGAATTTCTTGGAACGCAGTGCCTTGCCAGCTACAATCGCGCGAGCGGTAAATTTGACAACCTTGTTCCGTTTAAAAATTTCTTTTATGAATTTGACTTGAGCGCGACTTTCCAGTTTGACGCGGCCGCCTTGTGGCCTGGCGACTGGCATCACATTGTTTTCATGGCCACTTACGACTTTAGGCTTAGCGGCGTTTCGTCCCAGGCGGACTGCCATCCTTGGGTTTGGGAAGGGGACTTTCCAAAGGTGAACGGAGCCAACTACTACGCCAACGCGATTTTGGGCTGGCAGCTTCCTTTTGAGCGCGTGAGTTTGGTAGGCCTTCAGGCGGAATTTGAAGGCTTTTACAATCATGACCAAATCGCCGCGCCCTACAGGAACTTTGACATAGACTTTTGCCGCGTGAACATTTCGCCGCTAGTTGTGTTCAACCTGACAAAAAAAGACGCTCTTTTTGCCTTGCTTTATTTTGAGCGCCGAAGGGGATTTGATTCCAAAAAGGGCTATGTGAACGGCAGGGAACAAAACGAGCTTGAGATGAATTGTTCCGGCGGAGAATGGTATTTTAGGCGGCTTGCCTTGCGGTACGTCCACAAGTTTTAGGCGGCGTTCCACTAGCAAAATAGAAAAAAGTGTGATAGAATAGAAGACATGAAGAAAATAGGAATTAAGTTAGCGGACGGAACTTTTCACCCTCTTTTGGAAGAAGGCGTTCCCGACAAAAAAAAGATTTCCCTGAGCACTGTAAAGGACAACCAAACGACTGTAAAGGTTGACTTGTACGCAAGCGAAAAGTCAACGATGGCCGACGCCATTTTGATTGACACGCTCCAAATCACCGACTTGGAAAAACAGCCTAACGGCCAGCCAGAAATAAATTTGTCGCTTTCGATTGACAAGCAAAATGTCATCGAAGCCACTTTGCTTGACTCGGACAGCAAGGCGCGCGCGACCGACAAGATTGACTTGCGCGAAGTCCTTTTGGCGAGCGACAAAAATCCCGGAAGCGGAAAAGGCTTGCTTGCCGCCGCCCAAGAAATCAACGACCGGGACGACGCGGATTCCGAAGAAAAGAAAATCGCGAGCGAGCTTGACGACTTTAACTTTGACCTTCCGGCTTTTGAAGGCCCCGCTCCCAAAACGGAGATTGTCGAGCCGGAAGCGTCCAAGGCCAAAAAGCCTTCTGCCGCCGAAACGACCGTCGCGGAAGATTCGTTTGACGAGCCGCCCGTGGCTGACGTTCCTGTGGACGACGTTCCGCTTGACGAAGAAAGCTTGGACTTGCCGGACTTTGACATGCCTTCGTTTGACAGTTCCGACAGCGCGAGTGGCGCCGCGACGGACAGCCCGACGGATTCATCCAGCGACGACCTAAAATTTGACGACAGCGATTTTGACTTGCCCAACTTTGATGAAGATTCGCCTTCAAAAGAAAGCGATCCTTTTGCCGACGACTCCTTTGGCCAATCAAGCGCGGCTTCAAGCTCCGCTTCCAGCGCCTTGGACTTTGACGGCCTTTACGACGATGAGGTGGAAGATCGCGACGACCGAAAGACCCGCCTTCCTGTTTTGGTTTGCTTGGCTTGCGCGATAATTTGCGTGCTTGCGGTTTTGCTGATGCTTTTTGTGATTCCGTCAAAATTCAACTTGCTTAATTCCCGCGTTGAAAACAAAACGGAAGTCGCAAAAGAAGAGCCCGCTCCGCTTCCGCCGCCCGCGCAAAAAGAGGAGCCGCTTCCTCCGCCGCCGGAACCTGTCGCGCCCGCCGCGAAGGTTGACGAAATTGTAGTTGTGGAAGAAGCCGACATCGTTGTTCCCGACTTGCCCAAGGTTGAGGAAAAGAAGGGGCCCAAAGTCATCACTTACAAAATCAAGTGGGGCGACACCCTTTGGGACATCTCGGCGGCTTACTACAAGAATCCTTGGCGCTACAAAAAAATCGCCAGGTACAACGGAATCAAAAATCCCAATCACATTGTGGCTGGAACTACTATAAAAATTCCGGAAGACTGATGCTTTCTTCCGTAAAGAAAGGCCTTTTCGCGCTGGCGTTCTTCTCCTTGTTCACGGCTTGCTCGCAGGAAAAAATTTCTTTAAATAAATCCTACGGCGCCGACGCCAGCTACTTTAACGGTTTGCTTGCCCTTGGCGGCAAGGATTCCGAAGCCGCTCAAAAATATTTTTTCCGCGCGTCAAAAAAAGGCAGTTATTGGATTGCCCGAAAATCAATGAAGCAACTTTGCTTGATGGGCGACGTTCAGCAAAGGATAAAACGCTGCGCCGAATATTTAAAAAAATACGACGACGACGAGGCGCGCTATTTTGCGGTCCGCGAATTTTTGGCGAACAAGGAATGGGCGCGCGCGATTGAGGCCACTGATAATATTGACCTTGCCGTTTGCGACAACAACTTGGCCGTCCTGCGTTTGCAAGCCCTTAACAAAAAGAAGGACTCGCGCTTTGACAAAAGCGTTTACGATTGGTTCACTTTAAGAAGAATCAGCGACGTTCACTACGAGTTTTACAAGCAAAACGCGCGCGACGAATTGGAAGACGTAATCACCGACGCAAACGGTTCCGGGCCGCAAATTTCTGACTTTTCAGTTGACGCGGATTTGGTCCTGCAATTTAGAATCGCCATTTATCGCGGAAACTACAACGCGGCCTACGAAATGTACGAGCAAGTCCGCTCTTTGACTGTTGACAGGAACAGAATCCCCTTGACCTGGCAGCTGGTGGCCGACATGGGCCGCGCCTGCGTTTATGGAAACAACGAGGACATTAAGAACGCGAAGTATTTTGGCGAGCTTGCCGGCGGCGACTACAAGGCCGGAAAGAAAATAAATTACTACGCGATGATTTATTCCGGCTTGCTTTACAATAAGAACGACAATTACCGCCGCCGCGCCTTAAAGCAGTTTGAGGCGGCCCTGGACTTTGCCGAAGACCAAAACGAGCGCGACCAAGCGCTTTGGTATTACCTGCAGTCATGCCTGAAAATTTCCACGGAGGAAGCGGTTGCGGGGCTGGAAAAATACGCCGGCTCTTTTGGCCAAAAGGATTACTTTGACGATTTTTTTGACTCGCTTTCTGTCCTGCTTTTTAGCGGCGGAAAGTGGGACGCGTTTGAAAAAGTTTTTGACGCGATAAATGGACATGCAAGCCAGGCGACTCTTTCCAAGTACGCCTATTTGACGGCCAGAGTCTTGCAGAGCCAGACTAAGGGCGCCGACGCAAAAAAGCTTGAGCGCTTTTATCGTTTGGCGGCGGACACGGAGCCGGGAACCTACGTTTACTACAAGCTTTTGGCCGCCAAGGAATTGGGCTGTTCTGCCGGCGAAATGGACAAAATGTTTTTTGAGCCAAAAAAACTTGAGCCGCTAGTTCCTGAAAAAGTATCGGTGGAACAAGCCTTGTCCGCCCGCAAATTGCTTTTGGGCTACGCGGACTTTGGCCTTGGCGAATACATTTACGACGACTGGAAATTCTTTTTTGACATTGACAAAAAGATGATTGACCTTGCGACGGTGGAACGCCTTAGCGCTTTTTTGCGGCGGATGGCGGGCGGACAAAACGACTATTATTCCAAAAGCCTAAGAATGATTGCGCGCTCGGCCAACCTTGACGGCGTTCAAATAAGCCGCGCGGCTTTTGAGCTTTTGTATCCCCAAAACTTTTTGGATTGCATTCGCGCCTCCGCAAAAGAATTTGAGGTTGACGACTACCTTATGTTCGCGCTGGTCAGGACCGAAAGCTTTTTTGAGCCGGCCATTCAAAGCCACGCGGGCGCCGTGGGCCTTACACAGCTTATGGAGGCGACCGCTTCCGACTGCGCCAAGCGCTTAAAAGTGGAAAACTACAATTTGCTGGATCCGGCCACCAACATTCGCTTTGGAACTTACTACTATTCCCACATGAAAAAGCGCTTGGACGATTCGGGCATTTTGGCGCTCTTTGCCTACAACGCCGGAATAACTGTCGTGCGCCGCTGGATTAGAAGCAGCAAAATCGAGCTTAACTCGCAAGGGCAGCTGTGGAGCGACATGTTCTTGGAAACGCTTCCCTTTGCCGAAACCCGCGACTACGGCCGCCGCGTCGTCAGCGCCGCCGCCATGTACGCCTGGCTTTACGACGGCAAGAATCCGTGCGACATCGTAAGCGAACTGATGTAGGCCGCTCGTATTGTTGCTGGCAAGACCTTAATTGTCATTTCGAGCGGTTTCACCGCGTCCTTTCGGACGCTGCCTGTTTCCACCAGCCGCCCCGCTCCTTCGCGCGTTTTTTTACTGCTTGCAAGATGTTTGCCCTGCATCTGCCCGCTTTCACCATCTATTCAAAGGCGCGCGAATTCGGTATAATCTAACGCAAAAATTCGAGGCGCATATGAACGATCCGTTTTCTGACCTGTTGCCAAAGGCGATGCATTTTTATTCTCTTCAAGCCACGCAAATTGTCTTGCTTTTGGGCATCATAATGTTTTTTGGAGCCCTTGGCGGCCGCATTTTTAAAAAGCTCAAAATCCCGCAGGTTGTCGGTTACATCGTAATTGGAATCATCATCGGCTCAAGCGGCCTGCAGCTTTTGGGCAAGGCCACCATCGCCTCGCTCAATCCTGTGAGCACTGTTTCGCTTTCGCTAATCGGCTTTTTGATTGGCGCGGAGCTTAAGCTTAACGTAATCAAAAAATACGGAAAGCAGTTTGTGGGCATTTTGCTTTTTGAGTCGATCACGCCCTTTTTTATCGTGGGCGGAATCATTTTCGCGATTTCGCTGACTGTCTCGGGAAACTTGCCGCTTTCTGTCGCGATGGGCTTGATTTTGGGAGCGATTTGTTCCGCCACCGCGCCAGCCGCGACGACCGATGTTTTGGTTGAGTACAGGACCCGCGGCCCGCTTACGACAATCGTTTACGGCATTGTCGCGATGGATGACGCTGTGGCCTTGATTTTGTACGCGATAGCTAATTCGATTTCGTCTCCGCTTTTAAACGGAGCGTCGGTCTCGCTTGGCGCGCAGCTTTTGATGATAGGCCGCGACATTTTTGGCTCGATTTTGCTGGGCTGCGCTTTTGGAGCGCTCTTGATGTTCATGATAAAAAACATTATGAACGAAGACGGCCGCATACTTTCGTTCGCGCTGGGAAGCCTGTTTTTGTGCACGGGCTGCGCGCTCTTTTTTTTTACGCTGGTCGAAAAATTCACGCCGCCGGTTTACGTCCTGTTCTTCGTGCTTGTCGGAGCCAAACTTGACATTTGGATCATCACGCCTTACTTGGGAGTCTTGGCCATAGTTTACGTTTTGGGCCGCTCGTTTGGAAAGACAATTGGCTCTATTCTTGGCTCTTGGCTTACAAAAGCTCCGGCCACTGTAAGGAAATATTTGCCCTGCTGCTTGCTTTCGCAGGCTGGAGTCGCAATTGGACTTTCAATCGCGGCGGGGAACGACTTTGCCGATTCGATTGGCCCGCAAATTTTGCTCATCATCACGGCGACGACATTTATCGTCCAGCTTGTCGGCCCGATTTTCGTAAAGTACGGAGTGACAAAGGCGGGAGAGGTGGGCCTTAACATCACCGAGGAAGACATCAAGAAAAACACCAAGGTGGCCGACGTGACTTGGGGCAACGACAAAATCTGCTCGCAGGAGTCGCCTTCAATCGTCGCGGAAAACCAAACGATTAAGGAAATACTCGACGCCTTCTCCCGCCACAACAATTTGAATTACGCCGTCCGTTCCGAGGGCGGAAAGTTGATAGGCGTGATTTCTCTTGAGCACTTAAAGGAAACGCTTGCCATCGGCGAGCTGGCCGAAAACCTTTTGGCCACCGACATAATGGATCCTGTCGCCGTCACCTGTTCCCCGCAGCTTATGCTGCCCGAAGCCTACAAGCTGTTTGACGACTACGACACGGAAGCGATTCCAATCGTCGGCTACAACGACGAGCTTTTGGGCGTTTTGGAAAAGCCCGCGCTTGACCATTACGTTCACGCCCGCATTATTGAACTGCACAGAAAGATTGAGAAGCTGGGATAATTTATGGGGATTTTGTAGTATCTCCACCACTTTTTTGTAGGGATTTTGTAAGAATTTGCTTGACTTTCTACGGGGATTTTGTATAATACTTATATATGGAGCCGTTTAAGCGCAAAATTTATTCAAAATTCCTTGAATGGAAGGCGGAATCGGACGGAAAAACCGCTTTGATGGTCGAAGGCGCCCGCCGCATTGGAAAATCCACCGTCGTGGAAGAATTTGGCAAGCGAGAATACAAGTCTTACATTCTCATAGATTTTGCCTTTGCGTCCGAGCAAATAAAAAATCTTTTTAAAGACTTGTCGGACTTGGATAATTTTTTTAGGCTGCTTCAGTTCCACGCAAAAAAGGATTTGTTTGAGCGCGAGTCTCTCATCATTTTTGACGAAGTTCAATTGTTCCCCCTTGCGCGGCAGGCCATAAAAGTTTTGGTCAAGGACCGCCGCTACGACTACATCGAAACCGGCTCGCTCATTTCAATAAAGGAAAACGTCAAGGACATTCTCATTCCAAGCGAGGAACGGAAAATTCAAATGCATCCGATGGACTACGAGGAATTTTGCTGGGCGGTCGGAGAGACAAAAAGCTTTGAGCTTGGGCGGGAAATTTGGAGCGCAAAAAAATCTTTTGGCGGCGCGGCCCATCGCGAGCTTATGCGAAAATTCCGACTTTATATGATTGTGGGCGGAATGCCCCAGGCGGTCGCGGCCTTTTTGGAAACCAACAATTTTAGCAAGGTTGATTTGGCCAAGCGCGACATTCTGACGCTTTACGAAAACGACTTTATGAAATTTGATTCCACAGGAAAAATTTCCCGCGTTTTTGATTTTATTCCGGCAGAACTGCAAAAGAACGCGGCGCGCTATCAAGTTTCAAGTGTACTGGAAAACAGCAGGGCGGGCGCGATGTTGGAAAAACTTTCAAAGCTTGTCGATTCCAAAACCGTGAACATCGCATACCACGCAAACAATCCGGAGATAGGACTTGCGCAAAACGTTGACTTGGAAAAATTCAAGCTCTTTGTTTGCGACACCGGCCTTTTTGTCACGCTGTGCTTTAAGGACAAAGAATTTACGGAAAACGTCATTTACGAAAAATTGCTTTCCGACAAGCTGCCCGCCAATCTTGGCTATGTTTACGAAAGCGCGCTTGCTCAAATTCTAAAAGCCAAGGGCGACGAGCTTTACTACCACACCTTCCCCAGCGAAACTTCAAACCACAATTACGAAATCGACTTTATCATTTCACGCAAAAACAAAATTTGTCCGATAGAGTCCAAGTCTTCCGATTGGCGCAAGCACAAGTCGCTCGACCTTTTTACGCAAAAATTTTCCAAGCAAATCTTGAGCCGCTACTTGGTTTGCGATACGGACTTTAAAAAAGACCAAGACATTTTTTGCATTCCGCCGTATTTGCTTCCGTTTGTGTAAGCATTATTCCTAGCCGCCTTTAAATTAGTCAGGCGATAGCGCAGAAGGAAAAATCCATCTACGCCACTGCCTGATGATTCTGGTATTGATTAGTATCAATTGGACACGCACAATGCGGGAACAATGCCAATATAATTATCATGGTAAAGTTTACCGCTAAGACCTTTGCCATCTACATAGTCATAACTATCGGCTTCACCATTGCTGACGACTGTGCGCGCTGTGTTAGATGTGGTGTTGCCAGTAAGATACCAAGGAGAACGTAGCCACCAGACACCGCCATTAATGTACGCCTCAGTCGATTGAAACGCCCCGCGAGCTTTTGCAAAGTCTGTCGGCGCTCGGCTTCGCGCTGATGTTGCTTCATACACGGCACTGTAGTATGGGGCAAGGCCATATTCTCTTGTTGTAACCTCTTTCTCGCTCAGCAAGAAAATCTTGTCGTATGTTGGATTGCATGCATAAGGAGTTGCTTTCGTTAATTTTCCATCAGCATCTGTAGTGCTGTCGGCGCTGTTGTCAACAGTTGTCGTCAATATCGCCTCTTGCTGCGCGCTGGTAAAAGCGCTCTGTAAAAAACCCCTGTCCCGATACCGATTCTGTTCCTCCTGCGTATCATCTCTTTCGTATTTGCCGTTAAGATAGGCTCGGATTGTGGAATACATATAGTTGTTGGGATAAATATATATGGCGTTATTCTGGCTATCGTAGATTTTGCGAGTTTTTATCTCTTGATAATAAGGTATTCCGGCTGTCAGAATCTTCGTCGCAAGCAAAAGCTTTTTGCCTCCGTAGTTTGTAGTAAGCACGCGCCACTGTATCGGCTCCATCTTGAACCATTTGTAACTGTTTTCTGATCTTTCCGCTACTGGAGTCCCGTCGCTGTACTTGTAGCTGCTATCATAGCCATTTTCTTTCTCACTGACATACCATTCACCATCGCTTCCTTCGTAGCAGTAAAAGCTGCCGTGCCATTCCTTTTCGCCAGTAATGGTCACATTCTCCGCCTTGATTGTTTGCGGCCACATGCCAAAGGTCACAATATCATCGGAAATAACAGTGTAGTCTCCCGTTGGGGGCATAAAGAATATCGCCCTCACCGTGACGTTTTTCGCGGGCATAGTGAAAGTCCTTGTATTACCAGTTCCGCTTGTCTGGATGGAAGAATGATCCGAACCCTCTACTGTAAGCACTTTCAATTTATAGCCGTTTGCGGGTGTTGCAGTCAAAGTCACTGTAGAGCCTACGGCGGCGGTTGTCGAGTTTACGTCCACAGTTCCGTTTTGAGGAGAGTCAATTTTTATCGTGTAATTGATTCCATTTATATCAAAGGCGCGCGTGCAACATACATATGCTTGATTAACATTATCAATATGCCCATCTTCAAAAGAACACGCAAATGGAAATCCATATCGATCAAATCCATCAATCGATATAGAAGAAGATAAGTATCGACTCTGTTTGTAACTCGTTACGTAAGCAAATTGCGCTGTATTAAGCGCGTCTAACACTTTGTCTATAATGTCCTTATTTTTGTATATATTGCACAATTCCGCTATGCTTGGCATATACCAGCCTGTGGCGTAATCGCCAGTAAGGCCGTGTATATCCGCATAATTATTGACATAGTTGAACGCGGGATAATTTGTCGCGGCATCCGCTGTTCCAACAGGATCAAAGGCGCAAATGCAATCCCAGTTGTCGCTTCCGTCTATGTCGCCGCCATAGAATGTGGCTGTGTTAGCGTCGGTAGAAAAATAAGATGGAGTAGTTTTGTTTGGATCACATGCTATGTCTTTCTTTAACTTAATAAAGTTTGAATCACAATATCCTTCAATGGTTGTCCAGTCATTGTATATGTTTTCCCGCCATCTTTCGTAGCCTCCGTCAATATCTATGCCAAGCCAGCCTAAGGGAGCTCCATAATTGTTAAAACCGTAAAGAATGCCTACGGCTTTTTTTATCGTTTCATCGATATATGTAAAATTATGATTATAGGTATCCTTATTACAGGGAATAATAGTTCCGTCATTTAAAAGCAAGTCTCCCGTATGATACTCGCTATAGTCTTGCGCACTCAATGTCGTTGTGATTGATTTTTCGCCATAGCTTACCGTAATGTCATAGATTCCTATCTCGTGTGGATTTTCAATGTATGCGACAAGCACAGGGGGATAAATGTCATTATAAGAAAAATATGAATACTCTACAATGCTCGGGTTTTTGGGACAAGTTATTGAAATTTTTGAAAGAAAATCGCTTATTTTCTGATTATTAGAAGAATCGGGAAAATTCTCTCCCGCAAGCGTTACCATAACCATCTCATCATTTGCAATGTCTACCTTTGGAATAATAAATCTTGTAAACTCGATATCAGGATCCAATGTTTCGCTTGTTTCTGGATTTGTAGGATTTGTGGGCGAAGTTGTCGTGTCAGAATTGCCCCCATTTGTTCCGCTTGTGTCCGTGCCAGAAGTTCCAATAGCTGCCAAAAGTGCTGTGCTGTTGTCCGATGAGTTTGAGCAAGATGATAAAAGAAAAACTATCGCAAACAAAGCGAAAAACAGTTTTACGGTTTTCATAATAAAACACTCCTTTTTGTTTGTATTCCTCAAACCGCAATGGTTTTTATCAAAAATCCTTGCAGTTTGTTTACATATTATAGCATAGATGTCAAAATAACGCTAGTAAAATTTACAAAAATACTTGCATAAACTTATATTATGACAGAAGAAGAATTGCAAACGCGGGTAATAGAAAATATCCGGGCTTTGCGGAAAAAATTGGGCTTGTCGCAAGAAAGGCTGGCGGACAAGGCCGACATCTCGCGGCAAATGATGAACGACATAGAGGGTCGCCGCCGCTGGCTTACAAAGGGAACGCTTGTCAAGCTTTCAAACGCGCTTGGCGTTGACGTTCACGAACTGTTCATTCCGTCCGCCCAAGAAAGTGAAAACACAAAAGGCATTTACGAAATAATCACAAAAAGAGTGGTCTTGCAGGTTAAGGAGACTGTGGACAAGGCGTTGGAGGAGATGGAGTGACTTCCGCCAATAAAAGTCAAAAAGGTGTAAAATATGTACCGAAAGGCGTATCAGAAGCTTCTGGAATGGAAAAAAGGGCAAAAGGGCAAATGCGCCATTATGATTGACGGCATTCGGTAAAGCTGCATGAGCGAAACACGCTTTTTATTTTTGACGAGGTTCAGTTTTTTCCTCGGGCCAGGGCGGCCATAAAATATCTTGTCGTGGACGGTCGCTATGATTTTATCGAGACTGGCTCCCTTGTTTCGATTAAGAAAAACACGCAGGATATTTTGATTCCGTCAGAGGAGCGACATTTAAAAATGTATCCGATGGATTTTGAGGAATTCCTGCTTGCAATCGGCAACGACACTTTGTTTCCCGCGATAAAACGGGAGATTTTGGAACTTTACCGCAACGACATTCAAAAACACGCGAAAGGCTCCGAATTGAAAGCCGAATCAATCTTTGACGAAATTCCGGCGCAGCTTTCTAAGCATGAAAAAAAAATTCAAGCTTTCTTCTCTTAAAAAAGATGCCAAAATGCGCGATTATGACGACGCTTTTATGTGGCTAAAGGATTCAAGAATCGTGAATGTCTGCTACAACGCGGACGAGCCGAACGTGGCGTTAAAAAGGAAAAGGACGGAATAATATACTTGCCTGTTTATATGGCGACAATGCTGTAAGGGTCGTTAGGCTCTTGCATTTGCGCGCTTTTGCCGCAAAAGGCCTACTAGCGCAAAATGGGAATTTTTGATAATATCCTCTTTGTTTTGAGCGCGATAATTTTATAGGAGTTATATTATGGAAGAACTTGAAGCGAAAGTTAAGGAAGCGTTGGACGCGTTCCGCCCGCAGTTGCAGGCCGACGGCGGCGACATGGAATT
Organism: uncultured Treponema sp.; assembly: GCA_900316905.1. GTDB lineage: Bacteria > Spirochaetota > Spirochaetia > Treponematales > Treponemataceae > Treponema_D. Next base: position 53,506 of record ONET01000040.1, read on the forward strand.
TTTGTCTATCGACGAGCAAAAGCGCGTGCATTTGAAGTTGACGGGCGCGTGCGGCTCTTGTCCGATGGCCACGATGACGCTAAAGATGGGCGTTGAGCAATTCCTAAAGGACGCTTGCCCGGAAGTCACCGAAGTTGTGAATGACACTCCCGCCCCTGAATTTGGATTTTAATTATGAAGATAGAAAAGAATAAGATTGTCGCGATTGAATACGTGTTGAAAGACACTGACGGAAAGGTTTTGGACTCCTCGCACGAGGCCGGCGCTTTTGAATACTTGCATGGCCGCGGAAACTTGATTGTCGGTCTGGAGAAGCAGTTGGAAGGAAGGGAGCCAGGCGACAAGTTTAGCGCGGTCATCGAGCCGGCCGAAGCTTACGGCGAATACGACCCCAAACTTGTGACGAAAGTTCCGCGAGAGCAGTTTGATCCTGACTTGGAAATAAAAGTCGGCATGGCCTTCCAAGCCGAATCCAACGGCGGCCCTGTAATCGTTCACGTTACAAAAGTCGATGACAAGGAAATCACCGTTGACGCCAACCACGAGCTGGCCGGAAAAACCCTTTGCTTTGACGTTGAGGTTAAGGATGTCGCCAACGCGAGCCTTGAACAGGTCGAGGCCGGTTCGGTTTACACTGGCGGCTGCGGTTGCGGCGGCGGCTGTTCTTGCGGAAGCTGCGGCGGCGGTTGCGGCGATGACTGTGAAGGCGATTGCGATTGCGGCGACGGCGGATGTGGCGGCGGTTGCGGTGGAGAAGGCTGCGGCTGCGGGCGTTAATCCAGCCCTAGCGCTGACAAAATCTTTTTTGTGTTTTCAGAACGGGAGCCTTGCGCTTGGACGCTTGCGTCGGCGAGGCTCCTGTATTTTTTTGTCCGCTCCGTGTAAAAGTCGTGGAAGATGGCGCGGACTTCTTTTTGGTCGGCGGGATTTTTGTTTGCGATGTAGGCCGGAAGGTTTTGAATCGTTCCGTCGGGAAGGAAGCGCGCCTCGCGAACGATGCGGCCGGCGGCGGTGATTTCCGGGACTTCCAGGTAAACGATTGTTCCAAGCTTTTTAAGGATGGCGATTGCGGGCTCGTTTTGGCAAATGCCGCCGCCTGTGGCGATTACCGCGCATTTTGCGTCCGCCGCTTCTTGGCCTTGCGAGCCTTTTGCCTGCAAAGTGTCGCGCAAATATTCGCAGGCTTTTAGTTCCGCCGCCATAAAAGCGTCCTTTCCTTGCGACTTGTAAATGGCGCGCGCGTCCATTCCGCACTGCTCCAAAATCAAGTCGTCGGTGTCGTAAAAGTCAAGGCCCAACGCGGAGGCGATTCTTTTGCCTTGAGTGGATTTTCCGCAGTGCTTGATTCCGCACAAAATAATAGGTCGCGCCAGTTTTTTCATGCGAACAGTATAGCGCAAATATTAAAAATGCGCTATGCTGTTAGGCTATGAAATACGATGAAGAAATATTGAACTTGCTTGAACAAAACGCGCGCTTGAGCGTTGAGGACATCGCGGCGATGACAAAAAAAAGCCCCGATGAAGTCAAGGGCATAATAAAGCAAATGGAAGACGAGGGCATCATCTTAAAGTATGGCGCCGTCATCAACAAGGAAAAATTGAACGGAACCGACGACAAGGTTCGCGTTCAGATACAGATTCAGGTTTCGCCGGAACGCGAGCACGGCTTTGACAAAATCGCCGACCGCATTTACCGCTATCCGCAAGTAAAGTCGGTTTACCTTATGAGCGGCGGCTACGATTTTATGGTCGTCATCGAAGGAGACTCGCTTAAGGAAGTGGGCTTGTTCGTTAGCGAAAAGCTTGCGACGCTGGAAGGCGTTCGTTCCACCAAAACTTGCTTTGTGCTTAAGACCTACAAAGAGAACGACGTCATTTACGTTGAAGACGAAAAAGACCGCCGCGAAGGAGCGATGGCATAATGAACACAAGACCCGACAGGCTTAGCGCCTCGATGATGCAGATTCCCCCAAGCGGAATCAGAAAATTTTTTGAAATGCTTATCGGCCATGACGACGTGATATCTTTGAGCGTCGGCGAGCCGGACTTTCCAACGCCTTGGGTGATTCGCGAGGAAGCCTTTTACCATTTGGAAAAGGGCCACACAAGCTACACTTCAAACTGGGGCTTGATTGAATTGCGCGAAGAGATTGCAAAATACCTCGCTCGCTACAACATGTCTTACGAGCCCAAAAACGAAATACTCATCACGGTCGGAGCCAGCGAAGGCGTTGACGCGGTTTTGCGCGCGATTCTTAATCCCGGCGACGAAATCATCGTAAGCCAGCCCTGCTACGTAAACTACGTTCCGCTCGCGGAGCTTTGCCAGGCCAAGGCCGTTCCGCTGGACACAGGAAAGTCAAATTTTTATCCGACGGCGGAAGCGGTTGAAAAACTTATCACGCCAAAGACAAAGGCCTTGATGATTTGCTCTCCCAACAATCCCACGGGAACGATGATTCCCAAAGAGGAATTGGAAAAAATCGCGGCGCTTGCAAAGAAGCATCAGATTTGGGTGATCAGCGACGAAATCTATTGCGAGTTGGTTTACGACGGAAGCGAGCATGTTTCGATCGGCTCTTTCCCTGGAATGAAAGACTACACGATTATCCTTAACGGCTTTTCAAAATCGTTTGCGATGACCGGCTGGCGCATCGGCTACATCGCCGCGCCCAACGAGCTTTTGTCGCAAATAGTGAAGGTGCACGGCTACAATACAATTTGCGCGCCGATATTCAGCCAGTACGCGGCGGCCGAAGGGCTTCGCAACGGCTGGAAAGAAGTTGAAAAAATGCGCGTAAGCTACCAGCAGCGCCGCAACTTGATGGAAAAGGCCTTTAACGAGATGGGCCTTCCGGTTCCGGAACCAAAGGGAGCCTTTTACATGTTCCCTGACATTTCCGCAACGGGATTAAGCAGCGAGGAATTCGCCACGCGGCTTTTTAAGGAACACAACGTGGCCGTCGTTCCCGGAAGCGTTTTTGGCGCGGGCGGCGAGGGCCACATCAGGGTATGTTACGCCACTGCGGTAGACAAAATCAAGGTTGCTTTGGAAAGAATAGAATTGATGGTAAAGAGTTTGAAGAAATAAAAAAAGATGTTCGGGTCAAGCCCGAACATGACAAAGGCTTGTCATTCCCGAACATGACAAAGGCCTGTCATTCCCGCGCTTGCCGCGGGAGTCTTTTTTTAGCGCGGCATATTCTTATCGCGTTTAATACGCGCCTTTGCCGGCTAGGACGACCCAGACGGTTTTGATTAGAATCCAGATGTCAAGCCATATCGACCAGTTTTGGATGTAGTAGGCGTCAAGCGTCACGCGGTCTTCGTAGGCGGTGTCGCTGCGGCCTGATGTTTGCCACATGCCCGAAAGGCCTGGCAGGACAGAAAGAATGTAGTCCGCCTTTTTTCCGTAGCGCTCAAGCTCGTCTTGCATTACAGGCCGCGGTCCCACAAAGCTCATCTGGCCGATGAAAATGTTTATGAACTGCGGAAATTCGTCCAAGCTTGTCTTGCGGATGAATTTTCCAAAGGGCGTGACGCGGGGGTCGTTTTCAAGCTTGCGGTCTTTTTCCCATTGCTTTCTCATCTCTGGATTTTCCGCCAAGATTTTTGCCAGCTGCTTGTCCGCGTCAATGTACATCGAGCGGAATTTCCAGCACTTGAATTCCTTTCCGTTAAGGCCCACGCGCTTGTGGCCGTAAAGGACAGGGCCCGGCGACGTTAGCTTTACAAAAAGCGCCGTCAAAAGGCATAGCGGCAGCGTCAATGGGAGCGAGCAAATTATTATCGCTATGTCAAAGGCGCGCTTTGCCACCAAGGATTGAATTTTTGTCAAATAGTTTGTGGAAGAGAAGGCCACGATTCCCGCGATGTCGCGAAGGTGCGGGGCGCCGCTCATCATTGTGTTCAACTGGTCGGAAACGACAATCGCATAGCGGTAGAATTTTTTTATTTGGTCAACCTCGCTTTTGTAGTCAGCCAAAACCGCAACCTTGATTCTTTTCTTTTTTATCGCCTCAAACAATTCGTCAGACGGCGGCAAAACAGGAATGCCCTTGTAATTGTCCGCCGCCTTTCCGTTTGCCTTGATTGAATCGTTTACAATTAACGCAGGCCGGTATCCAAGCGACGGATTTTTTAGGAATCTGTCAATCAACACATTGCCTGATTTTCCTGAACAGTAAACCACCGCCGGCAAGCCCCAAAATTTAAACAAGCCAAAAAAGCGGCGGACGGCTTCCCTCATTCCCGGAAGCAAAATCGTCGCGAACGGAACCGCCACAACAAGCGCCACGGCTATGGCAAACTTGTCTTCCGCGTCTTCAACAAAGATGCTGAGGGCGATTCCGCAAAAGCCAAAGAAGGTGCAGATTGAAAGGCGCTTGACGTCTTCCGCCGGAGAGTTCATGATGCCCGGGTACAAGTCCGCCGCGTAAAAGACGGCCAGAATCGCCGGAATGTAAATGTAGTAGTCGATGAACGACCTGAACCTGATGAAACTTTTGTTGGCCAAGTTGACCAAGAAAAATCCGATTCCAATGCACAAAAGCAAAACCGCCGCGTCAAAAATCATTATTGTCAAGCCAGACAACAGCGAGCTTGTGCGCTTGAAATTTGCGGAATAGTATTCTTCAAATTTTTTAATGTCGTTTTTCATAAGCGTTTACAAGTCGTAGCTTTCTCCATATTTTGATGACTGAACGTTTTTAAATCCGTTCTCAGCCAAATAGTTTGTCATAAACTCTTGCGCGTCCTTTTCGCCGTGAACCAAGAAAAGTTTTTTGAGGCGGCTTGTGTCGACCGCTTTAAGCCATTCGGTGGCTTCCTCGTAGTCGGCGTGCGCGCTGAAGGCGTTGATTTTTTCAACTTTGGCGCGGACCTCGTAAACGTCGCCCATAATCTTGACTTCCTTGGCTCCGTCAAAAATGCGGCGGCCCAAAGTGTTTTCCGCCATGTAGCCTACAATCAAAATCGTGTTGCGCTCGTTGTCGATGTTGTTGGCAAGGTGGTGCAGGATGCGGCCCGCTTCGCACATGCCGTCGGCGCTAAGAATAATCATCGGGCCGGGCTTTTTGTTCAAGGCTTTGGATTCGTCCACGCTGGTGACCATTTGCAAGGCGTTGAAGCCGAAGGGGTTTTTGTGGTGGACAAGGAAGGCTTGCGAAACCTTTTCGTCGTAACATTCGGGATGCGATTGGAAAATGACCGTGGCGTTTACGGCCATCGGGCTGTCAACGTAAATCGGCACTTGCGGAATTTTTTTTAGGTCCACAAGTTTGTGCAGCTGGTAGATGATTTCCTGCGTGCGCTCAATCGCGAACGAGGGCATTATGATTTTTCCTTTTTTGTCTATTGTCTCTCGAATGATTCTGGTGAGGGCCTTTAGCGCGTAGTCCTTTTGGTCGTGCTTTCGGTTTCCGTAAGTGCTTTCGCAAACGATGTAGTCCGGCGGCGGAAAGTTTGTCGAAGGGTCGCGGACAATCGACTTGTTCTTGCGGCCCAAGTCGCCGGTAAACAAAATGCGCGTTTCCTCCGGTTTTCCTTCGTAAATTGTAAAGTAGGCGAACGACGAGCCAAGAATGTGGCCCGCGTCAAAAAATTCCAGCGAGACGTTTGGCCCGATGAAAATTTTTCGGTTGTAGGAAACGGTGACGAATTGGTTCATCGCCTTTATGCAGTCCTGCTCGTCGTACATGGGCTTCCAAGTAAAGCGCTCGCCTTTGCGCTTGGCTTGCTCCTCCAGGTATTCCGCGTCGCGGGCCTGAATGCGGGCGCTGTCCATTACGACAAGGTTGGCCAAGTCGCGCGTCGCGCTTGTGGCGTAAAAGTTTCCGTTGTATCCTTTTTTTGCCAAAACGGGGATATATATGATGGTGNNCAAATTCAAAGTTGCGGTTCTTTTCGTCGGACTCGCTGCGGTGGCCTTGAAAGGCTCCGCAGTCAATCATGTACGAGCGTCCGTCAACTTCCAATATGTGTTTGCTGCCAGTAACTTCCTCGGCGGCGCCGAGTGAATAAAGTTTAATCGCCATATTCCTACATTATACTACAAAAATGACGATTTTGCAAACAAAAAAACGGAAGCGTCCAATCGGACGCGGTGACCCCGTTCGAAACATCTATTGTGGTCTTGCCAGCAAAGACACGAGCGGACTAGTTCAGCGTGAATTTTATCGGGTACCTGTAGCGGACGGCGACGTTCTTTCCGTTGGCGTTGGCGGGAACGCAGACGATTCCCTTAAGCGCGGCCACAGCGGCCTCGGCAAATCCGTGGCCGGGGTCCTTCAAGACCTTGATGTTTTTTATCGCGCCCTTGCTGTCGATGAAAAGCTCTAGGTAAACGACGGCCTCGATTCCCTGGCGCAGGGCCATCGGCGGGTATTCGATTTTTGAAAGCACTTCGCGGATAGGAATCACAGGCACGGTGGAAATTTTATGCTGGGGCAAAAAGGCGCTTTCGTCAAAGTCCTTGACTTTTTTTTCTGTTTCAAGAACGCGCTCCGAGGCCTTGGGCTGCTGGACGACAATCTCGTCGCTTTGCGGCTCCTTGGGCTGAACGTATTCCTGCACGTCAACCAGTTTAAAGACGTCGGCTTGGCTAAAGTCAACGGTCTCTATTTCGTCTTCCTTTTGCTTTACGCTGAACAAGCATATCGCGGCCACATGGACAAGAAGCGCGAAAGCAAAAATTGCGAGCCGCCAGATTCCTGAATGTCTTGAGATTTTTTCTGAACTCATTTTACTTTTCCTTTGCCACAAAGCTTACGACGCGGTGCTGCAAGCTCTGCAAAATCGAAGTCACGCCGTTGATGTATTTGTAGGGCGTGTCCTTGTCGGCGATGATGTGGATTCTGACGTTGGGATTGTTGGCGATGGCGCCGACAATCGCTTTTTCCAAAGCGGCCGCGTCCAAAATATTTCCGTCGGCTGAAACGACCCCGTTGCTTTGAACCCATATCTCAAAATTTTCGTCGGCTTGCGTCCGTTCCAAAACCGCGCTTTCGGAATAGTTTATCTTTTCCTCGTAGCGCTGGTTCATCAAGGAAATCAGCATTATGAAAATCAAAAGCAAAAATCCTATGTCGGACATTGACGAAGTTGCCACGCTAGGCTTTCTTCTTTTTGTCTTTCTTTCAATCATAAATTTTTCTCACTTCATCCTGAATGAAAAATTTTCCACCTTAAGCTTTCTTATGGCGGCGACAACATCAATCACATTTTGGTAATGCGTCTCCGGATTTATCGTAAGCAAAAAGGTCATGTTGGGCTGCGCCTTTAGCTTGTCGCTGATTTTTTTGGACAAGGCTTCCAACTTGATTTCCTGCCCGTCAAGAAAGAGAGCGCCGTTTTGGTCCAGGTCGCATTTAAGGATGTCGTTTGTGTTGACCACTATCGGCTTTTCCTTTGACGGAAGGTTCAGCAAAAAGCCCTTGTTGACGTTAAAGCCCGCGATTACGATAAAGAATATTATCAGCAAAAAGGACAAGTCGTTCAAAGCGCCTGAGCTGCTGGAATCTTCGACGTTGCGGCGCGGAGGTCTTTTAATCATATCAGCTCCGGAATCAAGTCGTCGATGGCTTTTGACGCTTCGGCGGAAAATGAGTCAACGCGCTGGATCAAAAGGTTGTAGGCCACAAGCGCGGTGATGGCGATTATCAAGCCAAAGACCGTTGTGATGAGCGCTTCGTAAATTCCTCCGGCAACAAGCTGCGCGTTTACGTCTGTCGCTTCGGCGATGGAACGGAAGGCGCCGATCATTCCCGACACCGTTCCCAAAAAGCCGGTAAGGGGCGCCAGCGAAGAAAGCGCTGTAAGATAGTTGAAGCCGCTTTCCATTCTGCGAAGGCGTTCCTGCGCCTCGCTTTCGGCGGCGCGCTCCATGCGGTTTTCGCCGTACTTGGCGTTTTCCAAAAGCGCCAAAAGAATTGACGCGATTGTTTGGTTTCGCTGGCAACCGCGCAAAAAGTTCACGGCCTCGTCCTTTTTTCCTTCCTGCAAAAACGATTTTATTTTGTCGGTGATGGGGCGCGCCTTGCAGTTGTGCCAGTAAAGGTAGACGCAGCGCTCTATGACAATCGCGAGCGTGGCTACAGAAAAGGCCAAGAGCACCCACATGAAGGGTCCGCCAAGCTTGAACAATTCGATTAAACTAAATCCGTTTTCCATTTTTCTTTTTCCTCCTAATATTTTGCGGCTTGCGATTTTTGACTTGCCGCCGCTTGCATTGTAGCTAGAACTTTGCCTTGATTCCGATTGACGGAATAGGAACTCCGATGGAGAAGTCAGCCGACTCTCTTTTGTCGCTTGGCTCTCCGGTGTATTGGTTGAACGACTTTTCAGCCTTTGGCGTGTAAAGGTTGACAAAAATGTCCTGCAAGGCAAAGTAGAACTCCCAAGCGCACTTGTCGTTGTGTGTCTTCCATTGATAAGAAATTCTCAAGTCAACAGGGCAGGAAATCTGCGTTCTCAAAGTGTCGCTGTATATCGACGAGCGCGAGTAGCGCTGGACAACAGTTCCGTCGTCCATGACAGCGGCGTAGCAAGACACGGCTTCTGTTTCTTTCTTTGGCGCGCCGGTGGCGAGCGTTCCTTTTACGGTGAATGTCCAGCCCTTTCCAAAATGCCAGTTGCTCACGACGTTCAACGTGTGGAAGCGGTGGTAGTTTGGATAGAACCATTCGTCAAGCGGAGCGTTGGACATTGTCTCAACATAATCATCTTTTCCCAATGTTGTGGGATTCTTTAAGCGCGAGTAAACGAATGAGTATGAAAGGTAGCCGTCCCATTTTCCGCCGGCTTTCTTTTCTATCATCGCGTCCACGCCAAAGACATGGCCTTTTCCGTTGTCCTTAAAGAACATGTTGGAATCCTTGTATCCGCTGGCCGCCGTTGTGACATTGTAGCTGTAGATTCTTGACAAGTAATGCTTGTAGTAAGTTTCCAGCTTAAAGTTCCAGCCGTTGGTCAAATTTGCGTTGGCTCCAAGCACGGCAAAAATAGCGCGGTTGGCGCGCATGTCAAAGTCTTTTGGACCCATGCCCTTTGTGATTAGCATGATTTCGCGCGGCGTTGAGGTGAACAAGCCTGTGCCGGCGGTGAATGACGCTTTGTCAAGCAAGCCGTTGTCTTTGAACGGCGTAAAGGTGATTGACGCGCGGGGGCAAACGTCTGGAATCAAGTTAAGGGTAAAGTCGTTGTTCGTGTTGAACAAGGTGGTGTATTCAAACCTTAGGCCAAGTTCCGTTTGAATCAAGTCCTTTTCCTTTCCGTAATTCCAAGAGGCGTAGGCGGCGTTTCCCAAAATGTTGTTGCCGTTGGTCGAGCTGTCCCATTTTGTTTTTTTGAACAAGCGGGCGTCTCCGCTTCCAATGTCCACATAGAAATTTTGGAATTCGTTTGTGTCGGCGGCGCTCATACATTCGTCGATTCCAAATCCAAGGCGGTTCTTTTCGGAAAGTTGAATTTCCGTGTCAAACCTTCCGGCAAGCAAGTGGTTGGTGATTTTTTCCTTGTACTCGTTTTCCAAATTTGACAAGTTGTAGAAGCCGCCGTAGTTTACGCTTGGAAATCGTTGGTGGTATTTGTTCACAAAATCCGGGTTGTAAAAAACTATTCCGTTGTCGGAACTCTTCATCTTCATGTCTTCGAACATTCCGTTGTAGGAAAGCGAGCCCCGGAAAAGCAGCTTGTCGCTGGCCAAATACTTTACGCTGACGCCGGCCAGCGCTTGGTAAATGTCGTAGTCCATTTTTCCGTTTGACTTTACAAAGCCTTTTGTTTCCGTTTGATCAACGGAAAGGCCGTCGCTTCCAAAAAAACCGGTGACCGCGATGTCAAGCTCGGGCTTTGGCTGGAAGTTTGTCTTAAAGAAAAGGTCGCGGACATAAGGCGGCCGCTTTAACATTTCCAAGCCGCTGGCCCCCGTGGCCTTGTACAAAGCGATGAAAGGCTCAAGGTAAGTGAGGTGGGCGCCCAAAAGCATTCCTCCGACTTTTTTGCCAAAAGGAATTTGCGCGAAGGCGTCGGCGCTTGTTGTTGAGATGCCCACGTTCATGTGGAAATTTTCAAAGTCGGGCTTTATTGTGGTCGCTTCGAGAATTCCGCTGGAAGCTCTTCCGTACTTGGCGGAAAAAATTCCGTTTGAAAGCTTTATGCTTTCAACCATAGCGGGATTGAAGATTGAAATTCCGCCGCCCCAGTGCCAGGGGTAAATTGTGTACATTCCGTCAAGCAAGCAAGAAAGCTCTCTTGGCTCGCCGCCTCGGATTGACGGCTCAGTTCCCCACGCGCCGCTGTACGAAACGCCCGGCAAGGTTCTTACCGAAGCCATGCAGTCTTCCATGATTCCCATGTTGGCGGTGGAATGCATTTGCTCTTTTGACATTACGGTCGAAACGCCGGTTTTTTCTTCCGCTCCGTCGGGGGAGGCGCGGTTGACGACCAGCGCCTGTCCTTCGATGACATCCGTGATGGACATCGCGATTTGAAGCTCTTGGCTTGCGGAAGAAAATTTTACTGACGCGCTTTGATAGCCCGCCAGCGCCGCTTCGACAGTTCCGCTTGAAAGATTGTCGGGAATGACGATGACGGCCGTTCCGTTTTCGTCTGTCTGCGCGCTTGCCGAAGGATTGGCCTTCACGCTAAGCTTTACGCCTTCAAGCGGGATTTCTAGTTCTTTGTCAACTACTGAGACTTTTAGTTCGCCGGCAAAAAGCAACGCGGGCGCAAAAGCCAAAAGAATGGACAGAAACTTTTTCATTTTAACAACCTCGTTGTCTATTAGACAACTGGGGCCGTTAAAACTGTCACTTAAAATTTATTTTTTTTTAATTTGCCGAAAACTTTATTCCAAAGTCAAATTCGGGGTAAAGGGTTGAGCTGCCCGCGTTTATGACCATGTTTCTTTTGTGGCCGATGAAGGCCTTGCTGTTTTCGCTTGTTTCAAGCGCCATCGAAAAGCCGGCGAAAATGTTCAAGTGCTTGATTGGAGTGAAACCCACGGCGACGCGCGCCGATGGATAGGCCATTGTCGTAACTTTTTTCTTGGCGTCAGGTTCCGACATGTTCACTATGAACACTTCGTTGATCATGGCCTCTATGTCAAAGTTGAATTTCCACACTTCGATGCGGCTTCCCAAGCCAAAGAAAGCCGTCGCGTTTTTTGTGTTTGTCTTTGCGTCGTGGTTGTTGGGATTGATGTAGGCGCCCAAAACTGTGTACAAATGTTTGTTTCCGCTGTTCAAGGCCAAGCGGACTTTTTCGTCGGTGGTGTAGGAGGCTCCAAATTCAAAAACGCCGTTTCGCGAATAGTTTATCAAGCCAAGTTGGAACGAAGCGTTGCCCTTGCAAAAGTTGAACAAGCCGACTTGAACGCCCTTTATGTCGCCCAAGGCGATGTTGGCGATCGCCGAGCCTTGAACGCCGCAAATGTTTCCGCACGCGACGTTTGCTATTGCCGAGCCTTGAACGCCGGTCACGTTGCCCAAAGCGAAGTTTGTGATGCCAGCGCCTTGAATGCCTGTCACGTCGCCAAGCGCGGCGTTCGCGATTCCGGCGCCTTGGAGTCCAGTCACGGTCTCGGCCGCGTTCGCGATTCCGGCGCCCTGAATTCCCGTAATGGCTTGGGCGATGTTGGCGATTCCCGCGCCTTGGACGCCTTCAATGTTTTGGCCAAAGTTAATGATTCCCGCCGCTTGGCCGCCGGTCAAGTCTTGGGTCAAGTTGAAGATTCCCGCCGCTTGGCCGCCGGTCATCTTTTCCGACATGTTGAAAATTCCCGCGACTTGGGCTCCGTTTACGTTTCGCGCCATGTTGTAAATGTATCCGATTTGGGCGCCGTTCAATATCGTGGTCTCGTTTCCGCACAAAGAAAACATCGGGCCGTTCACTTCGTACAAGCAGGAACGGATCAAGGCCAACGAAATTCGCGCGGAGATTGTTTCTCCGGGAACTTTGTCAATTTCATTGTTGACAAAAGAAAAAATAAAGGGAATTTCCACCGGCTGGAAATCTTGGGCCGCTTCTTGGCTCGCGCTTTCTTGCGCTTCCGGCTCGTCGCCGCGGCTTCTTGTTTCGGCGCGCGCGATTGGAGAAAGGTTTGCGGTCGCGAGTGTGTAGCTTTTTTGCGGAGACAGCATGAAGTTTCCTTGCAGCGTCGCGCGCTCCCCGATTACTGTAACGCCGTATTGGCCTTCTTCAAGCGCGAGGTAAACCGGCGCAAGGGAGCTTTTGTTCACTTCTGAAACGAGCTTTCCGTTTTTGTCGCGGACGATGACGCGGCCCTCAAGCTCGCGCGAAATGGTCAAGACGCAGTCCGCCGCGGAAATGTCGGAAAGAACCAAGTCGCCGGAGCCGACCAAGGTTATGTTGTAATTTGGGTGCTGGGGGTCGGCGGTGTTTTCTGTCTTGGAAAGAGTTTCGTTGAAGGCGTAGGAGTACAATTCGTTGAGCGTCACTTTTTTGTCGCCGGAACTGTCCGCCGCGCCGCGCAGTCCGTTTATCATCGCGTTGGTGAAAAACGACGAGCCGATTTCGTCAGATTCCTGCGAGGCTTCCTGCGAGGAGCTTGAGGAAAGGTAGGCGTGTCCTTTTACCACCGAAGAGTCGTCGACCAAAAAAGGCTTTTGCTTTGAGCCGCCCTTTGTGCGTATGAAGTTCCCCGAATAGCATGAGTCGAGTATGACAACGTGAACGTCGCTTGGAACGTTTGTGATCGACGCCTTTAGCGAGGAGTAGTCGTACTTTGACTTTCCCAAAATCAACGAGCTTTCGTCTGAGTGGCCTGAATAGTAAAAGACAAATTCCGAGCGCTTTGCGTCCTTGTTGTTTTTTTGCATCAAGCCTGAAATTATTTCAAAGGCGTTGTCAACGTCTTCTTTTGACGGGTCAAGAAGAAGTATGCCGTTGGATTTTGAAATGCCGCCGATTTCCGTCATGATTTTTTGGAAGGCTATCGCGTCAGTTCCGGCATATAATAGCCGCTCTTGGTTTTTTCCGCCGTTGTTTGAGCCAATGTAAAGGCCGTAGCGCTCAACGCCGGCGCTTTGATTTTGCGCCGCCAAAGCCGCCGTTAAAAAAACGCTTGCCGCGAGCGAAAGAAAAATTTTTTTTGTCATAACATTCTTCACCATAAAATTATTTCTTGTTCAATGTAAAAATAGCGCCGTCGCAATCTTTAGGCAAGTATGAGCCTTGCTTTAAGAAATCGACGCTAAGCTTGTTTTTGTCCAAGCTTTCAATGCTGGAAAAATCGAACGGAGATTTTGAAGCGACAAATATGAAACATTCGTATTTTGGCGCGTCGTCCAATTCGTAGGCGAAAGAAAGCGGAACTTCCTCACCTGTTTTTTCAAGCTTTTGCGCTTGCCAAGACGCGTCCGGAAAATGGCGGGTTATGTTTCCGTTTCCGTCAACGCTGAAAATAACGCCGTAGTTGTAGGAGCCAGGCGTGTATGTGATTTGAACCAAATCGTTTTCCTTTGCGCTGTCTCCGTTCTTTAGTTGAACGGCCTGTTGTCCATCCTGCCTGTAAAGGCGAATTTGGTGATGTCCGCTTCCTTTAAGCCTGGTCGCCGCCGCGCCGCCAAGGCCTTTGATTGAGTTGGCCAATATGGGCGCGAAGAAGGCCAGCGCTAGGACAGCCGCGGCTGAAAAAGCGATTCTGTTTATCGTAGTGTAAAAGTTCTTTGGCTTTTTGCCCATTCTTACGATGTTTGCAGAGCCCTTGTTTGGGGCGCGCCGGCCTGTTTGCTTTGGCGCGTTCATGGCGGCGCTTGCAAGCTCGGCAAAGCGGCTGGCCGGATATGCGGAAAGAATTTCTTGGTTGGATTTGCGCAAGCCGTCAAGGGCGCTTTCCAATTCTTCCTTTCCATATTTTGAGTAATAGTCTTTGGCGTCTTTTTCGCCAAGTAGAATTTCTTCCAGCAATAATTGCGGTATCATGCTCGCCCCCTTATAAGCTTCCAATGAATTTTCGGGAATGTTTTTGCAATTCCCTGATTCGCTTTCTTACGCCTGAAAGCGACATTCCGATTTCTTCCGCCGTTTCTTCCAGCGTCAGTCCGTCAACAAAGTGGAGCGTCGCTATCAAGGCGTCCTTTTTGTCCCGCGATTTAAAAATCTCTTCAAGGATTGCCGTCGCTTCGACTTTTTGAATGTCGCGTTCAGAAAAGTCGTCGGCCATCGTCTGGGCGATTGTTTCAAAGTCCGGGCCGGAGCGAACTTTGTCAGCCTTAATTTTGTTAAGGCAAACATGCGTCGCCGTCACATAAAAAAGGCTCGCGCAAGCGGACTTTATTTTTTTCTTGTTTTCCATCACTCGCAAAAAAACATCCTGCATCGCGTCCAGCGCCTTCTCTTCGTCCTTTAAGATGGCCCGGCAGCGCCTTAAGACCATCGGAGCGTATTTTTGATAGAGTTCGGAAAAATCGTAATCGTTTTGAGCGCCCATTGTTCTCAACTCCGTCTTAGTATTAGACAATTATCTTGTAAAAAACTGTCACTAGATTTTTTTTATTTTTGGGAATCTTGTCCTTGGTGAACGGCTTGGCCGACGCGTTGGCCCATTTTTACAGGGCTTTCAATCGCAAGGGCGGAATTTTTTATAAATTCCTCGTCTATTTTTGCGGCGTCTTTTTGCAAGAGGACGATTATGGTGGAACCGCCGTATTCAAAGAAGCCTTTTTCTTTTCCGCGGACGGCGGCCCCTTCTTCTTGATGGTTTACGATTCGTCCCACGAGCATCGCGCCGACTTCCATTTGAACCATCAAGCCAAAATTAGGGCTTTCTATCGTCGTGTATTCGCGGCAATTTTCAACAAAAACGGGAAGCGACTCAAGCGCTATCGGCCGGACTGTGTGCAGCTTTCCAGGAATGAAAACGTTGGGGCCTTTTTTTCCGCTGTCGGCGTAGCAATACCTGTGGTAGTTGTCAACGCAAAGGCGGAAGACAAGGCAAAGGCCGCCGTCAAATTTGTCCGCCAAGCCTTTGTCTTGCAAAAGGGATTCGATTGTGTATCTTGACTGCTTTATCGGAATGACGGCCTTGCCTTGAATTTCCCAGACTGAAAGCAGGCCGTCGCAAGGCGCGCACAAGCGGCTTGGCTCCATGTCAAACGGCCGCAAGCCGTCCTTGATTTTGCGCCTAAAAAATTCGTTGAATGACTTTATGCCTTCAAGCTGGTAGTCGTCCAAATTGATTTTGTTCTTTTTTGCAAAGCCTTTTATCAACGGATATGAAAGCCGCGAGTCCAAAAAGAATCCGCAAAGCTTTGACACAATGCGGCTTGCGAGCGGCTTTAAAAGAAGCCTTCCTGGAACTGTCTTGTATAAAAAAGAAAGCGCGTCCATAAAGAATCACTGAATTTTCATGACGATAAAGACCCAGGCTAAAGCGAGCGCCTCTATCAGGCCGATGGAAATCATTATGAGAACGCCCTTTGTCGTGGGCTTTTTTATTTGCACGCTTGACACGAACAAGGCGCCGACAATGGCCAGAAACATGAAGTACAAAAGCGTAAGGTCGGCGCTGCTAAAAATGTGAATCAGCAAAATTGTCGGGAACACAAGCGCCGCGCTAGTCACTGGAAGGCCCATGAACATTTTGTTGGCGCCGTCTTCGGTCTTTTGCCGTTCCGCTTCAAGAACGTTGAAATACGCCAAGCGAATCATGGCCGCGAGCGCGTAAAGAACGGCGATGCCGGAAAGGATGACTTTTATTATCGCTGATTTGTCGGCAAGGTGAAGGAATTTAAAGTCAGGGAAATTGGCGAAAACGATGCTGCTTCTAAGCATGGCTATTCCAATGCACGCCGGCAAAAGGCCAAAGGCGACCAAGTCCGAAAGCGAGTCTATTTGAACGCCAAAGAGCTTCATTTGCGGCGTTCGGTTTTTCTTTGTGCGGGCCACTTTTCCGTCAAACGCGTCGCACAGGCCGCAGAACATCAAGAAGAACATTCCTAGGTATGGGTGCCCGATGTCGTTAAGGCAAAGCATGATTCCTGTTGTTGCGGAAAGCATGGAAAGGTAAGTGAGAATTACAGTGTAATCGTAAAAGCCAATCATAAGGCAGCTCCTTTGCTTTTTTTTACGCGAATTGATATGTATCCTATTGCCACAGCAATGATGCTTATGGCGATGCAAGTATAGAATGAAATTCCTCGGCTTAAAATCGCCAAAGAATACGCGGCTTCCTCTCCGAGTTGGGCCGTGTGTCCGTAGTACATCAGGAATTCCGATATTCCCACGGCTCCCGGGATGGGAATGAAGTTTGAGCCCATCACCACATAAGTTTGAACTGCGAAAACGCGCAAAGCGTCATCAAGGTTTCCCTTCATCGCAAGGTGGCAAAAAACTGTGACCAAAATCTGGGCCGTTCTTTGCGCCAAGTTTAAAAGATATGTTTTTGCCAAGAGGCGTTTTTTGCCCGCGACCGTGACCACGCATTTGTTGTAGTTCTCTATTGTGGTTTCAAGCCGCTCCTTGGCTTTTTCAGCGGCGTTTTTAAATGGCAGCTTTTTCATTATGGAAATCACAAGGTTTCCTATTTTAAAGATGACGCTTTGGTTTTTTAAGAGCAAAATGAAAAAGACGGTGAGGGCGCTCATCATCGCTATTCCGATTAAAATCATGATTTTGCACGGAAGCTCGTAGCTTATGAAAATTTCCGGGAAAAATATGATGGAAAGAACGCCCAGCGTTATGATCGAAAGCGTGTACATCGTTAGGTTTAGAATCAACGAGACGGTTGTGGCCACGCCGGAAATTCCGTCCTTGCGCATGAAGTAGGCGCTGGCCGGTTGCCCGCCGCTTGCCGACGGAGTTATTGACGAAAAGTAAATGTCGGCGGCGGCGTAAAGAAAGCCTTGGCGCTTTTTTACGCTGTAGCCCAGCGTCCTTAAAATCAGCACAAGCGCGCGGCCTTCAAAAAAGATGAAGCCAAGCATGCACAGTCCGGCCGGAATCAGCCAAAGCGGAGAAGCTTCTTGTATGTCTTGCGACAATTCGGATATAGAAAGGCCGCTGTTGTAAAAGAGAGCGTGAATTGTCAAAATCGAAAGGCACAGCGAAAAAAGCGCCCATAAAACCTTCTTTTTCATGCGCGAACTATTATAACGAGAAATCAATTTTTATTAAAGCGCGTCTTGCCGCCTTTGGGCCGCCGTTTAATGGCGGGCCGCGCGGCTTGAAAATTCAGCGGGATAATTATAAAATCAAGGCGGATATGACTTTACAGGAATTGAAGGCGGGACAAGCCTCGCGGGTTTTGAAACTTGGCGGGAACGGCGAGCTTAGGCAGCATTTTTTGGACATGGGAATCATTCCCGGAGCGGAAATTTCTTTTGTAAAATGCGCTCCTTTTGGGGATCCGATGGAATTCCGCCTGCACGGCTATGAGCTTACCTTGCGCGCGGCGGACGCGCAAAAAATAGAGGTGGAGCCGGTTTTAGAAAGCGTTAAAAGCGAAAGCAAAAAGCCGGCCGCCGCCAGTTCCCTGCATCCAGGCTTTGGCGAAGGCGGAAAATTCCACAGCAAAAAAGACGAAAACCCTTTGCCCGACGGAACGCTTTTGACATTCGCGCTTGTCGGAAACCAAAATTGCGGAAAGACCACGCTCTTTAACAAGCTTACCGGCTCCAACCAGCACGTCGGAAATTTTCCGGGCGTTACGGTTGACCAAAAAAGCGGCGCCATCCGCGGCCATGCCGACACTCGCATAACCGACCTTCCGGGCATTTATTCGATGTCGCCTTATTCCAGCGAGGAACTGATTTCGCGCGATTTTGTCCTGAACCAAAAGCCAAGCGCGATTGTGAACATTGTCGACGCGACAAACATCGAGCGCAACTTGTATCTTACGATGCAGCTTTTGGAATTGAACATTCCGCTTGTAATCGCGCTGAACATGATGGACGAGCTTTTGGCGAACGGCGGCTCCATCGACGTGAACAAGATGGAAGAAATTTTGGGCGTCCCAGTAGTTCCCATTTCGGCTAAGAGCGGGCAAGGCGTTGAGGAATTGATTTCGCACGCGATCCATGTGGCCAAATTCCAAGAGCCGCCGCTGCGCCAAGATTTTTGCGGCAAGGACGACAACGGCGGAGCGGTCCACCGCGCGCTGCACGGAACGGTTCACTTGATAGAAGACCACGCGCAAAAGGCCGGCGTTCCTGTCCGCTTTGCCGCGACAAAAATTTTGGAAGACGACAAGCGCATTCTTTACAAGATGGAACTGGACGCCAACGAGCGCGAGATGATTGAGCATATCATTATGCAAATGGAAAAAGAGCGCGGCCTTGACAGAAGCGCCGCCATCGCCGACATGAGGTTTTCGTTCATCTACAAGCTTTGCGATTTGTGCGTCCACAAGCCGCGCCACAGCAAGGAGCGCGAGCGCAGCCAAAAAATTGACCGCGTTCTTACAGGCAAGTGGACCGCGCTTCCTTGCTTTGCCGCCATAATGGCCGCGATTTTTTGGCTCACGTTCAACGTGATCGGCGCGCGCCTGCAAGAACTTTTTGAGTTTGGCATAGGCGCGTTGACCAATCTTGCAGGCGCGGCTTTGAGCGCGGCCGGCGTGAACGAAGTTTTGCGCTCGCTTGTGATTGACGGAATTTTCGCGGGCGTAGGAAGCGTTTTGTCTTTCCTTCCGGTAATCGTGACGCTCTTTTTCTTTCTTTCCATGCTGGAGGATTCCGGCTACATCGCGCGCGTGGCTTTTTTTATGGACAAGCTTTTGCGGAAGATCGGCTTGTCGGGCCGCAGCATCGTTCCGCTTTTGATTGGCTTTGGCTGCTCGGTTCCGGCGGTGATGGCGACAAGAACGCTTCCAAGCGAGCGCGACAGAAAGATGACGATTTTGCTTACGCCGTTCATGAGCTGCACGGCTAAGCTTCCGATTTACGCTTTTTTTGTGAGCGCGTTTTTTCCAAAGCGCGGCGGCTTGATTATGACCGGCCTTTACTTGCTTGGAATTTTTGTCGGCGTTCTTGTCGCGTTCCTGTATAGGAAAACATTGTTCAAGGGCGAGGCCGTTCCTTTTGTGATGGAACTTCCCAATTACAGGTTTCCCGGCTTGGCCAACACCGCGCTGCTTTTGTGGGAGAAGGCCAAGGATTTTTTGCAGCGGGCCTTTACGGTGATTTTTTTGGCCACAATCGCGGTTTGGTTTTTGCAAAGCTTTGACTGGCGCCTTCATTTGGCCGCCGATCCCGAGCAAAGCGTCTTGGCAAGCCTTGCGCGCTTCGCAAGCCCCATAATGCGGCCGCTTGGCTTGGGCGAATGGCAAATATCGGTCGCGCTTGTGAGCGGCTTTATGGCAAAGGAAAGCGTTGTTTCGACTCTTGAAATTTTGTTTGGCGGCGGAATAACGTCAATGCTAAGCCCTTTGTCGGCCGCGAGCCTTTTGGTCTTTAGCTTGCTTTACACTCCGTGCGTGGCGGCCGTCGCGTCTGTCAAGCGCGAGTTGGGCGCCCGTTACGCGGCGGGCCTTGTTGTCTGGCAGTGCGTCCTTGCCTGGCTTTTGGCGATGGCGACCAGACTTATCGGCCTTGCGTTGGGAATCTAGGCGCGGCCGCTTATCTTGCAAGCGACAAAAATTCGTCGAACAAAAAGTTTGTGTCGTGGGGGCCGCCGCAGGCTTCCGGGTGGAACTGGACGCTAAAGGCCGGAATGTCCGTGTAGCGAAGGCCTTCCACCGTTTGGTCGTTGGCGTTGGTGAACGAAACTTGCGCGCATGAAGGAATCGAGGCGGCCTCGACCGCGTAGCCGTGGTTTTGGCTTGTGATGTATACGCGGCCGGTCCGCTCGTCTTTTACAGGATGGTTCGCGCCCCGGTGTCCGTACTTAAGCTTTGAGGTTTTGCAGCCGCGCGCCAAGGCCAAAAGCTGGTGGCCAAGGCAAATGCCAAAAATCGGAATCCGCGAATCGGCAATCTTTTTTATTTCGTTTATTATAGACGTGTTTTCGGCCGGGTCGCCGGGGCCGTTTGACAGCATGATTCCGTCGGGATTTAGCGAAAGAATGTCGTCCGCGCTCTCGGAGCACGGAACGATTGTGACGCGGCATCCGCGCTTTTCCAATTCGCGCTGGATGTTGGCCTTGGCGCCAAAGTCCCAAAGAACAATATGGCGGCCCTGCGCGGGGGATTTTAAGGGGGCGGCCCCCTTAGGAGAGAGGGTAGCGGCCGGCGAAGCGGACGCGCAGGGGGAGACTTCCCCCTCCTTGCTTGAGCCTTGAACGGACTGGACCGCGTCTTGAATTTTGTAGGAAGCGATTTTTTGCAAGAGGCTTGCGTCGATTTTGGGCGCGCTTTCGGAGCCGCTAAAAATCATTCCGTTCATTACGCCGGACTCGCGGATTTTTTTTGTGAGCGCTCTTGTGTCGATTCCAGCGATGCCGACAATTTTTTGCGCTTTTAAGAAGGCGTCAAGGCTGCCTTGCGAGCGGAAGTTGGAAGGCGAGTCGCAAAGCTCGCGGACGATGTAGCCGCTGACCCAAGATTTTTTGCTTTCGTAGTCGCAAGGAATCACGCCGTAGTTTCCGACAAGGGGAAACGTTTGGGTGACGATTTGCCCGTAGTAGCTTGGGTCGGTGAGCGTTTCGATGTAGCCTGTCATTCCGGTTGTGAAAACCGTTTCGCCGATTGTCGAGCCCGTCGCTCCGATTGACTGGCCTTCAAAAATCGTTCCGTCAGCCAAAATCAAAAATGCCTTTGCCATTCTTCCCCCAAAAGAAAAAAAGGCGTCCGCTTCCTTTGAAAACAACAAGCCTTCAAAGCAAACGAGCGCCCTTGCTCTAATTGATAATGTTATAGAACTATCGCGGCTTTGTGTCAATAGGATTTTTTTTTCGCGAATTTTTTAAAAGCGCTTGACAAAAATTTTTGGGCGCGATATAACAACAGCATAAGAGGCAATGAGGCCGCAAGAAATTTGTTCTTGCGGCTTTTTTTGTTTTTATCAAACGATTCGCGCGTTTGAGCCTGAGTCAAGGAAGACGCGCGAAAAAAAATAAGGCAATGGCGCCGTGAAAATTTTGGAGGACGCTCCGGAATTTGTCGCGGCGCTTTTTGCTTTAAACAGATTCAATCCTGGAGGAAAATATGGACGAAGTCACGCCGATTTTTGGAGAGAACGTTTTTAACGAAACGGTCATGAAAGCCAAGCTGCCCAAGGAAACTTACAAGCAGCTAATGAAAACAATCGAGGGAGGCGAAAAGCTCGACGCTTCCGTAGCCACAGTCGTCGCCAACGCGATGAAGGACTGGGCGATAGAGAAGGGCGCGACCCACTTCACCCACTGGTTCCAGCCGCTCACAGGAATCACGGCGGAAAAGCACGACAGTTTCATCACGCCCACAAGCGACGGAAAAGTCATAATGGAATTTAGCGGAAAAGAGCTTGTCCAAGGCGAGCCTGACGCTTCAAGCTTTCCTAGCGGAGGAATACGCGCCACATTCGAGGCCCGCGGCTACACGGCTTGGGATCCGACCAGCTACGCTTTCATTAAGGACGGAACGCTTTGCATTCCGACGGCCTTTTGCTCTAAAAAGACGCCGCTCTTGCGCTCAATGCAGGCCATCAGCAAGCAGGCCGTTCGCGTTCTAAAATTGTTTGACGGAAACGAAGCGGTCACAAGCGTAAAGACGACCGTCGGCCCCGAGCAGGAATACTTTTTGATTGACAAGAGCGTTTATGAAAAGCGCGAAGACTTGATTTACACGGGCCGCACTTTGTTCGGAGCCAAAGCCCCCAAAGGCCAAGAGCTTGAAGACCATTACTTTGGCATGATAAAGCCGCGCGTCCAAGCCTTTATGAAGGACTTGAACAAGGAGCTTTGGAAGCTTGGAATTTTGGCCAAGACCGAGCACAACGAAGTCGCGCCGGCGCAGCATGAGCTAGCCCCGATTTTTTCTACGACAAACATCGCCTGCGACCACAACCAGCTTACGATGGAAATGATGCGCAAGGTTGCCGCCAAGCACGGAATGGTTTGCTTGCTGCACGAAAAGCCCTTTGCCGGAGTGAACGGAAGCGGAAAGCACAACAACTGGTCGATTTCCACCAACACCGGAAAGAACCTTCTTGACCCCGGCGCCACTCCTGAGCAAAACGCGCAGTTCCTTTTGTTCTTGTGCGCGATCATCAAGGCTGTTGACGAATACCAGGACTTGCTTCGCATTTCCGTGGCGAGCGCCGGAAACGACCACCGTCTTGGAGCCAACGAGGCGCCGCCGGCAATCATTTCAATTTTCTTAGGCGACGAGCTTTCCGCGATTCTTGATTCAATCGAAAAGGGAGTCCCCTACGGAAAGCGCAAAAAGGAAAAGATGCAAATCGGCGTGACTGTTTTGCCGGAATTCAACAAGGACGCGACAGACAGAAACAGAACTTCGCCCTTTGCCTTTACCGGAAACAAGTTTGAATTTAGAATGTTGGGATCAAGCGAGTCAATCGCCTGCGCCAACGTTTTCTTGAACACTGTCGTCGCGGAGGAATTGAGCCAGTTTGCCGACGCGTTGGAAAATGCCAAGGACTTTAACGGCGAGCTTCATGAATTGATTCTAAAAACAATCAAGGAACACAAGCGGATCATCTTTAACGGAAACGGCTACGACGACTCTTGGGTAAAGGAGGCGGAAAAGCGCGGCCTTTACAACTTAAAGTCAACGCCCGAAGCGCTTGCCCACATTCTTGACAAGAAGAACGTCGAGGTCTTTGAAAAGTTCGGCGTTTACAGCAAGGTGGAGCTCTCCAGCCGCTACGAGATTCACAACGAAAACTATTCAAAGATAATCAACATCGAGGCGGAAACAATGCTTGAGATGGCCAAAAAGGACATTCTTCCCGCGGCCAGCAAGTTCGCGTCAAAGCTTGCCGAGACAATCAGCCTTAAGAAGACAGTTTGCGCCGAATGTGACGCAAGCTACGAGGCCGACATGCTAAAGAAAGTTTCGGCGCTCACTACAAGCATTTACGCGAAGGCCGGCCAGCTTGAAAGCGACACGCTTGAGGCAAAGAAAATTTCCGACGCCGCCAAAGCCGCTTTCTTCTACCGCGAGCATGTCTTTGCCAGCATGAACGCCCTGCGCGCGGTTGTAGACGAGCTTGAGGTCATCGCGCCGAAAGAATTGTGGCCCTTCCCGAGCTACGGCGATTTGTTGTTCAGCGTAAAGTAAAAGAAAATTATTTTAGGAGGAAAAAATATGTCTGAAGTATGGAGCGTTTGGTTCTTGATTGGCGCCGCCCTTGTGTTCTTCATGCAGTGCGGCTTTGCGATGGTGGAAACCGGTTTCACGCGGGCTAAGAACGCGGGAAACATCATCATGAAAAACCTGATGGATTTTTGCATCGGAACTCCGATGTTCATGCTGCTTGGCTTTGGCTTGATGATGAGCGAAAACTATTTGTTCGGCTTTATCGGAAAGCCCAACATGCAGCTTTTCACAAACTTCGCCGACCTTGACTGGTCAAGCTTTGTCTTTAACTTGGTCTTTTGCGCCACGGCCGCGACAATCGTTTCCGGCTCAATGGCCGAGCGAACTAAGTTCAGCGCCTACTGCATTTACTCGGCGGTAATCAGCGCGGTAGTCTACCCGATTGAAGCCGGCTGGGTTTGGAACAGCCAAGGCTGGCTGGTCCAGCTTGGATTCGTTGACTTTGCCGGCGGCGCTGCGATTCACTCCGTAGGCGGAACGGCCGCTTTGATAGGCGCGATTTTCCTTGGACCGCGCATCGGAAAGTACGACTACGACAAAAACGGAAAGATCACAAAGGCCCACGCCATTCCAGGCCACTCTCTTACGCTTGGCGCTTTGGGAACCTTCATCTTGTGGTTCGGCTGGTACGGCTTTAACGGCGCGGCCTGCACCCAATTGGGCGGCGTTGGAGGACTAGCCGCCGTTTTCACGACAACGACAATCGCGCCGGCGATCGCGGCCGTTGTGACAATGCTTTTCACTTGGTTCAAGAACGGAAAGCCCGACGTTTCGATGACCTTGAACGCCGCGCTCGCCGGCCTTGTGGCCATCACTCCGACTTGCGCCACGGTTGACGCTTTGGGCGCCACGATAATCGGCGGCGTTTCTGGAATCATCGTCGTGCTTGTAGTTGAGTTCTTGGACCTCAAGCTTCACATCGACGACCCGGTTGGAGCCGTCGCGGTCCACCTTGCGAACGGAATTTGGGGAACCCTTTCCGACGGTTTGTTCAACGTTGAGAGCGGCGTTTTTTACGGCGGCGGATTCAAGCACCTTGGCGTTCAGTGCCTTGGAGAATTTACGATTGTCGCTTGGACGACAGTCTGCATGTTGATCACGTTCACCTTGATAAAAAAGTTCCACGGACTTAGGGCAAGCCGCGAGGAAGAAATTGTCGGCCTTGACAAGCTGGAGCACGGAATCGATTCAAGCTACGCGGGCTTTATCATGGCGCCGCAAGTTATGACTGGAAGCGAGCCTGTTATGGAAAAAGTTCCTGTGGAAAAGGCTGTGCCTGTCACAAAGGCCTCAAAGAAGCCCGACGCCAAATTCCACATGGTCACAATCATCACGCGCCAGAGCAAGTTCGACGAGCTCAAGGCCGCGATGAACGACATCAACGTAACCGGCATGACGGTGACAAACGTTTTGGGCTGCGGCGTTCAGCATGGACAGACGCAAAAGTACCGAGGCGTTCCGATGGACATGACGCTCTTGCCAAAGATTAAGGTTGACATTGTCGTGAGCGAAGTTCCTGTTGACTTGGTTGTCACGGCCGCCAAGGAAGTTTTGTACACCGGCCACATCGGCGACGGAAAGATTTTCGTTTACGACGTTCAGAATGTCGTCAAGGTTCGCACCGGCGAGGAAGGCTACGAGGCTTTGCAAGACTAAGGATAACGCGCTCCTGCGTTAAATAAAAAGAGTTTTCTGGGCCGTTTTCGCGCGAAAATGGCCCAGATTTTTTTTAAAAACTATTGACCAAGCGCCATGGAATTCAGTATTATATATGGACACGACAAAGAGGTCGTAGGTAGTGTTTTGCTTTTTGCGGAACAGTGTCTACGGCCTCTTTTTTTTGTCTTCGGAGGTTTGACGATATGTGCGGCTTTATTGGTTGTTTTGATTTGTCCAGCGGCGGTAAGCCGATTGAGGAAGGATTGCGCGAGGAGCTTCGCGCGCAAGTTTTGGAAATGTCAAAAAAAATTCGTCACCGCGGCCCGGACTGGAGCGGCGTTTACACTGGCCCAAACGCGATTCTTAGCCACGAGCGCCTTAGCATCGTTGACCCCCTTAGCGGAAAGCAGCCGCTTGTAAGCGACGACCAAAAAATCATCCTTGCGGCCAACGGAGAAATTTACAACCACAAGGAAATCCGAGCCCAGTTCAACGGCTCCTACAATTTTAGGACAGGAAGCGATTGCGAAGTCATCATTCCCCTTTACAAAAAATACCGCGACTCAGGCGACTTTTCCGCGATGGTGGAAGAGCTTTCGGGCATCTTCGCCTTCGCGCTTTACGACAGCGAGCGCGACTGCTACTTGATTGGCCGCGACCAAATCGGAGTCATTCCTCTTTACCAGGGCTGGGACAAGGCCGGCCGCTACTATGTCGCAAGCGAGCTAAAGGCGCTTGAAGGCGACTGCCAAACGATTGAGGAATTTCCAAACGGCCATTACTTGTATTCAAAGGACGGAAAGCCTGTCCGTTGGTACAAGCGCGACTGGGAATCGTTCGACAGCGTCAAGGGCGCCGCGCGCGCCTCGGACGCTTTGGGCCAGGTCATAAATCCAGCGGTCATAGAAAAAGTCCGCGACGGCTTGGAGGCGGCTGTAAAGGCGCAGCTTATGAGCGACGTTCCTTACGGCGTTTTGCTCTCCGGCGGCTTGGACTCTTCCATCATCGCGGCGGTCACCCAAAAGTATTCCAAAAAGAGAATCGAGTCGGACAGCAAGGAAGGCGCTTGGTGGCCGCGCTTGCATTCGTTCGCGATAGGCTTGGAAGGAAGCCCCGATTTGATCGCCGCGCAAAAAGCCGCCGACTACATTGGAACGGTTCACCATGAAGTTCACTTTACGATTCAAGAGGCGCTCGACGCGCTTCCCGACGTAATCTACCACATCGAAACATACGACATCACAACAGTGCGCGCGTCCACGCCGATGTATCTTTTGGCGCGCGTCATAAAATCGATGGGAATAAAAATGGTTCTTTCCGGTGAAGGAAGCGACGAGCTTTTTGGCGGCTACTTGTACTTCCACAAGGCGCCCAACGCCCAAGAGTTCCACGAGGAGCTTGTCAGAAAGATGAGCAAGCTGCACTTGTACGACTGCCTGCGCGCCAACAAGTCTTTGATGGCTTGGGGCGTCGAGGGCCGCGTTCCCTTCCTTGACAAAGAATTCATCGACATCGCTATGGGCTTGAACCCTTCCGACAAAATGAACATTAAGCTTCCCGACGGAAAGCAAAGAATTGAGAAGTGGATTTTGCGAAAGGCCTTTGAGGACTTGCTTCCCGAAAGCATTTGCTGGCGCCAAAAGGAGCAGTTTTCCGACGGCGTAGGCTACAACTGGATCGACACGCTAAAAAAGATGACCGAAGAAAAAGTTTCCGACGCGGAATTCACCCGCCGCGAAAACCGCTTCCCGGTAAATCCGCCCAAGACAAAAGAGGAATACTACTACCGCGAAATTTACAGCCGCCTTTTCCCCAGCGATAGCGCCGCGCGATGCGTTCCGCATGAAGCCGGCGTCGCTTGCTCAACCGCAAAGGCGCTTGAATGGGACGCGGCTTGGAAAAACATGGACGAGCCTTCCGGCCGCGCGATTGCCGGCGTGCATGACAAGGCTTACTAAAAAAAATTTGCGAGGAAAAATATGAAGACGTTGTACGAATCTAGTTTTGAACATGACGCTTGCGGCATCGGCGCGGTTGTCAACATCGACGGAATAAAAAGCCACGGCGTGGTTGAGAACGCTCTTTGCATTGTCGAAAAGTTGGAGCACCGCGCCGGAAAGGACGCGGCCGGAGAAACCGGCGACGGCGTTGGAATTCTTTTGCAAATAAGCCACGACTTTTTTAAGAAGGCCGCGTCCGATTTGGTCGGATCGCTCGGCGAGCGCGACTACGGAATCGCGCAAATATTTTTCCCTGGCGACGCGGCGGCTTGCAAGTCCGAAAAAGCGCGCTTTGAAAAATGCGTCGCGGACGGCGGCCTAAAATTTTTGGGCTGGCGCGAAGTTCCCGTGAACGCGGACGTTCTTGGAAAAAAAGCGCGCGACTGCATGCCCTTGATTTGGCAAGCCTTCGTTGCCCGGCCTTCCGGCTGCGAGCGCGGCTTGGAATTTGACAAGCTGCTATACAAAGCGCGCTTGGCGTTTGAAAAAGACCGCCGAGGAGTTTCCGGCGGAGCGGGCGGATCCAAAACTTACGTTTGTTCGTGCAGTTCCCGCACAATCGTTTACAAGGGAATGTTTTTGGTCAACGAGCTGCGCGCCTTTTACGCCGACTTGCAATCCCAGGACTACGCCTCGTCGCTCGCGCTTGTTCACTCCCGCTTCAGCACAAACACAAATCCAAGCTGGCAGCGCGCGCATCCCAACCGCTTCATCGCGCACAACGGCGAAATCAACACAATCCGCGGAAACGTGGACAGAATGTTGGCGCGCGACGGCGAGGTAGACACAAGCGGCTCGGATTCGGCAATGCTGGACAACACGCTGGAATATTTTGTGATGAACGGACTTCCGCTTCCGCTCGCGGTCATGGTTTGCATTCCCGAGCCGTGGAAGCACGACGATTCGCTCACGGAACAAAAGCGCGACTTCTACCATTATTGGGCTACGATGATGGAACCCTGGGACGGGCCCGCCGCGATTTTGTATTCCGACGGAGACGTTGTCGGCGCGACGCTTGACAGAAACGGCTTGCGTCCCAGCCGCTGGTTCATCACAAAGGACAACACGCTCGTCCTTTCAAGCGAAGTGGGTGTGCTTGACATTCCGCAAAGCCAAATCGTCCAAAAGTCGCGCCTCATGCCGGGAAGAATGCTGCTCGTCGACACAGTTCAAAAGCGCTTGATAAGCGACAAGGAAATAAAGGAAACTTACGCCGCCCAGCATCCCTACGGCGAATGGCTTGATCAAAATCTTGTCCACCTTGCCGACCTTAAAATTCCCAACAAAAAAATTCCCGTTAGCTCGCAGGAAGAGCGCGACAAGCTTTACCGCGCTTTTGGCTGGAACTACGAAGACCTTAACGAAATGGTTCTTCCGATGGCAAAGACCGCGAGCGAGCCTACAGGCGCGATGGGCGTTGACACTCCGCTGGCTTGCATGAGCGACAAGCACCCGAGCCTTTACTCTTACTTCAAGCAGCTTTTCGCGCAAGTCACAAATCCGCCCAGCTGCCCGCAACTGCCGCGTGCTCGAAATCAACAATCCGATTTTGACGGGAACGGACTTGATAAAAATCGCCGCGCTCGACCAGCCGGGCTTGCGCGCGAAGACGCTTTCGCTTTTGATGGAATTTCCATTTGCAAGCGCAAAGCCCGACGGAAAAACGCTTGAAGCCGCGCTGGACGATCTCTTCGCGCGAATTGACGCGGCCTACGCGGACGGCTACAACATAATGATTTTGAGCGACCGCGGTGTTGACCAAAATAATGCCGCCATTCCTTCGCTTCTTGCCGTGAGCGCGGTCGAGCAATACCTCATCCGGACAAAAAAGCGAACAAAGATTTCAATCATTTTGGAAAGCGCGGAAGTCCGCGACGTTCACCAGACGGCGATGTGCTTGGGCTACGGAGCGCGCGCGGTAAATCCTTATCTTGCCCATGAAGCGATTGCCGAGCTCATCGACCAAAAGCTTTTGGACAAGGACTACCACACCGCGATTGACGACTACAACAAGGCGATAATAAACGGCATCGTAAAAATCGCCGCCAAGATGGGAATCAGCGCCGTGCAGTCCTATCAGTCCGCGCAAATTTTTGAGGCGGTTGGAATCGCGCAAGACGTGGTTGAAAAATACTTCACCAACACCGTTAGCCGCGTGGGCGGAATAGGCTTGGGCGAAATCGAGGAGGACATCGCCTACCACCACGAGCAGGCTTGGAACGACAAGGGCCTTACGGTCAACACTCACCTTGACAGCGTGGGTTACCACAAGTTCCGCCGCGGCCCCAACGCCGAAGACCACCTTTACAATCCTGAGACAATCATCGCCTTGCAGGAAGCGACCCGCAACGGCGACTACGCGCGCTTTAAGGAATACACTTCGCTTGTCGACGACAATTCCCGCCCGCACACTTTGCGCGCGATGCTGGACTTTGACTTTTCCGCCGCAAAAGAAATTCCGCTTGACGAAGTGGAAAGCGTCGAGTCGATTGTCCAGCGCTTTAAGACAGGCGCCATGTCTTACGGCTCCATCAGCGAGGAAGCCCACAAGTGCATGGCCGCTGCGATGAACCATTTGCATGGAAAGTCCAACTCCGGCGAAGGCGGCGAAAAGCCCGAGCGCCTTGGAACGGAATATAATTCCGCGATAAAGCAAGTCGCGAGCGGCCGCTTTGGAGTTACCGAAGAATATCTTTTGAGCGCGCGCGAAATTCAAATAAAGATGGCGCAGGGAGCCAAGCCGGGCGAGGGCGGCCACCTTCCCGGAAAAAAAGTTTATCCGTGGATTGCCAAGACCCGCCTCGCCACTCCAGGCGTTTCTCTGATTTCGCCTCCGCCGCATCATGACATTTATTCAATCGAAGATTTGGCGCAATTGATTTACGACCTAAAGAATGCCAACCGCGCCGCCCGCATTAGCGTAAAGCTTGTCAGCGAGGCGGGAGTCGGAACTATTGCCGCTGGCGTCGCCAAAGCCGGAGCGCAAGTCATTTTGATTAGCGGCCACGACGGCGGAACAGGCGCCGCGCCTATTTCTTCAATCCATCACGCGGGCTTGCCTTGGGAACTTGGCTTGAGCGAGGCGCATCAAACGTTGATTCAAAACGGCTTGCGAGGCCGCGTGATTATCGAAACAGACGGAAAACTTATGAGCGGCCGCGACGTGGCCATAGCCTGCTTGCTTGGAGCGGAAGAGTTCGGATTCGCGACAGCTCCCCTTATCACGATGGGCTGCGCGATGATGCGCGTTTGCAACCTTGACACTTGCCCCTTTGGCGTCGCCACCCAAAACGAAAAGCTTCGCGCGCGCTTCCCCGGAAAGCCTGAGTATGTCGAAAACTTCATGAAGTTCATTGCGCAGGAATTGCGCGAATATATGGCGCGTCTCGGCGTTCGCTCCGTGGACGAAATGTGCGGAAGAACTGACTTGCTGAAGATGAAGGAAAAGCAGGGCTTTAAGCGCGCGGGACTTTTGGACTTGAGCCGCGTCATCGCGCGGGCGGACGACAATTCCGACGCTTGGAAAAAATCCCGCGACACATTTAACTTTGAGCTTGAAAAGCGGCTTGACTTGACCGCGCTTGTTCCCGCCTTTGAAAAAGGCTCCCTTAAGGACGGCGGAAAGTCCGTCGCTATCCAATCCACCGACAGAACTTTTGGAACAGTTCTCGGAAGCGAAATTCAAAAGAAGTTCTCCGGCGCCTTGGAAGAAGACGCTTATGTGGTGGAATGCGAGGGCGGCGCAGGCCAGAGCTTTGGAGCCTTTGTTCCAAAGGGACTTACATTGCGCCTGCAAGGCGAGGCCAACGACTATTTTGGAAAGGGCCTAAGCGGCGGAAAGCTTGTCGTCAAAAAGGCCGCGGGCTTTGAAGGAAGCGCCGACGAAAACATCATCATCGGAAACGTCGCCCTCTTTGGCGCGACAAGCGGAAAGGCCTTCATAAACGGCGTGGCCGGCGAGCGCTTTTGCGTGCGAAACTCCGGAGCCACCGCTGTGGCTGAAGGTTGCGGCGACCACGGCCTTGAATACATGACAGGCGGCGTTGCGGTTATTCTTGGCGGCACAGGACGAAATCTCGCCGCCGGAATGAGCGGAGGCGTGGCTTACGTTCTTGACGAGCGCCACGACCTTTACAAGCGCTTAAACCACGGCCTTGTCAAAATGTACGACCTTGACGACGAGACGACGACCTTGCAAGGCCAGAGCGACGAACAAACGCTTCGCGGCTTGATTGAACAGCACGAGCGCGAAACCGGCTCGCAAAAAGCCAAGGAAATTTTGGCGGACTGGACGCGCTACAAAAATTGCTTCAAAAAAATCATTCCCAACGATTATTTGAAGGTTATGGTGGAAATCGCCGCGCAAGAAAAATCCGGCGCGGCCCACGAAGACGCGCTTTTGGCGGCCTTCAAAAAAGTTACGGCGTAAGAGCGGCATAGCGGCAAACATAAACGGCGGCAAGCCCAAGATTGCAGGATTGCCGCATAAGCGGCAACATCCGCGCTCGCGACCAAGCTCGCGCGGACAGCCGTACTGATAGGAGACTTAAAATGGCAAAACCAACTGGATTCATGGACTACAAGCGCGAAGAGAACGGAAGCTTTGAGCCGCTCGAGCGAATAGAAAACTTCAAGGAATTCCATCCCGTGATGGACGACGCGCGCCGTCGCGAGCAAGCCGCCCGCTGCATGAATTGCGGCGTTCCGATGTGCCAGAGCGCGATAAAGCTTTGCGGCATGGTCACCGGCTGTCCGCTCCACAACTACATTCCCGAATGGAACGACGCGCTTTACAAGGGCCAATACGACATGGCGGCTTGGAGGCTTTTAAAGACTTCAAGCTTTCCGGAATTTACCGGCCGCGTTTGCCCCGCGCTTTGCGAAAAGGCTTGCAACTGCGGAAACCCCGTTTGCGGCGACGGCGCCGTTACGATTCACGACAACGAGCTTTACATAATTGAGCGCGCCTTTAAGTCCGGCTACATGAAGCCGCAAATCCCGGCTGCCCGAAGCGGAAAAAAAATTGCCGTCATCGGCGCGGGGCCCGCTGGCCTTGCGTGCGCGGATTGGCTCAACCGCCGCGGCCACAGCGTAACCGTTTACGAGCGCGAAGACACGGCTGGCGGCCTGTTGATGTACGGAATTCCCAACATGAAGCTGGACACAAAAATTGTCGAGCGCCGCATCGACTTGATGAAGGCCGAGGGCGTTGAGTTTGTCTTTAACGCCGACGTTGGCCGGGGCGCTTCCGCCGACCACATATTGAGCGAGTTTGACGCGGTGGCCCTCTGCTGCGGCGCCAAAAAAGCGCGTTCTCTTGCCGCCGCCGGAATCGAAAAGCTTTCGCAAGGCCGCGACGGCGCGGACGGCGGAATGATGTTCGCCGTTGATTTTCTAAAGGCCGTTACAAAATGCGTGGTGGCCACAAGCGGCGCCTTGGATCAAATCAACATCGCGCCGGCAAACAAGCAAATCGCGCAAGTTCTTTTTGAGCGGCACGGAGTCCAAGTGGAAGGAAAGAACGTCATAATCGTTGGCGGCGGCGACACAGGAAACGACTGCTGCGGAAGCGCGATTCGTTTGGGCGCTTCGAGCGTCACGCAAATTGAGATGATGCCGTGCCCGCCTGTCGAGCGCGCGCCGAACAACCCCTGGCCCCAATGGCCAAAGGTTCTAAAAACCGATTACGGCGCCCAGGAATCAATCGCGAAATTTGGCCGCGACCCCCGCGTCTACGAGACGACCGTAAAAGAAATTGTCAGCGAGGGCGGGCGTATCTCCGCCGTAAAGACAGTCCAAGTTGAGTTCAAGACAATTGACGGAAAGCGCCAGTTGGTCGAACGCGCCGGAACGGAAAAAGTTTTGCCCTGCGACCTTTTGCTTGTGGCGGCGGGCTTTACAGGCTGCGAGGAATACACTGCCAATTCTTTTGGCGTGGAGCTTGGACCGCGCGGAACTGTCGCCACAAGCTTGGCCGGAGGAACGCGCGCGGAAACTTCGTTCAGTTCCGAAAGCGGCTACAAGACTGGAAAGGAAAAAGTTTTCGCCGCCGGCGACATGAGACGGGGCCAGTCGCTTGTGGTTTGGGCCATCGCCGAAGGCCGCGAGTGCGCGCAGGAGATTGACGACTTTTTGATGGAATGAAAATCGCCGCGCTGCCACTAAAGTTCTATTTTAGAATATGGACTTGACGGCGGCTTTGGAGTATTATGTTTTTATCGAGGCAAAGAAGTCCTTTTTGGAATTTCTTTGCCTCTTTTTTTTAAAGGGGGTCGCATGAAACTTACTCCGCGCGAAATGGAAAAGCTTCTTTTGAGCTACGCGGGCTTTGTGGCGGAACGCCGCAAGGAGCGTGGCTTGAAATTGAATTATGTGGAGGCCGTGGCTTACATTTCATCCGCGTTGATGGAAGCCGCGCGCGACGGAAAGACCGTCACCGAGCTTATGAGCGAAGGAGCCAAGCTTCTTACGGTGGATGACGTTATGGAAGGCGTGGCCGACATGGTGGGCGAAGTTCAAGTCGAGGCTACATTCCCCGACGGAACAAAGCTTGTGACGGTCCACAATCCCATTAGGGAGGTCGTATGAAAATTGGCGAAATAATTTCCTGCAACAAAAGCATTGAGTTGAATTCCGGGCGAAATACAATTTCCATAGAAGTGAAAAATTCCGGCGACAGACCTGTTCAAGTTGGCTCGCACTTTCATTTTTACGAAGTGAACAAGGCGCTGGCTTTTGACCGCGCGGCGGCTTTTGGCTTTAGGCTGGACATTCCGTCGGGAATGAGCGTCCGTTTTGAGCCAGGCGAAACAAAGACCGTTCAACTTTGCTCTTTTGGCGGAAGCTCTGAAATCTACGGCTTGAACAATCTCACAAATGGAAAGGCTTGTGGAGGTGAAAAATGAGTTATGTCATTGACGGAAAAAAATACGTTGCGATGTACGGGCCGACAACAGGCGACAAGATTCGTCTTGCCGACACTAATCTTTTGATTGAAGTTGAAAAAGACTTTACGGTCTACGGAGACGAAGCGAAATTTGGCGGCGGAAAAACTTTGCGCGACGGAATGGGACAATCGGTCAATACGACAAGCGACGGCGGCGACCTTGACTTGGTGATCACTAACTGCGTGATTCTTGACTGGACAGGAATTTACAAGGCTGACATCGGAATCAAGGACGGAAAAATCGCCGGCATCGGAAAGGCTGGAAACCCCGACACGATGAACGGCGTGACAAAGGGAATGACAGTGGGCGCAAGCACGGAAGCGCTCGCGGGCGAAGGACTGATTGTAACCGCCGGCGGAATCGACACGCACATACATTTTATTTCGCCCGAGCAAGTTGGGACGGCGCTCGCTTCCGGCGTGACTACGATGATTGGCGGCGGCACCGGCCCCTGCGACGGAACCAACGCCACAACCTGCACTCCCGGAAAGTGGAACCTTGCGATGATGCTTAAGGCGGCGGAAGATTTTCCGATGAACATAGGCTATCTTGGAAAGGGAAACTGTTCCAACAAAACTGAGGCGGGCGAATTGGCCGCGCAAATCAGGGCCGGCGCTTGCGGCTTGAAAATTCACGAGGACTGGGGAACGACTCCCGCCGCCATCGACGCGGCCCTTACCGTTGCCGACAAGTTCGACGTCCAAGTTTGCATTCACACCGACACGCTGAACGAAGCCGGCTGCGTGGAAGACACCCTGGCCGCGATAAACGGAAGGACAATCCACACATACCACACGGAAGGAGCCGGCGGCGGCCACGCTCCCGACATACTGAAAGTGGCGGGCCATCCCAACGTTCTTCCTGCGTCAACAAACCCTACAATGCCCTTTACAGTCAACACTCTCGACGAGCACTTGGACATGCTTATGGTTTGCCACCACCTTGACAATAAAATCGCGGAGGACGTGGCCTTTGCTGACAGCAGAATCAGGCCTGAGACAATCGCGGCCGAAGATGTTTTGCACGACATGGGCGCCTTGAGCGTGATGAGCAGCGACAGCCAGGCTATGGGCCGCGTTGGCGAAGTTATAACGCGAACATGGCAGACCGCGCACAAAATGAAGGAGGAGCGCGGCCCCTTGCCGCAAGAGAACGGCGACAACGACAATTATAGGGCCAAGCGTTATGTTTCAAAATACACGATAAACCCGGCCATCGCGCACGGAATCAGCGAATATGTCGGCTCCGTTGAAGTCGGAAAAATCGCCGACCTCGTCTTGTGGAATCCGGCCTTTTTTGGCGCCAAGCCCGACATTGTGATTAAGGGCGGAGCGGTGATTCTTTCAAAAGTGGGAGACTCCAACGCGTCAATTCCAACTTGCCAGCCTGTCTATTATAGGAACATGTTCGCCTTCTACGGAAAGGCCAAGCATTTGACTTGCGCCACTTTCCTTTCGCAAGCGGCGATCGAGCAAAAGATTCCCGAGAAGCTTGGCCTTGAAAAAATGTGCCTTCCCGTAAAGAACTGCCGCGGCATTGGAAAGCGCGACATGAAGTTTAACGACGCTCTTCCTAAAATCGACGTCGACCCCGAAACCTACAAGGTCACGGCGGACGGCGAGGCGATTGTAAGCGAGGCCGCGAGCTCCCTTCCGCTCGCGCAAAGATACTTTATGTTCTGAGGCGCTTTATGGTGTGCGAAAAAATTATCGGAAAAGCGGGCGACGCGGAATTTGCGGACAAGCCTTTGGATTACGTTGACTTTGAATGGCATGAAACTTACTCAAAGCTTCATAGAAAAATTTCGCGCGGCGGCCGCGACATAGCGATTCATCTTGACGACTCCGTTTTAAAAACTGGAATCAAGCCGGGAGACGTTTTGGGCGTTGACGCCGACGGAACTGTGATAGCCGCCGACGTTGAGGCGGCCGACGTTCTTTGCGCGAAAGTTGGCGAGCCGCTATTTTTGCGCGCCTCAAAAATCGCCTACGAAATCGGAAACTGCCACGCGCCTCTTTTTGCGGGAAAGGACGACGGCGAGCTTGTGACGATTTACACCGAGCCGATGGAAAGGCTTTTAAAAAGTTTTGGCGCGCAAGTCGAACGGCGGACGCAAAAGCTTGACTTTGGCCGGCAAATATCTTCGGTGGTGGGACACAGCCACCATCACCACGAACATCATGGGCATTGACTTTTGGACGCTTTTGCAGCTGAACGACGCGACCTTTCCAATCGGAAGCTACACGCTTTCTTGGGGCGGTGAAACGTTTGTCCAGCAGGGCGTGGTGTTCGACGCGGCGTCGGCGGAAAATTTTTTGCGTTCGGAAATCGAGGCCGCCTTTTTGACAAACGAGCTTCTTCCTGCGCGGCTTTCCTACGAGGCTTGGAAAAAAGGCGACTGTGCCGCGTTAAAAAGGATTGACCAAATTTACGAGGCGAGCAAAAGCGCAAAGGAAATTCGCGAGGGAAGCAAAAAGCTCGCCGCGCGGTTTTTAAAGACAGTCGGCTCGTGGGGAAGCTTGGAAGCCAAAGACGCCGAGCCGATTTGCGTCCGGCATTTTCCGCTTGCTTACGGAGCCTATTGCGCCAAAGCCGGAATCCAAGAAGACGAAGCCCTGTCCGCTTTTTTGTACAGCCAAGCGTCTTCGCGCGCGACGACAATCGTAAAGCTGGTTCCCTTGCGCCAGACGGACGGACAAAAAATTCTTCACGGCCTTTTTGACGACTTTGGCCGCGTTTTAAAAAAAGTGATGGAAATGGACGAAAGCGATTTGTGCCGCTCGTGTCCGTCCGGCGAGGCGCGGGCGATGCAGCACGAATTTTTATACACAAGACTTTATATGAGTTAGAGACGATTATGCGTTTTACAAAAATTGGAGTGGCTGGGCCCGTCGGTTCCGGAAAGACGGCTTTGGTGGAAGCCTTGACCCGCCGCCTTGCGGACAAATATTCCATCGGCGTTGTGACAAACGACATTTACACAAAGGAGGACGCGGAATTTTTAACAGCCCATTCCGTGCTGCCCAAGGAACGGATTGTCGGCGTTGAAACCGGCGGCTGTCCGCACACCGCGATCCGCGAGGACGCTTCGATGAACCTTGAGGCCGTGGAAGGCCTTCGCGCGCGCTTTCCGGACATCGAGCTTGTTTTCATCGAAAGCGGCGGCGACAACCTTTCGGCTACCTTTAGCCCTGAGCTGGCTGACTCCACCATTTTTGTGATTGACGTCGCGGAAGGCGACAAAATACCGCGAAAGGGCGGGCCTGGAATCATGCGCAGCAATCTTTTGGTCATAAACAAAATAGACCTGGCTCCGCTTGTTGGCGCCGACCTTGACGTCATGGCGCGCGACTCCAAAAAAATGCGCGGCGAAAAGCCCTTTGTGTTCACAAACATTCGGACAGGCGAAGGAATCGACCAGGTGATAGCCTTTTTGGAAAAAAACGTTTTCTTTTCTGATTTGGAAAAATGAACCAGTTTGGAAAAATCTCGCGGCTTGAAATTTCCGCCGCCCTTTCGCGCGGGGGAAAGACATTTGTCCAAGACAGCTTTTTCACTTCGCCGTTTAAGATAATGAAGCCCTTTGAAAGCGGCGGCGCGATAACGGTATTTCAGCAAAGCGCCTCCGCGGGAATCCTTGCGGGCGACGCGCAGGAACACAAAATTGTAGTAAAGAAAGGCGCGCGGCTTAGAATCGTAAGCCAGTCTTTTGAAAAAATTTTTAAGATGGAAAAAGGGCAAAGCGCGCGCCGAACAATAACGGTGGATGTCGCGGAGGGCGCGCTTCTTGTCTACACGCCGCTTCCGTGCATTCCGTTTTCGCAAAGCGACTTTTCTTCGCGGTCAAGAGTTTGCTTGAAAGACAAAAGTTCCCGCTTGCTTTACGAGGACATTCTTTGCGCGGGCCGTGTCGCGAGCGGAGAGATTTTTGACTACAGGCTTTACCGCAATTTGATAGAAGTTTTTCGCGGCGGAGAATTGATTTTCCGTGACAACGCTTTTTTTGAAGGAAGCGACGGGGGAGACAAGCCAGCGGCCAAAAAACTTTTGCAGTCGCCGTCCGTTTTTGGCGGCTTCACGCATTCGGGAACTATGCTTTTGTTTGGCTTTGAAGCGAGCCTTTTTGAGATCAGAAAAATTCTTGGCCTTGACGAAAAGCTTTTGTATGCGGAAGAAATTCCCAAAACCCTTGTCGAGGCGAGCGAGACGGGGAGCGGCGACATCGCGATTCGCGCGCTGGCTAATTCCGCCGAAGCGATTCAAAAAGAATTTGAGAAAATAAAAACCGCGCTGACATCCTGGAGGGATTGATTGCCAGCGCGGCGGTCTTTCAACCTATAGACATTTTGGCTTGTATTTCGCTCGCGCTCGCGTCTTTTGTAAGGCCTGCGAGCGTTATTTCGCCCTTGTCCATTACATAATTCCTTGTTGACCTTTTGAATTGCGGCCGCGATGTCTTCGATTATCGAAGGCTGGATTCCTTCCGTCGGCTCGTCAAGAATCAAAAGTTTTGGCCGCGAGACAAGGGCGCGCGCTATCGCGAGCTGCTGCTGTTGGCCGCCGGAAAGGTTTCCGCCCTTGCGGTTCAAAAAAGTTTTTATGATTGGAAAAAGCTCGTAAATGTCTTCGTCAATCTTTCCCTTTCCGCCTTTGACTTGAAGGCCAAGCTCCAAGTTTTCCTGCACTGTAAGCTGCGGAAAAATTTCGCGGCCTTGCGGAACGTATCCAATTCCAAGGGCGGCGCGCTCGAAAGTCTTTTTGCGGATGATTTCTTGGCCGTCAAACAATATGCTTCCTGTCGGCGTCTTTACCATTCCCATAAGGCTTTTTAGCGTCGTGCTTTTTCCAACGCCGTTGCGTCCGACAAGACAAACGATTTCTTTGTCGGGAACGGAAAATGTCAGCGACGGAATTATGTTGCTTTCGCCGTACCAGGCTCCCAGTTCTTTCACTTCAAGCATCTTTTTCCTCCACGGCTTTCGCCATTCCGCTCTTGTGGAATTTTCCGCGTCCTAGATAAACTGCCTTTACTTGCTCGTCGGCAAGAACTGAGTCGGCCGTTCCTTCCACAAGAATTTTTCCTTCGTGCATCACCGTAACGGTGTCGGCGACCTTGCGCACAAATTCCATGTCGTGCTCCACGACCACCACCGCGTACTTTGTCGCGATGTTTCGGATTATCTCTCCGGTCTTTTCGGTCTCCGCCTTTCCCATTCCGGCTACAGGCTCGTCAAGGAGAAGAACGGACGGCTCTTGCACAAGAAGCATTCCGATTTCAAGCCACTGCTTTTGGCCGTGCGAAAGCGACGAGGCGCGCTCGTTTTTCTTTTCGCTTAGGTTTATGAAGGCGAGAACTTGCTCAATCCGTTCCTTTTGCTCTTTTGTGATTCTAAATAGCAAAGACGAGAGGACGTTTTTTTGGCCCTTGAGGGAGATTTCCATGTTCTCCCAAACCGTGAGGCTTGTGAACACGGACGGCGCCTGGAACTTTCTGCCTATGCCTTCGTTGGCTATGTCGGACTCGCGCATTTTGGTCAAGTCGATGTTGATGTATTTTCGCAAGCCAATGTCGATTCCGCCGTGGTAAGTTATTTTTCCGCCGGTCGGCTTTGTCTTTCCGCAAATGATGTCGAGCAAAGTTGTCTTCCCCGCGCCGTTGGGGCCGATGAAAAAGTGAACCTTGTGCGGCATGATTTTTGTGGTCACGTCGCTCAGCGCCTTAAAGCCGTCGAACACAACGGAAATGTTGTCTATTTCTATTACAGGCGTGATTTTTGACTTTATTTTTTCGATGCTCATTTTGTTCCCCCTGCCAATTTTCTTTTTGCGAATTCCTTTGCGTCCGCGAAAACGCCTGTAAGGCCTCGCGGAAGGAATAGAACGACCAGCACAAAAATCGAGCCGATGAAGTAAGACCAAATTTCCGGGAAACTTTCGCTTACCAAAGTTTTTGTTATGTTCACCACGAGCGCTCCTATGACCGCGCCAATTAAGTTTCCGCGGCCGCCTACCGCTACCCATATCGCCATGTCAATCGAGTTTGATATGCTCATTTCCGACGGCGATATGATTCCCGAAAAGGGAACGAAGAGCGCGCCCGCGATTCCTGTGAACAAGGCGCTGAGCGAATACACGAAAGTTTTGTAGTTGGCCACTTGGTATCCGGAGAAGCGCGTTCTGTTCTCTCCGTCGCGGACTGCCACAAGCACGCGGCCGCATTTTGTCCGCAGTATCCAAGAGAAAACCGCGTATGTCAAAAT
This sequence comes from uncultured Treponema sp., assembly GCA_900316905.1. Lineage (GTDB taxonomy): Bacteria > Spirochaetota > Spirochaetia > Treponematales > Treponemataceae > Treponema_D. The sequence continues at coordinate 93,592 of ONET01000040.1, forward strand.
CAAGAAGGCCAGCGCGACGTAATACCAAAAGTATTTTGTCGTGATTTTGGAGAAAGGCAGGCCAAAGAGTTTTGTAAATTCGGTGATGCCGTTCGTGCCGCCCGTGTAGCCTTGCAAGCCTACAAACAGCGTCACAAAAACAAGCGCGAGCGCTTGGCTCAATATTGAAAAGTAAACGCCGCGTATTCTGTTTGTGAACGTCAAAAGGCCAAGCGCGAACGCGAGCGCGGTCGGGACAAGCAAAATCATTATGACAGCCGAGGGCGCGGTTTTGTAAAATTCCCAAAACCATGGCAAGACCGTCCGTCCGCTCCAGCTCATAAAGTCAGGAAGCCTATTGCCGCTTGCGAGCAGCTTTAGATACATTCCCAGCCCATAGCCGCCAAGGCCAAAGAAAACTCCGTGGCCCAGGCTCAAGATTCCCGTGTAGCCCCAAATCATGTCGAGCGAAAGCGCGACAATCGCGTAAGTGATGAACTTTCCGACCAAGCTCACGCGGAAGGGCGAAAGGAAAACAGGAAGAATCGCGATTAGAAACGCGACGACCGCAAATGCGATGTTCTTGCGCTTGGCGTTCATGTTGTCCAGCGCGCTTCCGCTGTCCGACTCGTCGAGGGCGCGCGTATGGATTGTGAACAAGCCCTGCGGCTTTTTTTGCAGGAACATGATGACAAGGAAAAGGACTATGGCCTTGGCTATGTTGGCGGACGTCGCGAACTGGATTGCCGCGTTGCTCATGCCGATCAAAAGCGCGCCCGCTATGGAGCCTGCGAGCCGTCCTACGCCGCCAAGGACCACGACCATGAATGTGTCCACTATATAGTTTTGTCCGAGGCTTGGACCGACAGAGCCGAGCAAGCAAAGCGCGGCTCCGGCGATTCCCGCCAAACCGGAACCAATCGCGAACGTCAGCGTGTCGATTCTGTTTGTGCGGATTCCAAGACATTGCGCCATCGAGCGGTTTTGCATTGTGGCGCGGACTTTTTTTCCGTAGGAAGTTTTATACATCAATATATACATGAAGACGAGGCAGAAAGCGACGAGGGCGATGATGAAAATTCTTTTGTAAGTCATCACCACGCCGGCGGCCTCAAAGTTTCCGTTTAGGAAGGAAGGGGCGCTCACGTTTACGTTTGGCGCGCCAAAAATTGTTCTGGCCAGCTGCTGCAAGACGAGGCTCACGCCCCAAGTGGCCAAGAGGGAATCGGTTTCGCGGCCGTAAAGCCGCTTGATTACAAGCTGCTCAAGCGCCGCTCCAAAAAGAGCCGCCACGAAAAAAGAGACGACGATGGCGACTGGAAAATAAAAGTCAAAAAGCGATCTTGGCAAAAATTTTAGAAAAAAGTTTTGCGTCAAAAAAGTGGCGTACGAGCCAATCATTATGAACTCGCCGTGCGCCATGTTTATGACGCGCATGAGCCCGAAAGTGATTGAAAGTCCGAGCGCGGCCAAAAGCAAAATCGAGCTCAGGCTAAGTCCGTTGAATAAAATAGTAAAAACTGTTTCCATAAGAAGTCCTAAGGATAGAAGGCTGTTGCGTCAAGCGCCGCTCGCGCAACAGCCTTCGTTTGTCGCAAGATTACAAGCCCTTGGCCCAGCTGTATGTGGTCAAGTAGGGATCGGGCTTGACGGCTCCGTTTGTGGCCCACACTTCGTCAATCAAACCGTCGCTGTTGATTACGCCGATTCGGACTGTTTTGTAAATGTGCTGGTTGTCGCCGTCGAGCGTGACCTTGCCTTCGGGAGCCTTGAACGTGATTCCCTTGGCGGCCGCGCAAATCTTGTCAACGTCGAACGAACCGGCTTTTTCGGCGGCCTTGGCCCACAGGTAAACTCCGATGTAGCCCGCTTCGATGGGGTCGTCGGTCACGCGGTTTTCGCCGTAGGCGGCCTTGTAAGCCTTTACGAAAGCGATGTTCTCAGGCGTTTGGGTCGTCTGGTAGTAGTTCCACGCGACATAGTGGCCCTTGAGGTTGGCGATTCCAACGCCGCCAACTTCTTCTTCCGCGATTGAGAACGACATTACAGGAATTGTCTTGGCTGTGATTCCCGCGTCGGTGAGCTGCTTGAAGAAGGCCACGTTTGAGTCGCCGTTAAGGGTGTTGATTACGCACGAGGGCTTGGCGGCCTTGATCTTTGAAACGATTGTGGCAAAGTCCGTGTGTCCCATCGGTGTGTATTCTTCGCCTGCGACAGTTCCGCCGATAAAGTCAAGCTGCGCCTTGATGATTTTGTTGGCAGTTCTCGGGAATACGTAGTCGCTTCCTACGAGGAAGATGTTGCTTCCAAAGTTGCTCACGCAGAATTCAACTGCGGGAACGGCCTGCTGGTTAGGCGCGGCGCCCATGTACATGATGTTGGGGCTTTGCTCCATTCCTTCATACTGGACAGGGTACCACAAGAGCGCGCCGGTCTCTTCGACGACAGGCTTTACGGCCTTTCTTGAGGCGCTTGTCCAGCAGCCAAAAATTGTGGCGACCTTGTCATTTTGGATGAGCTTTCTGGCGCGCTCGGCGAAAATCTGCGGCTCGCTCGCGCCGTCTTCTTGGACCACTTCGATTTGCTTTCCCAAAACGCCGCCCGCCGCGTTGATTTCCTTAATGGCGAGCAATTCAGCGTCGCGGACTGAAGTTTCTGAGATTGCCATCGTTCCGCTCAAGGAATGAAGAATTCCAACCTTGACGGTTTTTGATTCTTCTTTCTTTGAACAAGATGAAAGTCCGAGCAAGAGTGAAGAGGCCAAGGCCGCTCCGGCGATTAAAGTTAAAGTTCTTTTCATGATTTTTTCCTCCAAATCATTTTTATTTTTTTATAAAAAAAAAGACGCCCATTTTCTTGCTAGCTTAAGAAAACAGACGCCTTTGTCTTTTCTATTAAATTATTTTTTTTCTTACTACTTCGCTGCCTTGAATTTTCGGAACAAGCTGTAGGCCAAGAAAACCGCAGTTCCCGAAACAAGGATTATCGCTCCCAAAATCGTGTCCTCGACGCTTATGTCAAAGAAGGGTTCGCTTTCAAGAACGCAAAAGATTCCGTCCACGCTCCACATCAAGGCGGCCGCCGCGAACATCATCGTCGCGACTGAAAGCGCCTTTGTGTCGCCGTCCTTTTTCTTTTGGACCAACAAAAGGCCTCCAAAAATCGCGGCGGCGATCATTGTCATTATCAAGCACATAAGGCGTTTTTCCTCCCCTTGCCAAAAATATAAATCAATCCGCAAGCCGCCGCCCAAACCGCCGTCAGCAAAAGCGCCATAGACGTTCCCACGGTCGCCATCTCATGCAGCATCTCGGCCGTGTCTTCCGGGCTTCTCATCGCGGTCAAGAATGGCGGATAAAGGACCACCTCGCCGTGATAGATGTGCTCAATCGCAAGAAGAAAGCTTCCGCCAAAAAGCATTTTTTGCAAGCCGCCGACATTGGCCGCAAAAACATTCTTCGCGCTCCAGACGGTTTGTCTTGCAGTGTCCTTTTGGCCAAAAATTTTTTTCGCGCCGGTGAGAAGGATTCCTTCCGCAAGCGGAACCAAAAAGCAAGCCATAATTTCCTCCAATGCGCGGCAAAAAAAATGAGGCCGCAAATTTTGTTTGCGACCTCGTTGCCGTATCTTGCGGAATTTATACAATGCCGTCGCTTTTTAGTCAATATAAAAAAATAAAACTTTAGTTCCATGGCGAAGGCTGTTCAAACAAAGGCAAAAGTTGTAGAATAAGAACATACGTTGAGCAAAGAAGCCTTTTCGTTTTAGCGGAAGGGCTTCTTTTTTTTGCGGGGGAATATGCGGAAAAAGAATGGCGGAAAAATTTTTTTTGAAGTCTCTGTCAAAAACGCTGGCGGCCTCGTCGACTCCTTTGCCATTTCCGTCGACTCAACTTTTGAAGAGTTTTCCGAAAGCCAAATCGCTTTGGTCTCCATGCTGCAAAATCAAGTCGAAAGCCTTCTTTTTGAGTCAAAGATTTCAAAGGCGGCCGCGGCTTTTTCGCTTTCAAAGCGCGAGGCCGAAGTTTTGCGGCTAGTAGTTGAAGGCCGCTCAAATTCCGACATAGGCGAGCGGCTGGACGTGAGCGTGTCTACTGTAAAAAAACATGTCTACAATATTTTCAACAAGGCGGGAGTTTATTCGCGGACGCAGCTTTTGAGCCTTGTCTACGGGATGACGGGCTAACCGTACATCTTTATGATGTTTTCCGCGACGGCCGTTTTTTTCAGGCCGCGGTCCATTGCCTCTTTTTCGATGTAGCGGTGCGCTTCTTGTTCCGTCATCTTAAGGCTTTGCATCAAAAGCATTTTGGCGCGGTTGGCAAGGCGGATTTCTTCCATCTTGACCTTGAGTTTTGTCGTTTGGCTGTAAAGCGTCCGCATTTTATACTGAACAGCGATGGCCACTTTTATCATGTTGTAAAAATAGAATTGGTCAAAGGGATTTGTAATCGTTATGATTCCGTAGCCTTCAACGCGGTAGCTCACTTCCTCGAAAAGCGCCGGCGGCGTCAAGAGCAAAATCGCGCTCAAGGAGTCGGACGCGTCAATCGCAAAGTCCGCGCCTTCGCCATCCGCGTAGTCGGCGATGACAATGTTGTAGACGCGCTCCTGGGAGCGGCGCCGTGCCTCGTTAAAGTCAGCCAATGCTTCCACTTCAAAAAGCGGCGGCATAAGCATCGCGCTCATCATCGACGCGGCCTTAGAGTCTTTTGTAACTACCAAAACGCTGTGGTTGTCCAAAGTCATTTTACAGTCCGAGCGCTTCCTTCACAAACTCGCTTTGTTCGGCGATTTTTTTCGCTTCGGAAAGCGTGGCCGGAAGCACGTCGCAATTTTTTGCTCCAGCGGCGCCGCGCTCAAACAAGTTTTCGGTGACTGGTTCCGGCGGAAGAAGATTCTTCTTTATGCCTTCAATCGCCGCGTAAATCAAGAGCGTCAACGCGATGTAAATGTTGCATTCGCAGTCGGCGCTTCGGATTTCCAAACGCTCGGCGTCGTCGCTTGTCGTGGCCGGAACGCGGATAATTGTCGAGCGGTTTTCGTTGCCCCAAGCCACAAAGCGCGGCGCCTTGTGCTCGCCCAAGCGCTTGTAGGAATTTTCCGAACTGTTGAGGTAATACGCGATTTCCTTTGAGCACGCGAGGATTCCCGCCAAAATGTTTTTGCGCTTTGAAGCGTCCGCGCACGACATGTTTATGTGGAAGCCGCTTCCAGCCTTGTCGGCGAGCGGCTTTGGAGAAAAGTCGGCGTAGAGGCCGTTTTGGGCCGCGCGCGTTCGCACAATCCATTTAAAGGTCGCGGCGTTGTCTGCGGCTGTGACCGCGTCGGAATAGTGGAAGTCGATTTCGTTTTGGCCGGGGCCTTCCTCGTGGTGGCTCGATTCAGGCTGAATTCCCATTTGCTCAAGAGTGAAGCAAATCTCGCGGCGAATGTTCTCTCCCTTGTCTTCGGGAGCGATGTCCATGTAGCCCGCGTTGTCAAAAGGAATTTTTGTCGGCTCGCCTTTTTCGTCCAGCTTAAAAAGGTAGAACTCGATTTCCGTTCCGAACATGAATTCCACGCCTGCGTCTTTGGCGGCCTTTACAGCGTTTTGCAAAATCGCGCGCGAATCCTTTTCGTAGGCGCGGCCGTCGGGGTAGCGGATGTTGCAAAACATTCTGGCCACCTTTCCCGTGTTGGGCCGCCATGGCAGGACGGACAAAGTTGTCGGATCCGGGTGCAGGAACAAGTCGGATTTTTCAGGGCTTTCAAAACCGTAAATCGCGGAAGCGTCAAAACTGACTCCGTTTTTAAAAGCGCTTTCCAACTGGCTTGCCAAAATCGAAACGTTCTTTTGAACGCCGTTCAAGTCAAAAAACGCAAGCCTGATAAACTTAATGTCTTCCTCGTTTACATAATCCAAAACATCGCTTTCTGAATACATGGTTTCCTCGCTATCTATTATTCTAACTTTAAATCTTCTTGATGTCCACCAGCGCCATCTTGTCTTCGGTAAAGCCGGCTGCCAAAGATTCGGCAAGCGCTGTGGCCGTGTCCAAGCTTGTAAGGCATTCTATGTCGCGCTCCACCGCGTGACGGCGGAACTTAACGCTTTCCGCGTCGGGGTTTCTTCCCTTTGCGGAAGTTGAAATTACGTAGGCGATTTTTCCGCTGTCAAGCAGGGTGATGATGTTGTCATTTGGGTCTTCGTGAACTTTCGCCACGCTTTTTACAGGAAGGCCGCTTCGCTCTATCGTGTCGGCGTTTCCGCTTGTTCCGTAGAGAACAAAGCCCAAGTCGTAAAAGCGCTTGGCCAAAGCCGGAAGCTCGCGCAAGTCTGTTTTCTTTACGCTGAACAAAACGCCGCGCGGGCACGAATCGCCGCCTTCGCTTTCCTTAGGCCGAATGATTTTCATTCCGGCCGCGACCATTCCCTTAAAGAGCGCCTCTTCGCGCGTGGGAGCGATTCCCAAAACTTCGCCTGTGGACTTCATCTCCGGCCCCAAAGCGGTGTCAACGTCGGTAAGCTTTTCAAAGCTAAAGACAGGAACTTTTACGGCGAAGTAGTTTGGAGCGCGGTAAAGTCCTGTTCCGTAACCCATGTCGCGAAGGCGCTCGCCCATCATCGCGCGCGTCGCAAGGGCCACCATCGGAATGCCTGTCACCTTGCTTATGTATGGAACGGTGCGGCTGGAGCGCGGATTGGCTTCGATTATGTAAAGCTCGTCGTTCCAAATCAAGTACTGAATGTTCACGATTCCCTTTGTGCCAAGAGCCAGCGCCAAGTCAGTTGTTTGCTTGACGATTTTTTCTTTTAAATGCTCGGGAATTGACCAGCTTGGATAGACAGCGATTGAGTCGCCGGAGTGGATTCCTGTCCGCTCCACGTGCTGCATGATTCCCGGAATCAAAACGTCTTGGCCGTCGCAAATTCCGTCAACCTCAAGCTCCGTTCCTTCCATGTATTTGTCAATCAAAACCGGGTTCTCGATTTTTTGCCGCAAGATTATCGCCATGTATTCCTTTACGTCGGCGCTTGTGTTTGCGATGATCATGTTTTGTCCGCCAAGAACGTAGCTGGGCCTCAAGAGAACTGGATACCCGATTCGCGCCGCGGCTTCCAAGGCTTCCGATTCTGTAAACACCGTGACTCCGCGCGGCCTTAAAATTCCAAGCTTGTCGCAAAGTTCCTCAAAGCGCTCGCGGTCTTCGGCAAGGTCAATCGAGTCCGCGCTTGTTCCCAAAATGGGAACGCCCTGCGAGTCAAGGAATTTCGTAAGGTTTATCGCTGTTTGCCCTCCAAAGGCCGCGACAACTCCCACCGGCTTTTCCACGCGGATTACGTTCATCACGTCAGGGCCAGTGAGCGGCTCAAAGTAAAGGCGGTCGGCCGTGTCAAAGTCGGTCGAAACTGTTTCGGGATTGTTGTTCACGATGGCCACGTCGTAGCCAAGCTCTTTTAGCGCGCGGACGCATTGGACGCTCGCGTAGTCAAACTCAATTCCCTGTCCGATGCGAATTGGACCGGAGCCAAGAACAAGGATTGTCTTTTTGCGTTCCCGCTCCGCAAGGTATTCTTCCGCCTCGTTGTCGCCGCCGCTGGTGGAATAAAAGTAGGGCGTTTCGGCGGAAAACTCGCCCGCGCATGTGTCTACCATTTTAAATGAGCGCGGCGGATAAAGAAGTCCGCCCTTGTCGCCGAGGCCTTTTTCCTTTTCGATTATTCCTTGGATTTTCCATAGGAACCACTTGTCGATTTTTGTGATGTCGTGAATTTCTTGGACTGACAAAAGGCCTCGCTTTAGCGCTTGGTAAATCGCGAAAATTCTTTGGTCCGAGCAGCGGCCGACGCGCGAAATTATTTTTTCGTTGCTTTCGTCTTTGAACGCCGCAAGGTCAAGCGAGGATGTCTTTAGCTCCGCTCCGCGAACGGCCTTTAAAAGCGCCTCCTCAAAGCTTTGTCCTATCGCCATGACTTCGCCGGTGGCCTTCATTTGCGTTCCCAAGTCGCGCTTGGCGTAAACAAATTTGTCAAAGGGGAACTTTGGCATTTTGACGACGACATAGTCCAGCGCCGGCTCAAAGCAAGCCTTGGTCTTTTTTGTCACAAAGTTCGGAATCTCCGAAAGCGTAAAGCCCACCGCGATGAGCGCCGCGACTTTCGCTATCGGGTAGCCTGTAGCCTTGCTGGCCAAAGCCGACGAGCGCGACACGCGGGGGTTCACTTCGATTACGGCGTATTCAAACGAGTCTGGGTTTAGCGCGAACTGGCAGTTGCAGCCGCCTTCGATTTTAAGCTCGCTGATTATGTTGAGCGCGGCGCTTCTAAGCATTTGATACTCTTTGTCGGCCAGCGTCAAGGTCGGCGCGACGACGATTGAGTCTCCCGTGTGAACGCCAACCGGGTCAATGTTTTCCATCGAGCAAACGGTGATTACGTTTCCCTCGCCGTCGCGCATCACTTCAAACTCGATTTCCTTCCAGCCGGCGATGCATTTTTCAACAAGTATTTGGTGTATCGGTGAACGGTGCAAGCCGTTCCTTACTATTTCGTCAAGCTCGCGCTCGCTGTTGCAAATGCCGCCGCCAGTTCCGCCAAGAGTGAAGGCCGGCCTTATGATTGCCGGAAGCCCGATTTCGTTGTGGACAAAGTCTATCGCGTCTTGGTAGTTTGTCACGACCTTTGACGGAATCACCGGCTCGCCGATTTTTTCCATCGTGTCCTTAAAGAGCTGGCGGTCTTCGGCCTTGTCAATCGTTTCGGGAACGGCTCCCAAGAGGCGGACATTGTGGGAATCCAAAAAACCGTTTTTGGCAAGTTCCATGCTTAGCGTAAGTCCGGTCTGGCCGCCCAAAGTCGAAAGCAGGGAGTCGGGCTTTTCCTTTTCTATGATTCGTTCCACCGTCTTAAGCGTTAGCGGCTCGATGTAAATCTCGTCCGCCATGCTTTTGTCCGTCATAAGGGTGGCTGGATTTGAGTTTACAAGAACGACTTCCAAGCCCAGCGACTTTAGCGCGCGGCAGGCCTGGTTTCCCGCGTAGTCAAATTCCGCCGCCTGCCCTATAATGATCGGCCCCGAGCCGATGACCATAACCTTGTGGATATTTGGATTCAACGCCATTGTATGCTCCAAAAAAAATAGCGACCCCATAAATTGAGGTCGCCATTGACTTAAAATAATATAGCGCTTTTTTGCCTTTATGGGAAGAGGGCTTTGAAAATTTTTTTAGTCGATTGAAATGCCCATCATTCCGTAGCGGGTAAAATCTTCGATGTTTTGTATGTATTGGAACGCGGCTTTTTTGGTCATCTTGTGCGTGATGATTTCAACAAATGCGTTTATCAAAGTTGACGCTATAAAGTGAACTGTCATCTTGTCTATTTTTTTTGATGAGATTTTGCTTTTGTACATCCAATTGATTGTCTGTTCGAGGTTCTTGGTGTACAGTTCGCAGATTTCTTCCTGAAAATGTTCGTGCGTGCTTCCGGCTGATTTTGTAAGGAGCAAAGTGAACGCGTCCATATTGTCAAAAATATAGTTCAAAAGCTCGTTTGTTTGCTTGGCTTCGTCTTCAAAATGCTCTTTTGAAATTGGGTTGTCCAAGTCCATGTGGTGGGAGGAATCCGCCAGCATCACCGTTTTAGTCGTGAAGTCTATGGCTTTGTCAACAAGCGCGCAGAAGAGCGCGTCCTTGTCCTTAAAGTGGCGGTACATCGCGCCGGTGGTAAGGCCCGCGTTGGCGGCGATTTCTCGAAGGGAGGCGTTTATAAAGCCTTTTTCAAGGAATTCAGCCGTAGCGCTTTTTAGGATTTTCTTTTTTGTCTCCGCAGATGCTTCGCCCATAGACACAGTTTACAGTCAAAAAGATAAAAAAGTCAAGAAAAAAATGATAACAAAGTTATCAAAAAGCGCTTGACAAGATAACATTGTTATCGTATGATAACGATGTTATCAGATAACAATGTTATCTTGATGCAGGAGAAAAAATTGAAAGTTGCTAAAATAAACGACTGGTTTGAAAAGTTCGGGCGCTTTGAAGTGAGGCATTGCTGGCTCTTTATCATAGGGCTTTTGATTGTGACCGTTGTCTGCAGCCTTGGCCTTCCGCGCCTTAAGCTGGATAACGGAGAAGAGGACTGGTTTGACGACTGGGAAACAACAAAGGTCAACCAGGATCACTTTGAAAGCATTTTTGGCTCAACGGACACGCTTTTGGCCCACATCAAGGCCGACGACGTCTTTGCGCCTGAAGTTTTGCAAATGATTGACGAGCTTGGCGACGAGCTTTTGGACAAGGTTCCATACGCCGGCAGCATCACTTCTTTGATGGATCTTTCGCTTCCGATTGGTACGGAAGACGGCTTTGAGGTGAAAAGTCCCTTTGAGGACGGCGTTCCAAGCGACCCCCGGGAACTGGCTGAAAAGAAAGCCTTTATTTTGAGCCGCGAGTCTCTTTTGAACAATCTTGTAAGCGCAGACTGCCGCGAAACTTGGCTCATCGTCAATCTTGAGCAGTATTCCGAAAGCCTTGACGAGGCGATGAAAAAAATCGCGCCGCCGGCGATGGCGGTTTTCAACGACCCCAAATACAAGTCCGACAAATGGGAAATCCGCCCCGCGGGCCTTTCCTACACGGAGTACGAGGAGGAAAAGTCCATTGTCGCGCAGTGCGTTAGCAGAATCGCTTTAGGCTTTGTGGCCATGCTTGTCTTTCTTGTGCTTTTCATCCGCTCTCTGCGCGGCGTGGTCGTTCCGTCAATCGCGACTGTAGGCGCCTTGGCCACGACCCTTGGCGCTTCGGCGTGGCTTAATGTCAAGGGAAACAACACGATGATTATGGTCGCGGTCCTTTTGTCTATGGCGCTCGCTGTCGGCTATGCGGTCCACTACATCAACAGCTTCAAGATGTACTTTAGAAAAACAGGGCAAAGAAAAGAGTCCGTGATAATGGGCATAAGGGATTCCGGCTGGGCTTTGTTCTTCACTGTCGTAACGACCATGGCGGGAATGCTTTCATTCCTTTCGGCGAACATCAGGCCTATGCGCTGGGTTGGCGGAATTACCGCCGCCGCGGTTCTTGCGGTTTTTGTTTTTGAAATCATCCTTCTTCCTGTCCTCTACAGTTTTGGAAAAAATCAAGAGCCTGACCCTAATTTTGTGAACACGGAAGGTTCCACAAAATCGGATCTTAGGGTTGAGGCGATGGGAAAGTCAATCCTTAACAAAAAGTGGATCACTGTCGTCGCCGGCGCCCTTGTGATGCTTGTCTTCGCGCCGGGAATTTTTAAAATCAAGGTCAACATGAATTACGCGGACATGATGGGCGAGCGCACTCCCTACATTCACCGCCTTATGGAAATCACCCGCAGCCAGCTTGGAAGCCAGTACAGCTATGAAGTTCTTGTCGAATATCCTTACGAAGACGCGCTGAAAAATCCGCAAGTCCTAAAAAATATGGACGAGCTTGCTGAGCGCATCGGAACGCTAAGCTCGACAAAAGTTTCCAACGGAAAGCCGCGGGTTTCTTCCGTCACAAAAGTCATTAAGGAGATGAACCGCACGTTGAACGGCGACGACAGCGCCGCTTATGTAATCCCTGACGACCAAGAGCTGGTCAGCCAGGAAATGTTCCTGTACGAAATCTCGGGCGGCTCTGACTTGTATGACTATGTAAGCGAAGACTTCAAGGCCGGCTACCTCCACATAGAGCTTAATGGCTATGACGGAGAAGAAATTGTCCAAAATTTGGCCGAGGTTAAAAAGTGGGTGTCGGAACTTTTTCCAAACGCCTCTAACGCCGGTGTTGTCGGCGAAGTTGTCCAGTACGCGCAAATGAACGGAAAGCTTGTCCGAGGTTCCATCCGCTCAATCGGAACTTCGCTTTGCGTGATTCTTGCGCTGCTTGTTCTTGCCTTCACCTCTTTGCGCACGGGCTTCATCGCGATGATTCCAAACGTCGCTCCAATTGTGATTATCGGCGGAATCATGGGCTATGCCGGCGTGAACCTTGACATGATCACAGCGATGATAATGCCGATGATTTTGGGAATCGCGGTTGACGACACGATTCACTTTACCAACCACATCAAGTATCACTTTGAGCTTACTGGAAACTACCGGTCGGCGGTGTTGAACTCATACCGCGAAATCGGAAAGACAATGATCATGACGACAATCATTTTGTGCGCGATGTTCGGAATTTTCCTTACAAGCACGATGACTGTTCTTGTGAATATCGGATGGCTTTCAATCGTGGGCCTTGGCAGCGCCTTGGTTGCCGACTACACTTTGACGCCGGTTTTGTTGTATGTGACCAAGCCGTTTGGCAGGGAAAAAAATAAATAGTAATTATGAATTATAAGGAGGTTCATTATGAAAAAACAATTCTTGTCTTTAGCTGCAATTGCAATGGGAACTCTGCTCTTTGCCGAGACTGGCTATGACATCATGAAAAAAGCTGACGAAGTTCCCGAGCCAAAAACATCGTCTTCTACCGCCACGCTCACAATTCACTCAAAGAAAGGTTCCGACCGAATTCGCGAAGTGATTATGAAGAGCAAGGATTATGGCGACGTTGAAAAACAGATTATCGTTTTCACGACGCCAAAAGACGTGGCCGGAACTGGTTACCTCATGTTTGATTACGATGACGACGACAAGGATTCCGACAGCTGGCTTTATATGCCTGCCATGAAAAAGACCCGCCGCATCGCTTCAAGCGGTTCTGAAAGCGACGGAAGCTTTATGGGAACCGACTTCACTTATAGGGACATGGGCGACCGCAGCCTGAACAAGTATGACTACACGCTTCTAGGCGAAGAATCTGTGGACGGCGTTGACTGTTACAAGGTTGAATGTGTCAGCAAAGACCGCTCGGAAAAAGATCCCCGCTACATAAGCTACATCGGAAAAGGCGACTACATCCTGCGCAAGTGCGAGTTCTTCGACCGGCAGGACACGCTTCACAGAATTCTAACTTGCATGGACTTTACTACAATCAAAGGCTTTACGACAGCCCAAAAAATGAAGATGGAAAACGTTCAGTCCGGCACATGGTCGCTCATCGAAAGCAAGAATATAGTTTACGACGCGCAAGACATTGACGACTCATTGTTCACCGTGGCCGCGCTGGAAAAAGGAAGGGTTAGGTAATCGCGCTTTCCGCGCCCAAGCGCGGATGCATGGCAAAGAAAGGGCTTTATGAAAAAGACAATTATTTGCGCGGCGCTCGCGTTGTTCGCCGTCAATTTGTTCGCGGCCGATGGCGGCGTGGATTTTTCAGGCAGCGTCGAAACTTTATGGGGGGTCGGCGCTCCTTGGACAGACAAAGACGACAGCGCCGGCCGCTTTACATTGGGAACCACATCCTTTGACGGAAAGCTTGACGCGTACTATGGCAAAAGTTCCGCCTATGTTGAAGCCGCTTTTTCTTATGACGCGGTGAACCGCGCCGGCGGAAATCTTACAAACGGCTTTAACGTTTCCTTGGACGAGCTTTGGCTGGATTACACCGACTCCTTTTGGGGAATAAGAATCGGCCGCCAAAAAGCCGCGTGGGGCAAGGCGGACAAAATGGACATCACTAATGTCTTGTGCCCGCCTGACATGCGGAGCCTTGCCGCGATGATGGACGACAAAAAACTTGCCGTCGATGCGGCGCGCTTTTCCTTGACGGGAAACCAGTTTGCGGCGGACGCTTATTGGATTCCTTTTTTTACGCCGGCCGCGCTTCCGTTTGGCGACGGAAATCCTATTAGGAAATATTTGGTTCCCGCGACGGTTGACGTCCCTGTTCCCGCGATGAGCAAAATTTTTAAGCTTCCTGTGGCGATCGGAAAGTTTGAGACTCCTGAGCTTGCGTTGTGGAACAGCGAGTATGGACTTCGCGCTTCCGGCTTTTTCCCGGCCTTTGACATTTCGCTTTACGCGTTTTATGGCTGGGACGACAAGCCGCTCATGGATTACACAATCACCTATGGCGGAACTTCCTATTCCCCCATTCCCAGCGGCTTGACTGTAAGCGGCAAGTACGAGCGAATGGCGATGGTCGGCGCCGACGCGGCTTTTCCCATCGGAGAAACGGTTCTTCGTCTTGAAGGCGCCTTTTTCCCGGCGCGGCATTTCCAAAAGTCTTCCTCAAAAATCATGAAGGAAAAAATGAATGGAAATGCCGGATGCGATCTTTCCGAAAAGCGCAACCAAGTGTCGGCGCTCGCCGGAATTGACTGGATGCCAAGCGGTTGGACGCTCACCGCGCAGTATTATTGCGACCTTGTCTTTGGCGGCTTGGAAGCGCTGGATCGCAGCGACGCTTATATGCACGGCGCTACCTTGAGCGTTTCAAAAACGCTTTTAAGCGAAACTTTGGAGCTTCGCTTTTCCGGCTTGATCGGCTTTAATGATTTTGACAGCGCGATTTCTCCCGCTGTCAAATACAGCGTTTCAGACCAAATTACGCTTGGCTTGAAGGCCTTTGTCTTTATCCCGGGGCCTGAGCGCTCGGGAAAGTACGGGGCCTACAAAAATTTAAGCAGCATTTGCATAAACGCCAAGTTTAGCTTTTGAGCCAAAGCGGCCAAGTTATTGCCTTGTCCAAGTTGTTTGGCTTGGCATTCCAAACGCGAAGTTTCCGCTCATCGTAAAGCTGTTGGCCGCTGTTTTCACCGAGTGGCCTCCGTCAAGCGCGCCCTCGTTGGTTCCGGATATGTCGAGCGTCTTGGCCGTTGTCCAGCCCAAGCTTGGATCGGTGTATTGGCTTGTATACGCAGTCCAAGTGAAGTCCTTGTCG